>DYEX01000176.1 GCA_020725525.1 Desulfovirgula sp.
ACCTGCAAGGATGCCCGGGACCACGTACCACTCCCTGATGAAGTCCGGCCACGCCGGCGCAAGACTGTGAGCGGCCCTAACAGGGCAGGGGAGCGGGGAGGAATCCATGGACATCGACCTCCCCATCCTGCCAGGCACCGGCTGAGGGCGGCCCAGCACTCAACACCCATTGTAACACTCAGCTTTTAAAGGTATTAACTTAACCTGGGTGTTGAGTGCCGGGTTGTCTGATGATGTACGGCCCTGACTGCGACTGGAACCGATGAAGTCTGTTCCAGCACGAGCTGGAACAGTACGGATGTTCCGGCTCCGCCATCCGGAGTGCCCAGCACTCAACACCCATCGTAACACCCAGCTTCTGAGTATTAACTTGACTTGACTTGGGTGTTGAGTGCTGGGCGGCGCGAACCGCAGGGAGCACCGTTCGCCCTGCGTCGGTCAAAAACAGCCTGGTTGCAGCAAAATTTTGGCCGGAGCATGAGTTTATCATGCGTGGGTACGTATGTCCACGTGCTTAGGAACGGTGTGCTTTTTAATCGGCTTATTTGCCGGTCTCCTTATTTATCCTTGTAAAATTCGGATTCATGGTAGCTATAATAATCCTGGCCATCCTTATGGCCTTAGGCGTTTTCTCAAAGAGTAGCTGAAAAGAGAACCTCCTTGAGCTTTTTGCCGGCAATGTCGACCGGATTACCCCGGTAGGCGCGCAGCACCGTATCTGAAAGCGGTAAGGCTGGCGTGGCTGGCCAGATCCGCTATACCGTGCGCCAGGCACTCTTTAAGAAAGGCGATCAGCCCCTTATTGAAGCGGTCATAAAAAGAGGATGAAACGAGTGTTTCTGCCGAGGCTGTCTCGTAGGCCCTCCTTAAGGAGGCAATGGTGCGCTGCAGTCCAACTCCAAAGTCGAGCACCAGTACCCAGAAAAAGGTGACCGGGTCGATTTTCCGGTTGCGCTGGACGTATCCGACTTTAGCCGCTGTTTCCCTTAGCCACTCCGGAGA
>DYEX01000177.1 GCA_020725525.1 Desulfovirgula sp.
CTTCTCCCAGAGTGTGCTTCAGGGAAAGGGAAATAATCTGGCTTTCGTATAAAGCCATCTGGGTCAGGTATCTATTTGCCCAGGCAACGGTTTGTAAGGTGAGGTACTTGGCCGTAGCATAAACAGCCAGTAAGGTGGGAACCAGGGCGAGGGCAAAGAACCAGATGGTAAATACTTGAATTATACTGCGCCTTTTCCCACTCCCTGACATTAAACCGCTTCCTCCTTAAAACGGGCCAGGAAAGCCCGCGCTCTTTGAAACAGGTAGGGATCCAGTTTTTTACCCCCCATTTCTGCCATCACTTTAAGAGCTTCCCCCAAACTCAAGGGAGAACGGTAGGGCCGGGGAGAGGTTAGAGCATCAAACACGTCGGCCAGGGCTAGAATTCTCGCCTCCAGGGGAATACCGTTACCTTTCAGGCCCTCGGGATAGCCCGTGCCGTCCCAGGACTCATGATGCGCTTTGACTGCAGCCAGGATACCCCCCAGGCACCGGACCCCGCGGCACCTGCTCTCCACCAGTTCAAAGCTCCACAGGGGGTGCCGCACTATCATTTTCCACTCGCTTTCCAGCAAAGGGCCGGGCTTCTCCAAAATATGACGGGGCACCAGCAGTTTGCCTGCGTCATGCAGGGCTCCGGCCCAAAAAAGGAGCCGGGGCCTGCCGAGACCGAGGAGGCAACTCAATCGAAAGGCATATTTTGCCGTGCGCACACTGTGCCTCAGCAATTCCGGGAAAACAGCAATTTCGGGGAAAAAGCGTTCTAAAAAAGGGTAAACCGTCGACAACAAAGGGGGTTCACCGGCCGGGAGAACATTCACAAATATTCCCTCCCCCAAAAATTAAGGCCACAAAGGCTCCTCTCCAAAAAGCTAGAGAACCAGCCTTCGGGCCTTATTAATAATCCGCAGTTTTAAACCCTGGTTCAGTCAGGAAAGCTCCAGCTTTCTGCCATCAAAAGTTCCGTAAATTTTTTATTCTTTAATTTGACAATTCGACGTTTTTTAAAAAATTCCTTCCCTAAAACTGCTAGTAAATGGGGGACTGGGTTTCCTTTTGCCGGTTCTGGCGATAGACCAGGCCTGAAGCCACGGCCAGCAGTTCCCCCCGCTGGTTTTCCACGGTGATCCGGTACAGCCCCGTATGGCGGGTTAAATTTTCCTCCCGGGCGGTAGCCACCAGTTCATCCCCGGGAGTACTTTTCTTTAAATAGCTGATGTTCATATTTATACCTACGGCGGGCACGCCCCGGGAATTACTGGCGGTGCCAAAGGCCACATCGGCTACGGTAAAAATGACCCCGCCGTGGGTAATGCCGTGGATATTGGTCATCTGCTCCGTCACCTTCAACCTGACCCGGGAATAGCCGGGCTTAAGCTCCACTATTTCCACCCCCAGTAACCTTGGGAAAGGATCATTTAAAAGCCACTCTTTTAACTCCTCGGACAGGGTGACATGCTCATCACTCATCCTATCTCCCCCGTTTTTGTTTTCAGTTTCCCCAGGACAGGCAAATTTTCCTGCCGTTAAAAAGAAAAGCCCCGGTGACCGGGACACCTTAATTTTTCAACGCTGTTTGCCAGGGGAATCCACCCGTTGATTTCTATTTGCTCCATGGCCCAATTGGCGCACACCCCTCACAGAACCATAGCCTCACCCAGCCACCTCAATTTGCTGCAACCCAACAACATAGCTTGATATGGGTCGATTGATGAGGAAGTTTATTTTTGAAAGCAAACAGGTAAATATTCAGTGAACCCGTTTGGATGCGGCCCAGCACTCACTGAAAAAGCTATATTGGAAGGACCAGCATTTACTGGTTGTTATAGCAGTCTCAGTAAGTGCATCATAGTTTAGTGAGTGCTGGGTTGCCGGGTGCTGTCACCGGCGTGTGCTGCGTCGTTCGCGCCGGACAGCGCCGCAACCTCGTTATAACGGTTTTACTGAATATTTACTGTTTTTGCCCATGGACTTCGGCCTCAGTGGCTGGGCGCAGGCAGACTGGTTTGAGGTTTTGGTGGAACTGCAGAACACACTTATCACAATTTGCTTAATTATTTACCTGACTACCACAATTCCCACAGAATTTTTCATTACGAGAAAGGGGATTACCGCAATTACCGCAAAACGATTTCTGTAACGTTGCAGCTGTTTCATTAAAAGTATCTGTTGGCCCACTAACAATAATAGAATTTCGACTAATCATTCCAGTTGCTTTACCACGAACTCAGGTCCTGGTGTTGTTGGTTTTTGTTGCGCGCCCGAAACGAGCGGCGCGTTAGCGATTCCTAACGACAAAGCTCACCTGCCGCTTTGGAGCGTAACGGAATAGCGGTGAGGTGGGGCACCTTGTTAGGCGATTAAGTGTCTGAGAGACTTACTTAGCACGCTTGTATTTTGAGACCTCCCCGTCTGGCATAGTGAAAGTTAGCTCATCACCTTTGATAGAGACCTTTGCTACAATTGGTCCAGCCAAGGCACCTAACCCGCTAAGTTCCAACTTGATTCTATCCTTCTCGACGAACTTGTAACTACCCCCCATGGTTATGCCATTATCGACCACGCTCACTGTGCCATCCTTGAAAAACTCTATTGTTTCTGTACCGCCAATCTCGCTCCATTTGCCAACGATGGCGCTTTTTGATGAACATGAGACCAGTAAAGATAAGGTGAGAACAACGACGATCCAGTTCAGCAACCCCTCCCAGGGAAAGTTCTTGCGCATTTTGTCCCCTCCTATCTCAATATTTTTCATTGATGCTCGTATAAAATAAAATTAACCTGACTTGAGAGCTGCTAAGCCTTATAGCTATAAGGTTTACAGCCATTTAAAAATGTCTCAAAATTGCTCTTTGGCAATGTTTACAGCTCAGGGCTTTTCCAGTATAATGCTTACATGGCATAAGGGAAATACACCTCCTCCTTGTTGCACATTAGGTGACTGACACTGCAAAGGCCTACCAGATTCCGTTACCATTTGGTTTTTTAAATATTTTACATACCACTTTTCAAAGAAAGTTTTATAAGTTTAGCAGCTACCTCCTGGATTAGCCATATTGTCAGCCTGTAAAACCACCCCCCTTCAAACTATTTTTTTACCGTTCCGGATTACCCAGTAAATCTTTAATTCTTCTTCACCAACAATTTGCCACTTGCCATTTATATTTTTCAATTTAAGCTGCTGTAGCACTTCCCCTGAAAATGTTTCCCTTCCTCTTGCATCCCATTTCTTGTTAAATACAGCAAAAGCAATGTCGTTACTTTCTATATTTATTTGTAGATCAGAAATACTCATATCAATTACATCAAATTTAGCCATTGTTTCTTCCTTGTCCTTGTAAACATCGACCTTTGATAAGTTAGGCGACGTATAATACAATTCCAAAACATCAGCATAGAATTCCATGTGTCTAATAAGGTCTTTTTCCCTGATAGTGTTGACCCAATTATATACAATGCCACTTATTTCCTGTTTTTTCTTATCAAGGTCATCATTTAACCCTATTTCCGGCAGCTCAGTCTCTGACTTAACCTCAATCATTAGCGGCAAAGACTTGCCTGTATTACCGCAGCGGTCCCGGGCCACTGCACAAAAGGTGTATTTCCCCTCCTTACTCGTTTCCCATTGATAAACCAGGGTATTGGAGTTTTCCGTGGCCTTAGTTGGAACCCCATTGATTAAAAGGTCAATTTTCTTGATTACGCGATTATCCCTGGCCTTGATTTCAATTAATTCCTGGACAGGTTCACCGGAGGAACTCAGGGTGAGCACTTTGTTCCAGGCAGGGGCAGATATACTCACCTCGGGAGGTTGCTTATCGAGCACATAACCCTGCAGGTAAGCATAAGCGCCCGCACTAATGATAGCAACGATTACAAATAGTGGGATCAGCCATAAAATTATTCTTCGCCGGGTGGAAGGTTTTGGCGATAGTTCGACAGGCCTGATTATTCTGGGGGTCTCTTCTAAATTAGAAAGGGTAGAAGTATCGCCAGGCTCACCCATTTGCCGGCCACAATTACAGCAAAATTTTTTCCCTGCTTGTGTTACGGTCCCGCAATAGGGGCAGGTAACTACAACAGGCTCCATTGTAACGGTTTCCTCTGGAGCAGCAAAAGAATCTTCACCCAGATAAGTCTCACTATCCGAATAAGCCTCTAAGGAAAAACCGCATTTTCTGCAAAACCTGGCTCCCTGTCCGGCAAGTGTTCCGCAGTTTGGACATGCTTTAGCGCCAACTGATAATAAAGAGGCGCCACAGTGAGGACAAAACCTGGCTTTGGATTTGTTTATTTCTTTTTTGCATTCCGGGCAGAATACCACCAAACAATCCTCCCTTTTTAAATATCCCCCTGGCGAAAAATTTTCGGGCCATTCTTCTTGGGTTATTCCCCCAATAGCTGGTTCAGTGAATATTTACCTGGACTTTTGACTATAGGTGTAATTTATATTGTTAATTTATATCAGCAAATACAAATGAATCTGTACTAATTCCGGTCTCTTCTAAATATTTTTCAAAGGGCAAATTCCCCTTAATAACTGGAATATAATTCGGGACTTTTTGCCCATTATCTCTATAAATCGTATTATTTGATATCCATTCATCAAATTCTGATATCTCATTATAACTGGGATCACCGGGAATAAGCTTGGTACGTACATAATCAGCAGTATAGATTTTGGGATTATGTATTCGAAAGATTGTAAATTTTCCCAGTTGATTTTTGGTTACTTCCCAATATACTACACCCTTATTTGTCGTGAAAGGAATTTTCGCAAAAGCCCTAAAGTCGAACTCCCCATTTAATCCAAAAGCAAAACATTGATAAGCAATGTTATTTTTCGTATCATAGTATGCAATATTCTTCCAGGCAAAAGATGTTTTTTTCACATGTTCGTCTTCAAATAGAATTTTTTTAACAATATCTTTGGCTTCTTTTTTAATAAATTGATTTCCGCTTAATTGAAAGGGCATTTCAATGGAATTGGCATACAGTTCCTGCTCTATAGTGCTCAACGGCAGCCAGCTATACAAAACCAGCTTAGCAACATATATCTTAGCCAAGGCGCTGTTATCTTTAGAATAAATTTCATAAAGAATCTTGACGGCCTCGATGTTTTCTCCTACCTCAAAACTCTTCTTCGCCCACTCAATGGCTTTTTCTTTTTCCCCTGTAAGCATGAAGTACCTGGCTATATCCGCCATCACCCATTCATTCTGATGGTCCGTTCTCAATCCCTTGATAAGCTCAAGCGCCTTTGTTTTGTCTCCGGCATGGAACGCGGCAATGCCGGCAAGGACCCTGGCTTTTTGGTTATTTGGATTTTGTTTTAGCTGCCTTTCGTATACGGTAAAGGCTTCCTGGTATTTTCCACTCTCGTAAAGGGCATAGAACTCCAGCATTGATGCAATATTCTGGTCATTGATGCCAGTTGATTCCTGGATCAGTTCCTCCCAGTTTTCACTGTACAGGTCCTTTAACGCTATGTATGCCTCTGTTTGGTTAATGTCCAGAGAGAGGGAATACACCAATAACCCCCATGCCTTATCTTTTTGATTATTTTCGATGTAATATCCGGCTAGGGCATTATAAGCACGACTGTCGCTGTTGTTCATCTGCACGGCGTCTTCCAACACAGCCCTAGCCTTCTGCTTATCCCCTTGCTGCTGGTAGGCCAGGGCCAGTCCCTGGTAGGCCTCTATGCAGGTAGGGTTCTGGCTGATAATCTCTTTGTAGATCTGCTCCGCAGCTTTTAGGTCTCCTTTGTCTATGTACATGCCAGCCAGGCTCAGGCGGAGTTGAAGAAAGGCTTTATCCTTCAGTGCTTCCGCTCCCTGCTGGTAGATCTTCTGGGCATCTTCAAATTTACCCTGTAGGACATAAACCTTGCCGAGGCCCTGGTAGGCCTTAACGGCAAGGTTGTCTATCTTGATGACTTCCTGGTAAGTAAGAATAGCTTCTTCAAATTTATTCTCAGTGAGGTATTTCACCGCAATCTCCAGTTTCTCGGCTACCTTTTCGGAAGTAGCGCTGACCCCTCCCCCGGAACAACCAACCATAAATACCAAAATAGCAAGGACCATAGTATAAATGAAGTTATATTTTTCCTTTTTGCCAGGTATATACAAGTTTAACACTCCCGTTTGTTTTCTGGTTTTGCCCTGGAGGCAGGTGAAAAACAAGGATATTTACCCCTACTCCCTGGCGAAAAATTTTCGGGCCATTTTTTAAGATAAGCAGTATGATCCAGATAAATATGTCCTCTACTGGAGGGCATAGAGGTAGCCGTCATCACTCACGGCGTAGATCGTGCCACCAGCTATGGCCGGGGAGGACGCCGGGCCTTCTGTTTTAAACCGCCACTTTTCCTGGCCGGTTTTGCTGTCCAGGGCATAGAGGTAGCCATCTTCATCGCCGAAGTACACCATGCCGCCGGCTATGGCCGGGGAGGAAACCACCTCGTCTTCTGGTTCAAACCGCCACTTTTCCTGACCAGTTTTACTGTCCAGGGCATAGAGGTAGCCGCCTTCTCCACTGTCGAAGTAGACCGTGCCGCCGGCTATAGCCGGGGTGGAATATATACAGCCTTCTGTCTTAAACCGCCACTTTTCCTGGCCGGTTTTGCTGTCCAGGGCATAGAGGTAGCCGCCTCCTCCATCGCCGAAGTACACCATGCCGCCGGTTATGGCCGGGGAAGAAACCACCTCGTCTTCTGCTTTATACCGCCACTTTCCCTGGCCGGTTTTGCTATCCAGGGCATAGAGGTAGCCGTCTCCATCGCCGAAGTAAACCGTGCCGCCGGCTATGGCCGGGGAGGAAACCACCTCGTCTTCTGCTTTATACCGCCACTTTTCCTGGCCGGTTTTGCTATCCAGGGCATAGCAGCCGCCAGTTACAGCCGAAGTACACCGTACCGCCGGCTATGGCCGGGGAGGAAATCCAGCTGTCTCCCGTTTTAAACCGCCACTTTTCCTGGCCGGTTTTGCTGTCCAGGGCATAGAGGTAGCCATCTTCATCGCCGAAGTAAACCGTGCCGCCGGCTATAGCCGGGGTGGAATATATACAGCCTTCTGTCTTAAACCGCCACTTTTCCTGGCCGGTTTTGCTGTCCAGGGCAATAAGGCGGCAGCCGTCTCCAGTGCCGAAGTAAACCGTATCACCGGATATGACCGGTAAAGAAACCACCCTTTCTTCTGTTCTAAACCACCACTTCACCCTGGGAAGTTGCTCGATCTCCCTGGAAGAAAAAACGCCGGTACGGTGCGGATTGCCTTGAAACATTGCCGCACTGGCGTCCGCCCAGGCAGCCGCCCACTTCCCGTTGTTTTTCTCCAATCCAATAGTACAGATGCAGTCGCCCTCCTCTGTTACCAGTTCCACATCAACTTTTTGTTTATGGTGTTCCACCACCTTATAAGCAAACGTTGTATCCTCGGCCATGGTTAACCCGGCGTTGATTGCCTCCGTGATAAACTCGCTGTCATTTGCGCATAATTTTGCAGCTTTTTCCGGATTATTCTCCTTAACGCTGGCCACCAGCGATTTTGCCAGTGCCTCAGGGTTATTTTTCCGGCCCTGCCAAACAGCGAAGGCAACAACAGCCACCGCCACTACCAGCACCAGGGCAATGACCACCGCAAAGGGAAAACCTTTTCTTTCCGGCAGAGCGGCAGCCGGCAGGGCATCCAAAGCCTTTCCGCAGCTTCCGCAAAACTTTGCGCCGTCCTCGTTTTTTGCGCCGCATTCCGGGCAATAAGCCATTTTTCAACCCTCCCGTTTTAATGTTTCGTTTATACCTGTTAAAAGCTGGATAAACGTGCCCGGGGCCGGCCTGTTATATTCTACGATCAACCAGTTTCTTTAAGGTTCCTACTTGTTTTGCCCACGGGCACATCATCCAGGTAATGACCACTCGCTTTCCAGGTTTAACTTATCCTGGTTCCGCAATTGGAACAGAATTCATCCCCTGGCTCGACAGAAGAATTGCAGGCGGGGCAAATTCTCGTGGCAGCATCTTCAGGTGCAACAGCAGCACCACAATTAACGCAAAATTTTGTCCCGGGATTGAGTTTGGCGCCGCATTGGCGGCAGGTGATAGGGCTAACTTCCTGCCGGACCAGCTCTTTTCCGCAGTGACTGCAGAACTTCGCATCCGGCACCCGGTTGCCGCAGCTGGAACATACAACAGTATCACCTGCAGCTGCGGCTTGCCTTTCCCCCATGAACAGGTCCGCGATTTTCCCCGAGCTCGTAAAAAGCAGGGCTGTTATCCTGTAGACAGGCAGGATGGCTATTAAAAGGAAAAGGACCGGGTAAAGCCAGGTCAGTTCGATTTTAGCTAAAAAAGGCACTAACAACCCGTCAAAAGCGCTATAGGCAATGATAATTGCAATAAGTATGAACAGGGTATTTAATAATTGAGTTGCTTCAGGATAAGCTGGAAGAATTCTTGCCGTCCGAACAGCGATATCCTGCCCGAACACTAAAACCATCCCGATGATTATAATTGATATGATCGCGGAAGCAATACCGGCAATAGAAATGTGTTCAAATACAGTAGCATCCATTGAAGGAAGTTTAACAACAATAGCTTTAATTATGATTAAAATTATTAAAGTAATAAAAAAGCCAACTAATCTCCGCATTAGATTTAAAACTTCAACCTTGTTAACTTCTTTCTTGTTCATTTCGATATATTCCTCCTTAACTTACTTCTTAACCTTATGACCACAGTATGGGCAATGCCGGTAGTCTGATTCGAGCTTCAAGCCACAACCGGGGCAGCACCCCATAAAAACCTTTCTAAAGATGAATACCGCTATTCCAACTACAACGAACATCCCTCCCATGAAAATGATCAGTCCCAGGTAGGGCAGGGCTTTTTTCTCCCTTTCCCTGCCGGAGGCGATAAAATCGTAGGCCAGCCTCTTTTCCGGCACCTCCCTTCCATAGGCAATTGCCGTCCACTCTCCTGGTCTAGGATTTTCTACAATTATGTAGAACGGTTTTTCATTAAAGATCCTGGCGCCGGGATATTTTTCATCCACAATCTTACCCCGCGGATCCTTCAGCGTAAGATCCAGCGCACTGCCGCCCCAATTAAGAGTGGAATGCAACTGTCCCAAACCTTGAGCTACCTGAATCTTGCCGACTTCCTTTGTTTCCCCTTGACTGATTTCCCCTTTAAACGCGGCTAAAATTTTTCCCGTGGCCTCATGCCGCACCTTAAGATAGACATTTTGAAGATCAAAGCTTCCTTCGGCGTAACTGTAGCTTCCCCCGGTACTTTGGGCAATCCGATGCAAAAGATCCTCGTCCAGATCGCCGGGATCGCCAAAACCGATGGTAAAAATCAAATACCCTGCTTCCTGAGCAAGTTTGACAGGACCTTCGACAATTTCATCCCTGGAAAGCCCGGTGTTGGTTTTTCCATCGGAAAGCAAGATAATCATCTTCTTTTTTGCCTCTGTTTCTTCCAGTTGAGCATTGGCTAAAGCCAGTGCATCGCCAATGTTGGTGTTGCCTGAAGCACTTAAATTTTCGATTATTTCCCTGGCCTGCTCAATCTCCCGGGTGGCCGCCAATTCCAAACTGGCGCTTGTAGCAAAGGTAATCACGCTTACCTCATGCTTTGGCCCAAATTTCTCGCTTTCCCTGGCAATCAACCCCAACATTTGGGAGGCAGCCGTTTTAGCAGATTCGATCTTTACGCCGTCCCGCCAATTTTCATTCATGCTGTCTGACACATCCAGAACTATAACCGTACTGGTAAGGAGTACATCGCCGGCCGCGCCAGGGACGCCACTGCCGGCCGAGCCGGGGGCGGCACCGGCAGCTGCGCCGGGGGCGGCACTGGTGGAATCATCGGGAACTTTTGTCCGCTGCTGCCCGGCGGCCCCGCCTGGAAAATTTACCGGTATCCCCTCCTCCCTTAATTTTTCTTTCAAAAAGCTGACCGGCTCTGTGCTCCTGGTCAGGACCAGGTAAGGATAGTATTTAATCTTCGGATCATTGCGCTTTGTTGCCAGTTCATAAAGAACCCGGTAGTTTTCCAGGCAGGTATCATCCAGCTCCAGGCCATCCAGGGCGATTTTAAGCGCTTTTTCCAGGTTCCCATTTTCCAGGTGGAACCCGGCAACATCAGCATACAGGCAGGGATTTTTCTCACTGGCAAGGTTTATCCTCTCGATCAACTGTTCTGCCGCTTTGGAGTCATTGTTTTTAAGGTGGGAAAGAGCGGCGTAAACCACTGTTTTGGAGAACTGCGGGCCTTGCCCCAAATTAGCAAATTCCTCAATGGCCTTTTCGTACTGCCCGGAGTTGTAGTAACCGTATATTTTCAGCATCCGGCCAACTTTTTCATTTTCCGCCAGCGTTTGCTCCCCGAAAGCAATTACCGCCGGCCAGTCGCCATTAAACAGTTTGTCAATCAATTCGTAGGTTGCCTGCTGATTTAAACTTATCTCCAGAGATTTTCTTAAAGCTTCCAGGGCCTTTTCTTTATCTCCAACTCTTACATAAGCTTCCGCCAGGAGGCTGTAACTGCGCTCGTTATCTCTGTTTATCGAGGCGCATTCGAGAAGCAGGTTTATGGCTTCTTCCGTTTTGCCCTGGTGCAGCAACAACCTGGCAAGGCCTTCGTATGCAGGTAGATAACCTGGGTCGGCCTTAATCAGTTCCTCGTAGACTTCTATGGCCCGGTCAGGTCTGTTTTCATCAACGTGCAGCCCCGCCAGGGCAAGCTTTAACTGTGCTTTGTCCTCTACAACATTTAACCCCTGCTCGTATACCCTTTTGGCTTCTTCATAGTAACCCTGGAGAGTGTACGCTTTCCCGAGGCCTTTATAGGCAGGCAGGTTCTTTGGGTCTATTTTCAACACTTCATTGTAGGCTAAAACAGCTTCTTCAAATTTGCCTTCGCTCAGGTATTTAACCGCCAGTTCCAGCTGCTTGTTTACCCCGGCGCCGGTCCGGCTGCAGCCCGCAACCATAAGAAAGAAGAGAAGCAGGGTGGCTGTCAGCAAAGCATTATTTTTTTTAAGGTGCTTCAATGTAATCACCCCTGCCAGTTCCTTCCTTACATTACCTAACGCTCAATGTTGATAATTGCAGCACCCGTAGTAAAATTATCTTTGCCCTTCATTTCCTGACTCGCCAGGCTGATGCTTTTCACAGGTTTTATAAAGGGATATACATCCCGGTTAAATTCACGATATGCATCCCGGTCAAATTCAAAAAGGGTGTCGGAGACCAGTTTTACTCCTTTCTCCACGTCCAAATAAATAAGGTTGTCCTGAGGTGAAGGCAGGTTAGCGGTGGCTTTTTTAAACGCCGCGCTGCTGGCCAAGACTTCTTTATCGGCGCCCATAGCCTTTTCGAGCATTTGCCTGGAAGTTCCGATTACCAGGTAACCGTCCCGAATGCCGTAACCACCTATAAAGTCTCCTGTATAGGGGTCAAGAAGGTAATGAATTTCCTGCCCGTTTAACGTTCCGTCATATACTCTCAACCCTTCTCTGGCCAGTAAACCTGTTATCTTCCGCATCTTGCTCCCGGCTGCCTGAGGGTCCCCGGCGGCGAAAAGCGCAAGTACCCCGAGGGGAACATCTCTTGCACCGAAGAGCCCGTTTCTATCCGAACAAATCCCAAAGGCGACTTCTCCTTTCATCCAGGATAGAATATCGCTTTCCAAACTGATGCCTGACTCTCTTTCAAAATAGTAAAGTTCTTCATTAAAATCGTCAAAGGCGGGCTTGCTTCTCACTTCACTTAAGAAATCTTCGATGTTTTTCCTAAATTCGGAAAACCCCAGGTAGGCAATTGCATCGTTGGGAACTATTTCGTTTGCTTTTTTCAGGCTGGCGGGACTCCTGGCAGTATCCTGACTTCCTGCAGGCATTTTCTCCGGATCGTAAGCTAAAGCGTAATCTATACGCACACCTTCATCAACAAAGGATAAAGACACGCCCATCCCCTTATATGCCTTTAGCTGGCTGAACTGTTGAAACTGCCAGTCATCATCTGTGATGGCCCTTGCAACATCCTGAAAATCCAGATACAAAGCGCCTGACCTGCTTTTGGGCAACTTATTCATAACTTCTTTATAGTTTTCACTATTGGATAAACTTTGCTTATTCTTCTCCTTGATCCTGTCAATGGTCTGGCAAACAAGATTTTCGTCGTCGGATAAAATTAGAAAGTCTTTGACCAGGGCATAGACCAGCGGCGATGAGGTGTTTTTTTCAACAGTAACTTTTACATCTTTATAGGTCTTTTCCTCGAAAGTAGTTCCGCGGCGTCTTTCCTCCCCCTGGCGCAATTTTTCCATGAAGGCCTCTGTCTTTTTTTTGTTTTTAGAGGCTACGGCAATAATAAAAGGGGGTGAGCTGTCATTAGTTAACGAAAATGCGTCCGGAATTATCAGGGCGGCCTCTTTGCCCAGCCATGGCTTGACATCTTCCTCAAAATCTATCTCAGCTTCTTCCTTTAACTTACTTTTCAAATCGTCCAGGGCTCTTTTTACTTCTGGTATTGATTCGTAAATTTCCTTAATCCGGTTGAAATTTTTAACCTGTTTCAAATCGGGGTTAATAGCAAAAAACAGGTCCGTTTCCGCGGGCGCAATAGCCGCCGCATAGGCAGGCTTAAGGAAGGGCAGGAAGCGGACGATCAACGCAATAACCGCGATTAACAGCACACAACCTGCCACACCTGCTATAATCCAGGGGGTCTTTGGTTTTTGTTTTTGGGTGTAATTAACAGGTGTTCCGCACTTTGGGCAGAATTTTGCGCCTGTATTCTCAATTATTGTGTTGCAGCCAGGACAAATATTCATGTCTAACAACTCCCTTTATTTACGAGTGATAATTTTTTGACTATCCCGCAAAAGTAACCAGCCATTTCTCTTTAATTTTCCAGTTCAATATCGATAACGCGTTCCTTTGCGACCTGCTTATTAAATCACCTCCCTACGCGGAAAACTTTAAAAAAATATCCACTTAACGGCAACTATCAGGACAATAGTCAAAATGGTTAATAATACCGCTCCTAATAAATTAGCCGGTTTAACTTTTTTAACCACAACCACGGTTATGTTATCGCGCCCGCCTCTCTGGTTGGCCAGAGCAACTAAAGTTCCGGCAGCTTTTTGGATATCTGGTGCTGACGTTATAATTTCTTTTATTTCGTCGTCGCTCACCGCATTGTACAGGCCGTCGCTGCAGAGGATGAAGACATCTTTAGGTTTAACGGGTACGGTAAGCAATTCAACAGTGGGTTGCTTTCGCCCGCCCAATGCCTGGAGAAGTACATGCCGCTGCGGGTGGGTTTTGGCCTGCTCCGGGGTAATTTCTCCTTTTTCCACAAGGCTGGCCGTGACTGTGTGATCTCTGGTGAGTTGTATTATTTCTTTATCACGGATAAGGTAAGCACGGCTGTCACCAACGTGAGCAACATAAGCGATGTTATCCCTTAACGCTACTGCCGTAAGAGTTGTGCCCATCCCGGTGAGTTCCGGTTCAGCCATAGCTTTCCGGCGAATGCTTTCGTAAGCCGCCTGAAATGCTTTCCGGAGGGCTTCTTGAGGAGGTTGGGACGGAACTTCCGCAAAATAATATTTCTGTAGCTCCCGGACTGCCAGGCGGCTGGCTATTTCCCCCGCTACTGAGCCGCCCATGCCGTCGGCTACGGCATAAAGCCTTCCCTTTGTTTTAAGATTAAGTTCGCCTTCTGGCTCGCAGATCAGCCAGCTATCCTCGTTGTTTTTACGCCTCTGGCCGGTATCGCTGGCGACACCGGACTGAACCTTTTTCCTGGGCAATGTAAAATTTCTCCTTTTTAACCCTGATTGTTACTGACCGCAATATTAATTCTCGTTTTTATATCCATCCTTTCTCTCTGAGCTCATTTATTTTTGTCCTGGCAACAGATACCTCATAGCTGTTTTTGTTTAAATCAACAGTTTTTTGGAGGTACTTATAGGCCTCAGAGTATTCTTTATGTTTTAACTTAAACAAACCATACACAAAGTTAGTGTGGGAGTCTCCTTCATCCAGTCTTAAAGCTTCTTTAAATGCTTTTTCTGCAGCTCCATAGTTATTCAGCTTATCACTTATGATCGCAATGTTTAGAAAGGTATTCGCATTCGCAATACCTATATCCTTAAGCTTATTAAAAGCCAGCAGCGCCTGTTGGTACATTGCAGTACAGGCAGGATTGCCTGTTGACTGGTAGAACTCACCCAAATCAAAGCTGAATTTACCATAGTCGCTCAGGACTTGAATGTTATAAGGGTCTATTGCTTCGGCTTCCTTTAAGATTGATATGGCGCTTTTCAATTTTTCTTCTTTATCATGCTGAGTTTGAGCCCCAGCGCTTAAAAGACTGTAGAGCCTGGCCGTGCTCAGCTTATACCGGATATTTTTAGGATCCCCGGCCTGGGCCTGGTTATAATACCTCAAGGCTTCGTGGTAATTCTTTTTGGCCAGGCTGAATTCCCCCAGGACATAGCTTGTCACATGGCTGGTGGAGCCTATTCTCTCCTCGATTGTTTTCAGGACTTCCCGGGCCTCGTCATACCTGCCCATCCGTCCGTAAGATACCGCCAGATCCCGCATGGCCAACTCGTAATTCTCTCCCAGGGAGAAAGGATTGGTCTGGATTGATTTTTGAAAATACCAGGCTGCGTTTGCGTAATCCATTAAGTCGAAGTAAGCCGATCCCAGCAGGTAAAACGAAGCAGCGTCTTCTTTGATTTCACCTTTTTGTATTTTGTCAATTAACAGGTTGATGGCTCTTTGAGGTTCGTTTTTCCTGAGATACATCCTGGCCAGGTTTTGATAAACTTCCACGTCTTGTTCATACTTTAAGGCTTCATAGAAGGCCCTTTCGGCTTCAGCGTACTGCCCTTTCGCACAGAGGCTGATTCCCTCGTCAATCTTCTGCTGAAACAACTTTATATTAGTCAGTTCTCTTTGCTCGATGCCCAGCTTGACCGCAAATACACCGGCAGCCAGCGAGAAAATGACTCCGGCAATAACGAGCTTCTGTTTTATCCTGCTCTTCTTATAATCGATATTAAACTTGTGGATGAACTTAAGGTCCTTATATAGCTCGGCCGCACTCTGGTATCTCTGGGCCGGGTCCTCCTTCAGACACTTGTCGATAATAAAATCGATGCCTTCCGAAAAATTTTTATTAATCTCCTTAAGCCTTACAGGCCTGGCGTGGTCGTATTTGACACCGGTTAACACGTGGTAAAAGGTCGCACCGAAGCCATATATATCGGTCCTTTCATCATATTTACCCCGGTATTGTTCTGGCGCCGCATACCCCCTGGAACCATAAAGGCTTCTGGTAGCGCCCTCTTTATACTCCCTGGCGATGCCAAAATCAACCAGTTTCAAGTTATTGTTTTCATCAATAATAATGTTGCCTGGCTTCAAATCTCTATAGATAATAGGAGCCGGCTTCAGGTTGTGAAGATAGATTAAGATTTCAGCCAGCTGCCTTGCCCACTTAAGCACATTCGCTTCGGTACATACCTGCCTGTTCTTCAGCAGTTCCCGCAGATTTTGCCCCTCGAAATAATCCTCGACGATGTAAATGCAGCAATCCGTCCGGATCACATCGACAATTCTCGGCATATGGGGGTGTTTTAAACGTTTTAATATATCAGGCTCAGCAAGCAGGTCTACAGGATTGCCGGCGGAATAATTAATCTCCTTGATGGCCCACAGGTTGCCGACGTTAATGTTTTCCGCCAGGTAGACACTGCCCATGCCGCCTTTGCCGAGCAGTTTCAGAACCCGGTATTTATCAAAAACGACTTCACCTATCTTTAGCATTAAAATGTTACCCCTCTTGCTCTATTGTTTCAGACGGTTCACTGTCAAAAACATATTCTATATCTGCCAAATGGATCTTATCTCCGAAACATAACGGATACGGCTTCTCGCTGACCAGCTTCTCGCCGTTAAGATAGGTACCGCCTTTCGAATCGAGATCCACAAGGAAATGGGTGCCTTTTCGAAAAATAATTTTAGCATGCACCCTTGAGACATAAGGACTGCCGGTTTCGCAATAATCAACGACCGCCTCGTTTCTCCCAATATAAAAATCAGGTTTGTCTATATAGATAATCTCTTCGCGACCAGATCTGTTGACCCGCAGGACGGGAAAGTACTCTCGATCAAAAATCAAATGCTGCGTTTCGCCCGAGTCATCCAGCAGAGCAGTCGTCTCGTTTGGTGCAGGAGTGCGTTTGTTAGAGATACTACCCTCGCGAGACGGCAGCAACGGAAAGCAAGGCCCGCTCGTGAGCGACCCCTTCGAACCGCCGGCTGCTTTCTGTATTCTGGTAATTGTTTTATCTATTTCCCGAACTTCTTCTATTTTTTTTTGTTTGGTCGACTTGATATAAAGGAAAGCAACAAGAAATACACTGATAAGGATCAGTGCAACTCCGGCAGTAATATACAGATAGGAGTCCAAATAAGCCGTCATAATTTAACCCCATAACTTTTGTACAAAGTATAGATTTTATCAAAAATGGCTTTAGATTTGGTCAAAAAGGTATTCCACGTTTGCCAATCTAACCTTATCCCCGAATTTCAACGGGTATGGTCTATTGCTGAGAAGCCTTTCCCCATTAAGATAGGTTCCGTTTTTCGATTCCAGGTCGACTATGTAATAAACGCCGTTTACGAATACTATTTTGGCATGTACCCTTCCGATGTTCTTGTTTGCGGCCTCGCAGTAATCGACAGCCTCCCGGTTTCTGCCAATATAAAATTCTGCCTTGTTTATGGGAATTATTTCCTGTTGTTCACCCCGCCAAACCTTCAAAGCAGCAGTAACCTGCTGGTCAAAAACCATGGTCGTGCCGGATTCGTTCATTAATTCGGTTTGATCGTTATCGCCAGACATACCGGAGGAACCAGAGTGTGCCGGAAAAGACGCCGGGGGGAAAGATGCCGGTGGTGTATATGGAACAGGCGCTGGTGAAACCGACGGCGAAGCGCCGTCCGTCCGGATCACCAACCAGGCGCCGTCCCAGACACCCGCCTCGGCAAGGCTTTCTTGCAGTAACAGGACCCGGCCCGGCGGGTATGCTTCTATCTTATAGGACGGCTGTTGGCCCTCCGGACGTGCATCCCAGGAAAGAGCACGGGCGATCATCTTAGCAAGCTGTCCCGAGGGTACATTTGCCGGCACCTCAAGGTCACGCACTTCTCTCTCTCCCTGCCGCTGAACGGTTACGATAACACGCTCAGTCATTGCTTTCTCCCCCTTATCCGACTTGCGCAACCTGCGGTAATACCCGCTCCATCATCCGTTTGATTTCCTCACAAGCCTGTTCCGCGCTGCATGGGATAAGCTCAACCCACTTGGCGTCCTTTTTTATAAACGAACGCAGCAGCCACAGGCCGTTATCTCCCTCCAGCAAACCCAACCCGTCTACCTTCCAGGTGTCATCCTGCCAGGACATAGTCACAAGCGCACCGTTACCCACCGGTTGAGCCAGGGTAGCGGCCAGTGCCTCCGCAATCGCCTGATTCAAGTGGGCCTGTCTAAGAAAAGCAGAGGCGGCTTCAACCCCGGACTCACCTGCAATGCGCCGCGCCTCGAAAAGGGCGGTTTCCAGAAGCTCTCCCTTTGAGGCAACAGGCGCCTCCTGGTCCGCCAAGCCGAAGATTTCGCGTACACGCTGATAGACAGATTCAAAACCATCTAACGCCGTGAGTTCGCACACAGGCGGCTCCCCGCGGGTGGTAATTTCCACCCCCAGGTTGCGCGTTACATGAAAGCAGCATGAATACGTTTCTTCCCCACCAGAGGTATAAGTCAAAGCGTATGAGGCATCAGGCGAGCCGCAGGCGCCAACAAGCGCAGCAACAACCGAGTCCATAATAATCCCACCGTCAGGTTCCACTTCGATAAAACGCCGGGCGGCCAAAGATTCCCGCGCTTTAAGCCAGGCGGCCTCGATCTCGTCTGCCAACCAGCCTCTGAACGGGTCTTGGATACCAAGGAAGATCTCTGCCCCCAGCAGTTTCGCCAAAAAAGTCAATTCAACAGGGGTACAGGTAAGTTGGAGATTGTTGTTGTTCATAAACAGATCCCTCTTTTTTATTTTTTTACATAGTAGTTATCGTAGAACTACAAATACGGTTTTGCTCAAATATTGATTGATTAACATGTCTATGAAGTTTAACGATAACGCGACTCATACGGCAACACTCCTGAAAATTACTAAATTTACTATAGAGAATTACCATCTACTAATGACATCCACTAATGACTATACATGGATTCAATAAGTCTTGTTCACGAAGTCTTCAAAAGTTTATCGCTAGAGTATAAACGCCTACTGGAACCAAATTTATTACTCAGCTTCTCTTTCACGTAGTTTTTCTTCTAAGTACTTCTTAAACTCAAACTCTTCAGGATCCTGAAAACCAATGAAATAAATCCTCTCTATCTGCTCGTGGTCGAACAAAAAGGCATTATTTGGGTCGATATTCCCCTCTGGGTAATAACACCCAACATAATCCCATACCTTTTCCGTTCCAACCTGAAGCTGCAGTCTCCCGTAAATCATAAGCCTTTTTTTTCCTTTCTTTAGTAAAACAACCGAACCGATAGGTAGTAATTCTTTCATTGCTAATCCTCCCCGCATTTTTTTCACATCAACATTTATTTAATTCTTTCCCTAGTAACCGCTCTTTCTTTTTTCAAATTCCGAAATAACATAGTATCTGTGTATATAAAAACTTAGAAAACTCATACCAAATGCCATGAGCAACGACGCTATACAAAGGCCAATATGATCGTGTCCCTTTGTAAGCTCCTTTAACAATTTTCCTCCGAGCAATCCTAAAGTTGCAGCAGCCGAACCAATGCAGTAACTTCTTCTGTAGTTCTTATACATTTCGCCGTATTTTATTTTGCCAATAACATATAAAAGCCAAGTTGCCCCAACTAAAACGTACAAAATTACTGCAATAATTACCCACAGAAATGATAATTGAAGCAGTTCTAGGGCTGCCCTACTGAATATAAAAAGATGTATGACCGAAAGGTAAACAGCAAATATTCCCACGAAAAGCACATATTCTTTCTGTCTCTTTATCGGATTTAAGAAGATCATAAAAGCCCATAAATCAAGAAGCGCTGTCAAAATTACGGGAACAATTATTATTGGAGAAGCAAGCGAACGTTTTAATAAAAAACCTTCAACGAAAAGCATTGCCCCCAAACCAAATAGATTAAGAAGCATCAACCAAATCCACAACATGAATCTTATGTCTTTAGGTGAATCAAGTTGCAAGTAGGGTTCTATATCGGAGTAATTATAGCCCACCTTAATCACCTTAACCCGCCTAATAGTTAGTTCAAAGATTTATTTGAATAGTGGGGTTAGCCCTCCCACTACCCAGTCTTTGAAACCGCTTTCTTCAACAGCTTTTTCCCATAACCATGAAACACCTACACCTACTGCCGCTCCTGCGACTGTACCTAGTATTGGAACTGGAACAAGCGAACCCACTGCTGCCCCAACTGCCGCGCCTGCTGCTGTACTTGCAACTACACCTGCAGTATTAACGGCGACATCAGTTACCACGGTAGCAGCAATCTTGGAACTACTTGCTCCCTGCTCCGACAACCTGAAATAATCTTCTGCAGTTTCAAACACAACTTCGGCAACCCCGAAGCCAATATTCAATTTCGACTTAAATGCTTCTCTTACAGCTATTGGCATATGAACATATTTCCAGACCTGAGGGTATTTGTAAGCGTTCTTAATAGTGTATCTAGTTCCTTTTATGCCCTCCTTTAATGCACTTTCAGAAAAGGCCCCTTTAATATAAGCCATATCTCCAATTCTTTTTACCCAAAACCCATTTTTGACATATTTGTATATAGCAGTTCCGACTTCACAAATCCCTGCTTCACAAATCCCTAAAGGATTGAAACCCCAAATCGAATTAACTCTGCTCAACAAATCCTCAAGGGATCCAGACACGGACTTCGGGATCAAAGGTGCCACAGCTCCCAGAGTCCCTACTGCTACGAAGGGAAAGACAAAAAGATTAAAAGGGATTTGCGCTAAACTAAGTAAGGAACCCAGCCCAAAGAAATCGTCAACTATCTCCGATGGAAAAGCAATTGCCTTTCCAAACGGCGTCTGTAACCATTCCTGCACCACCGCTGCAAAACCACCAGCCGCATATTGCACCCCTCCTGCGCCCTGGCGGTCGGCATCTTCGAATGCCTGAGCCTTGCGAATTAGAAACTGTGACATGGCGTCGGCGTGCTGAACTGTACTTCGAGCCAGGCTGCGGGCGTTATACCATTGATTCTCAACCCCGGCCCTGGCCCGCACATCCCAGTCAAGCCCGGCCATAACACTGCTTAACCGTAATTCTACAGCCTGCACCTCGCCAGCAACTTGTTGCAACTGTGAGCCGAGCATCCGCAAAGCGTCCGGTTTTACCAGGATACGCGGCACAGCAGACACCTCCTTGAAACACCCAACTAAAAAAGTTCCTATACCTGTGACCGCCCCCGAATCCTCTCGATCCAGGAGGATAGGGTCGGGTCACCCGTCTGAACGGTTGCAGCCTGAAACTCTACGTAGCGCCCGCGGCGGGTGTAATAACCCCGCCCCGGAGGCAGAAGTTTCCCCGCCTCCCCTACCGGAAGCCGCAGGTTAAACAATTGCAGGTCGCTATGATCGCTGCTCCCTAATAAGAAACCGGTTTGCAGCTCCTTGAGCGCTTTGATCCATCCGTCCCAAGCCGAACTTAAATCGGTCGAAGTGGCAGCTACCAGCACATGAACCCCCATTCCCCGTTCCCGCCTGACGATTTGCTCTAATTGGTCTTTAGACATGGGATCGGCCTGTTTGCTCACGGCATCAAAATCATCCATGGCGATTACAATCGCTGGATGGTGAGAAAGGAATTCCCTATCGGAAAACAAACCCATGGAAGCACGCCTTATTTCGTCCATTGCCTGCCGCCGTTCATGCAGCAGGCAGGTTATTTCATTGAGCATCTCGCCTAACTGATTCTCGTTTTCGATATACGCCTTAACCTGGGGCAGCCGCTGCAGGTTAAACAGGCTGGTTTGGTTGAAATCGATGAGATAGAGATAGAGACGTTCAGGAGAATAACACTCAGCGAGAGCCAGAAGCCAGGTTTGCAGGAAACTTGATTTACCGCCCTGAACCGGTCCTGTGATCAAGAAATGGGGACCGTCACGGAGATCAACTTTCACCGGTTCCAGTTCTTTTACTTCCAGCCCAACCGGCACAACTAATGAACCGTCGGAAGGCAAAACAGGCCATCCTTCCGCCGGCGGTAATAGTCTGGATAGCATGACTATGTCGGGTAAAGTCGGAATCGGCTTGGCGCAAGGCCCATCCCAGGCATCTTGCATCTGCTTCATCAGAAGTTTGAGAGCGGTAGTACGGGATACTTCATTTTCCCCGGGAGCCGGCAGCGCTGTCTGAAACTCCAGTGGTGGATTACCTTTCACAAGTCCCCGGCCGGGTACCGGTGCCGGTTCCAACCCGTAAACACGCCCCACAGCAGCGCTGTATTCGCCCCGGTCAGCAAGCTGCAGCGCTGCTGCGAGAGTAATATTCCCACTGGTCTTCATCCGGACAGCGGAAGGGCTGTTGGCAGTAATTACGAAGTGAATGCCCAGATTACCTCCCTCGCGAAGCAGTTGCGCCAGATAATCTTCCGCGTCGGGATAAGCATTTATAAAACCGGTATAGTTGTCCAGGACGACTACAATAGCCGGTAGCTGCTCGGCACTCGTTGCCCGGTACGCCGGAAGCGTGCTTACTCCGGTTTCAGAAAAACGTTCCTTGCGTGACTCCATCTCCCGCAGGAGAAAACGCATAAGCCGGTTTAATCGTTCTTCCTCGTCGGCCAGAATGACATCTCCTACATGGGGCATCTGGGCAAAAAGGTTAAGCATTCGGCCGCCAAAGTCCATCAGATAAAGGTGAACGTCTGCAGGCGAATGGTTAAGAGCAAGTGAAGTGATCAGAGTCTGCAACAACGTGGTTTTGCCGGAACCGGGAGCACCATATACCGCCAGGTGCCCTTCCTTGCCCAGGTTAAAGGATAAAGGCCCCTGAAACTGCTGCGCAGGGTGATCAACCATTCCAACAATTGGTTCAATCCAGGCAGTGCCGGGCTTCCAGGTCCTCCCGTCCCAACCCTGTCCTGCCGCGTCATGCAAATCCCAAAGATTTATTTCTTCCGGCAGAGGAGGCAACCAGGGGCCTTTCAACCGGCGCAAACCCTCCCGTTCCGCCACGCCCTTTAGATACCCGACCAAAGCCTGCAACTGGGTGCCGGTTGCATCAGGCCTGGCTCGTTGGGAAGGAGATAAAGAGCGGCGGGTGCCATTTAAAGTGACTTCTGCTATTTCGTTGGGGTCCTGGATCACAAAGCCTTCCGGATAATATAAAGCACCGCTAAATCCAGCCTGAAACAATTCAAAAATCTCATTATTCCCGACCTGGAAGAAAGCACGTCCGGGTTGGGTAAGGCTCGCTGCATCGGGGCGTTTGAGTACTTCCTGGCTATCCTCCGTCCGTTCCACCCTCAAACACAACCGAAAGCGGGTGTTGCTCCAAATTTGTTCATCAACTACACCGGCCGGCTTCTGTGTCGCAAGAATAAGATGAACCCCCAAACTGCGTCCCACCCGTACCACACTGACCAATTCACGGATAAAATCCGGCTGCTCCATCTTAAGTTCGGCAAACTCATCAACCACAATCACCAGGTGGGGTAATGGCTCCGTTACGCGACCCTGCCGCCAGAGGCTCTGGTAATCATCGATGTGGTTAACTCCGGCCTGAGCCAGGAGTGCCTGCCGGCGCAGCATTTCACCCTTGAGGGCAACCAACGCCCGTGTCGCCAGGTTCCCGTGGAGGTTGGTAAGGGTTCCCACTAAATGCGGCAGATCGGCAAACAGGTTGGCCATGCCGCCGCCTTTATAATCCACCAGCACAAACGCCACATCGTAAGGGTGAAAATTCACAGCCAGAGATGCAACTATTGACTGAAGCAGCTCGCTTTTACCGGAACCCACGGTTCCTGCTACCAGACCGTGGGGACCGTGACCCCGCTCATGAAGGTTCAAGAATAACTTTTCACCTCCTGCCCGGAGGCCAATGGGTACGGCCAGAGAACGGTAGGGTTGAGCAGAACGCCACCGGTGGGCAGCGTCGATCTCTTCCACACGATGAACGTCAAAAAGACTAAATAAAGGAACAATGCCAGGAATTTCAGTCGAAGCAGCCATCTGCTTCAGGCGGAGGGGAGCCAGTGTCCGGGCCAGCCGGTCCGCCTTTGTCACCGGAGTCTGATCAGGGACAAAGGTTGCTTGAACCATGGTAGGAGCAGTCAGCGTCAATTGCCCGGTCTTCTTTCGAACATCAACAATGGCCTCACACTCTTTCGGTAAGGCTCCTATATGTTCGGCCATGACAACAGTAAACGCACCCAATGCCCGACCCTCCGATAACAAAAGCGGAAGGACGGCTTCTTTCTCGACCAGGCTCTGGTCTGCTAATAAGATAACTATACAGGGCAATGGCGGCAATGCATTGGTAGTATTCGGTAATGACCGTTGCAGTTTTCGACGGCTCAGTTCATCGTTTAACCCGGTCATAAGGGTATGGGCATCATTCTTCTCTTTAGCAAGGAAACGTCGTGTGCGGTCTTCTGTCCAGGTATGGGGCAACCAGCGCATCCATTCCCACTCTTCCGACTCGTGGGCAGGAAAAACCGCAGCTATCTTGACCTCATCCGGTGAATGGTGCGTGGCGATCTGCAAAATCATACTGCGGGCAGTATTTATAGTAACCGCGCGCGGTCCGACCAATCCGGCAACGCCGGCATCGCGGAGGGGAAGGCAAATGGGCGCTTCAGTAATACTGCTGAAATCAGCACTCAATTGATGCGCGGCTTCCAGTAAGGGATCCGGCTCAAGAGTTGTGTCCTGCCGGGGAGCTTTTACCTTAACCGAGATCTCTGAAAAATTGGGTCAAAGAACAACCCATCACATCTACCAAGCTACCCATAAAATGGAACAAATTGCGTGGCACTACAAATTTGAACTGTATACTCTCAAAGCCTTGCCATATCTAGGCTCAGCAGTTCTCAC
>DYEX01000178.1 GCA_020725525.1 Desulfovirgula sp.
GTTATACGCGGTACTTGCTGAATGCCTGGCTATGAAACAGCCGCCGGCTGAAAACGAAAAAAGCCCGCAAACCGTATGTGAACAGGTTTACAGGGCTAAATGCTCTTTTGGTATTATGAGATAACTGCTTACTCGTCGGCATAGATCAGGGCAAAGCGGCCGGCCTTGAAGTTTCCTTCCTGGGAAAGACTCAGGAGGTTCCACAGGAATTTTTCGTCACATTTCAACATTTCCTGAAATTCCATGATCCCCCGGTTGGCGATGTTCAGCTCACCGTCAAACCGGTAGGCCCGGGGGTCCGACTCCGAACCGTACTCCGCAATGGTGGAAAAGTCCACGCTGCCGGTGAGGTCGGCAATGTCCTGGGACTTGGGGTCGGAAGGGGTGAAGGTGCCGATGCCCACCCGGTTTTCCTCGGACAGGAAAATTCTTTCCACCCGCACGTTTTCAATCCTGCCGCCGTATTCCGTTTCCAGCATCATGCGGCAGTAGGGGCAGAGCTCTCCTTCAATGTAGACGCCGTATTCCTTCTCGAAGTCCGGCCTCAGCTCCCTGGGGATAAGGTGCAGGGGTTCTTCATGCATGGGACAGCCCTTGATGCCGTAGAGGGCCCCCCGGCCGGTGCGGCTATACTTCTCAAGGCCTTTCTTTAACATGGCGACCAGGGTGGACTTGCCGCCGCTCACCGGTCCCATCAGCAGGAGGATGCGCTTGCGCACGTCCAGCCGCCGGGCGGCCGGGTGAAAGTATTCCTCCACCAGTTTTTCCAGGGTCCTATCCAGCCCAAAGAGCTCACTGGAAAAGAACCGGTAGCGCTTCACTCCATTTATTTCTTCCACCCCGGCGTCCCTGATCATGCTGTAGATCCGGGCGTGGGCAAGCTGGCATACCCAGGGACGTTCCTTCACTACCTGCAAATAATCCTGGAATGTACCCTCCCAGGCCAGTTCCTTTTCCAGGGACCGGTGTTCTTCCAGCCTCTTCAGGAAGTCCATAGTCTCACTCCTTTGCCGTGGAATAGATCCACAAGCCGGATTTGTACATTCCCGGTGTTTAGTATTACATTATATGCACCCGGGGCTGGTAGAAGAATCCGCCAGCCGGCAATATCTGCACGTATAAAATGGCCGCTGTTTTGCACGAAGCGAGCGACCTTGAGCCGGGCAGATGCCAAACTTAGCGAGACCGAAGGCGGAGGCGGGGCCGAGGGCATGAATGCCGGGAATGGAGGTTAGAGGTTGGAAGTCGGAAGTCGGAAAATAAGGAAGGAATTCGCGTAGCGAATTCCAACAATAGTGGATCAGTACGCTTGTGGGATATCACTTTTCTTTGTCGTATACTGATGGGAATCAAAAGGCAAAAATTTTGGACAGACTCCTAGCAGAATTCCTTGTTGTGTACAATTGTCAGCAAAGAATATTTAAGTGAGGGAATTGAGAAAGTGGGTATTCCTTTGATATTCATCCTCATCCTCAACTGGAACGGCTGGCATGACACCGTTGAGTGCCTGGAGTCGGTGCAGCGGTTGAGCTATCCCAACTACCGCATCGTGGTCATCGATAACGGCTCCACCGACGGCTCCGTGGAAAGGATCAAGGCCTGGGCGGCTGGTGAGCTCCCGGTGGAATCGAAGTTTTTCACTTACGACCCGTCAACCAAACCGGTGCGCTGGATCGAGTACGACCGGGCCACCGCCGAAGCCGGCGGCCTGCCAGAGCTGGAGGCAGAGATCGAGGCCCTGCCCCCGCACAGCCGCATAGCCTTCATTCAAACCGGGGCTAACCTGGGGTACGCTGGGGGGAATAACGTTGGTATAAGATACGCCTTGGCACGCGGGGCGAATTATGTTTGGCTGCTGAATAATGACACGGTGGTGGACAAGAATGCCCTGACGGAAATGGTCAGGCTGGCAGAATCCGATGAAAAAATAGGGATGGTAGGGTCAAAGATATTACGTTACGATAGCTCTGAAGTAATTCTAGATGTTGGTGGATGGCTTAAAGTGTCATATCATATTGTGCACAAGTTTCCGGGGTATAACGAGATTGACCGCGGACAGTGGGACAAGGTTTTTCAACCTGATTATCTGAATGGTGCCTCCCTTTTAGTAAGCACTCTTGCAATTAGGGATATAGGCCTGTTGGATGAGGAATATTTTCTCTATTGGGAAGAAACTGATTGTTGTTATCGTGCCAGAAGAAACGGTAAGGGGTTATAAGTATGTCCTCAGTCACAAATATGGCACAAGGAAGGAGCTACTGTTAAAAAAGATCTCGGGATTGGACTTTACTATTACACCAGAAGATACAGTCGCTAAACCCCAATTAAAACCATAACCCAGTAGCCCAACCTCTGGCAAATAACAGAAACTGCCAGGCCGTTGGGAACAACTTGCGTTTGGATTATCCAATAACAGTACCTAGCTGGTATCCATTGCCACCTCATCCTCCGTGTTACCAGCTATTCAGGTCAAAAAGGGCAGACTAACCCTCTACTGGTCATGCTGAAACTGTGACCATATTGGCTGTGGATAACTTCACCTTATCCTTTTTATTCTTTATCTTATTCAGAGTTATGTTTGCCCATCTTTTCAGATTCACGGCCAGGGCGGTAAGAAAGGCCTGGAGGCCGACCTTTCTGGTCCCCCAGTACCGGGCCGCGACGCAGACCATGATGACGAACCATTTCATTGCCCTTACCCTCGATAGGGCAGCGCTGGCGAATTTCAGCCTTGTATTCTTCACTGCGGCTGTATTCCAGGGCTTCCATCTGTTCCTGATAATACTTGTTTA
>DYEX01000179.1 GCA_020725525.1 Desulfovirgula sp.
AAACCGTAGCGGAGGAGATTGAGCGCCTGCACCGGGAGGTTTGTCTTACAGCCCGCGCCGTCGGGGTGTCGCACGCGGCAACGGTTTCAGAACTCGCTCAAAAATTAAGCGACTTGCGGGACCGTTTGGTTGAAGAAATGGCCGCTCGTCGCAGCGTGCTGGTGCCGGCATGGGAAAAAGCCGAAGGGGCGATCGACCTTTACGGGAAAGAATTCCACCTGGCAGCGGAGCCACACCTGCTGCCGGAGAAAACAAAAGATGTGTGCGACTCGTGCGGCGTTCGTCCAGCCTTCAAGCAGTGGCGGTACGAAGATGAAAGCCGCAATCTCTGCGCCTCTTGTTTGCGGAAACACCTTGTGGGGCAGGATGCCAAAAAGTCTGTTTTCGTTGAAGAATACCGGCAATTCTGGCAAGCACGGGGAGAAAATGTTTCTCTAAAGGTTGCTGGCGAAATTGCTGAAATTGCCGACACCAACAACGAAATCGCGGTAATTTATGCGGATGGCAACAACTTCGGACCCCTTTTTGGCCGGTGCGAATCCCTGGCGGGACTGCGCCTGTTGAGCCAGTTCAGTGAAAACGCGGCCTATACGGCTGTTTTTACGGCCCTTAAGGAAAACCAGGCGCTTCTGGAAGGACGGGCAGTGGAAATCATTGCCCTGGGCGGAGATGATATCTTTCTGCTCGTTCCGGCCCGGGCGGCAATACCCCTGGCCGTTGCCACCGGAGAATATTTTGACCGGTTGTTCAAAAATCTCTCGACCTGCGAGGCCGGTCCCACCCTTTCTCTGGGAGTGGTTATTGCCGGGGCCAAGACGCCGGTGCGGTACCTCTTCGAGATGGCCCGGGCGCTTCTTAAAGAAGCGAAAAAGCGTATCTACAAGGCCGGAAAAGAGGCCCGGGAAGGCACCCTGGACGTAGCCGTGCTGGCCTCCTACGCCACCTATCAGGACCATATCCTTTCTTACCGCAAAAGCACCCTGGAGAAGTGGGAAAGCGGCATAAGTTTTGAGCCGGATAACCGGAAGCAAAACGCGAAGGCAGGGGCGGTTAAAACCATACTGACACTGCGTCCTTATACCTTCACTGAAGCGCGGCGCTTTATGGAGGCGGTCAACCTGCTTCAAGCAGCTCCGGCTTCCCGGACGCCGGGCCGGAGCTGGTTTTACGAGTTGCGGGTGGCGGCAGAGCAGTACGGCAGGCAGGTGGCGGAGCTCTTTTTCCGCTATCAATACGCCCGCCTGAGCGAAGCCCAGCGCGAGACACTGAAAAAGTTTTGGGAGATTATAACAGGGGCAGCTTATGAACCCGAGATGTTTTTTCCCAGCAAAGAACGCGGAGAAAAGCGGTACTACTGCCCATGGCTGGACGTGGTGGAACTCTGGAACTATGTCGGCGCGGAAGGTGATGTCCGGTGAGCCTGGCTAAAGTGTGCCTTACCTACCGGCTCGAGTTCTTTACACCGGTGCATGTGGGAACAGGAACGGGCGGTCGCGGCTTCCTGGATAAATATCTTTACCGTGAACGGGATTATCACCAGAAGAAGGATTATCCGGTCATTCCCGGATCGACCATCAAGGGACGCCTCCGGGCCGCGGTCACCGCTCTGGCCCGGGCCCAGGTCTACGGTCCGGAGGAAGCTTGCCGGGAAACCGAGGACTGCCCCTGTCTGGTTTGTCTGATTTTCGGTCAAAAGGGTAATCGCCGG
Organism: Desulfovirgula sp.; assembly: GCA_020725525.1. GTDB lineage: Bacteria > Bacillota > Desulfotomaculia > Desulfotomaculales > Desulfovirgulaceae > Desulfofundulus. The sequence goes on from DYEX01000179.1 coordinate 1,709, forward strand.
GGACACCTCTATTTTGAAGACGCCCGGCCCACTGATAACGATATCGACCGGTTGGTCGGTGTACGTCCCGGCATCGCCATGGACCGCTACCGGCGGGTGGCGCGTGACAACGCCCTTTATACCGTGGAAACAATTGGAGGTAAAAACGTGGTTTTTCAAGGCCAGATATGGGGATGGGTTCCGGAGGAAAAACGGCAAACAGTCGTGGCGGCACTCAAGGATGCCTTTGCTTTTAACTATGCCCTGGGATTCGGTAAGAGCAGGGGCCTGGGCTGGTTCCGGGTCCAGGTCGTGGAGGAGGGAAGCGGAAAATGCGGTACGCCGTAACCCTGGAGCTGAAATCGCCCGCCCTGGTCGGTGACCGGCGTGAGCCTTCGGCGTATTTCCTCCCTTCCCGCGACTTCATTCCCGGCGGGGTGCTGCGGGCCGCCCTGGCACGGGTAATTACCGAGGGCTGTCCCTATTATTCGGAGGCAGGGGGATACCACTGGGTGCGCTTTGCCGCCGGGCCGGAATGCGCCGGCTGCATGTGGTGCGGTCTTTGTGCTTCATTTGAACGCGTGCGGTTCAGCCATTTATACAAGGACGGTGCACGGGTGGCACCGCTCACGGCTTACCGCTGCAAATTTGATTCCAGCCACTCCACCTTTGACACCCTGCTCGCGCCCGGGCGGTTCCGCTGCCCTGAGTGCAAGGAGCGCGTCGAGCGCGTTTCGGGCTATCTGGGTAACGAATACCGTGATGTGGCGGTAAACCGGCGCCTGATAATGCGCCTGGCCGTCGATCCTTACCGTGGCGTGGCCCAGGACCGTCAGCTTTACGCCCTCCGCGTTTTGGACGCAGGCCAAATCTTCCATGGCTGGCTGGATGTTCCCGATGCTGATACAATTCCTGAAACAGCCGAACTCCGCCTGGGGGCGAAAACAACCGTGGGACTGGGGCGGGCTGCCGTTCATTTTGAACGGGCTGCCGTGCCCGGCCTGGATGCCCTGAGACAACGCATCGAACGGTTTCAAGAAGTAATCGGGCAATCAGCTAAAGCTGAACCAGGATACACCTGTTTTTCTCTCACCCTGCTTTCCGACGCCCTGCCGGATACGGAGCTGGCGCCGGCAACCGGATGGGTTCCCACGCCGGACCTGCGGCAGGTAGTGGCGCAGGCCGTTCTTCCGCCCCCGCTGCGGTCGGTCGGCCCCGGGGTGGAAGTCACCAAAGCCATCGCCGATTTCAAGGTATACGGCGGGTACTGCACGGCGGTGAAAGGTGACGGGCGGCAAAGGGCGGCGCTGTATATCGCCGCCGGGAGTGTTTTCCTTTGCCGGGTGCGCGGCGAGTTAAATGATGGGCTCCTGCAGGCCCTTTTCCATCTCGAAAATCAGGGCGTGGGTTTGAAGACCGAAGACGGCTGCGGTGCGCTGCGCGTCTGCGATGAATTTCACCTGAATACTGGAGGGGTGAGCGATGAAGGTTAGTGAAACGCAGGTATCGGATTTTGAGCTCGAGCGGGCCAGGAAGAAAGATCTCGATGAACTGAAGGAAGAACTGGCGAGAAGGGCAGCAGACTTTTTGAGGGAAGGTAGGCCCAAACCCGAAGGCATCGGGGACAAGCAGATCAAAAACCTGGTCGTAATGGCCCAAATGGCCGTCATACCCCTGGAAATCAAAGCCTTTATTGAATACCAGATGGGACGTGACTCCGGCGGGCAGGGCTGGACGGCAGAGATCAACGGAGAGCCTTTTGGCAGGGCACTTCTTAAGGATGTCAATTCTCACTTTAATTTAGCCCAACCCCTGCCCATTTTCGCAGACTAAACAATCTGCAACTATTTCCGATACCAGAATAATCTGCAACTGCTTCGCATATTGTTTTGGTATTTCAGGTCAGTCAGTCCGTCTATTCA
>DYEX01000180.1 GCA_020725525.1 Desulfovirgula sp.
GATGCGGTGGGGGCGAGCGAGGCCTATCTGGTCGTGTTCGATCGCCGGCCCGAGGCTCGCACCCGTCCATGGGAAGAACGCCTGACTTGGGAAGAACGGCCGGCCCCTATGGGCCAGGGTGGCCCGATCACCGTGGTGGGCGCTTGAGATTATCGAGAACCCTGGCGCATGGGATAGGTGAGAAGGAGCAGGCGAGGGTATTCTAATCGATGAGAGGTCTGGGACAAGGCTCGGAATCCCTATGGGGGAATCATCGCCCCAACTTCCGATTGGTCGTCCCAGCCGAGAAATGAAAAGGGTCCTGCCTGTCGGTGGTCCCTTCCCAGAGGGAAAGGTGGCTCAAAGGGCTCACCCAGGGTTCCTGGCGGTTGGCAAGCGGTCGTGGCTCAGACCGAAAACCATGGCCGAATGGAGACGCTGGCATATTCGAAGCGCTGTTCACCCCCGATGACCAGGGAGCTATGCGTGGGCGGGGTTCCGGACAATCTGTTCCACCAGGTAAGGTTGGCCAGCATTTCGGGGGCGAAAGTGGCGCCGGACTTTACTTCGATAGGATACAAAGCGTGGGAATCCTCGATCAACAGGTCGATCTCATGACCGGTTTGATCGCGCCAGAAGAACATCGGCGGCTCACGCCGATGGTGCAGAAACGCCTTGCCGATCTCGGCGAGAATGTAGTTCTCGAACAGGGCGCCCCGGGCGGGATGGCAGAAGAGTTGGTCTTCGGTGCGAATACCCAGGAGGTGGGCTGCCAGGCCGGTATCATGAAAATAGAGCTTTGGGCTTTTGATGAGGCGTTTATTGAAATTCCGGTGGTAGGCCGGTAAGAGGAAGACAAGAAAACTGGTTTTGAGGATCGAGATCCACCGGCGGGCGGTATCGACGGCGACTCCAGCGTCGGAGGCCAGGGCGGAAAAATTCAAAAGCTGGCCGGTGCGACCGGCGCATAGTCGCAGGAAGCGTTCAAATGTTTCCGGGTCTCCGATGTTCACCATGCGGCGGAGATCCCGCTCCACGAAGGTTCGAAGGTAGTCTGCCAGCCACACTTCGGGTGGAATGCCCCGCTCGTGGATGCGTGGGTAGAATCCCGTGAAGATCGTTTTCCAACAGGAAAGGCGGGTGACAGGGTTGAAAAACAGGGTGTCTGGCGAAACGGGATTGGGCCGAGCCTGTCGTTCCAATTCTGCCCGCGAGAAGGGAAGCAGGTGGAGGATGCCGCAGCGGCCGGCTAATGTTTGCGAGACCTGTTCCATCAATAGGAAATTCTGAGAACCAGTAAGGATGAACCGCCCCGGTTCATCGTCATGGTCGACCTGGGCCTGGATGAAGGACAGAAGGTCGGGAGCCTGCTGGACTTCATCGATGATCACCCGCCTGGCAAATCGTTTCAGAAAACCCCTGGGATCTTGGCGGGCAAAGGCGCGAGTATCGATCTCTTCCAGCGACACATAGTCATAATCAGGGAAGCAGGCCCGGACCAGAGTGGTTTTTCCAGATTGTTATCAACGCCCGCAGGCTGACCCCACCCCCCAGCGATTTTCTGACCCACTTTACCGCTGACGGGGGATTTTGAGTCTTTGCCCGTTTCCCCCGGCCCATCTTTTGAAATTGGGCCTTCTCCCGTTCTGAAGCACCCCC
>DYEX01000029.1 GCA_020725525.1 Desulfovirgula sp.
CCTGGTCAACCTGTCTTTGTAAGTAATGATGACCTTTTCAATCCGGTAGTTGAGGATCTCTTTAAGTAATTCGTTAAAATCTTTCCGGTTGTCAAAATCTAAAGCGGAAGCAATGTCTTTGTAAATCCCATCAATTGTCCAACCGTTTATTTTGATTTTATTTTCCCACCGCAGCCTGTTGAGGGTGCTCCGGCTGATACGTAATAATTCCATTACTTCTTTGGCTTTCATAGTAAGCATAGTATATCCAAAATTGATAAAGACTGTCAAGAAGATGTTAGAATTGTGGACTATATGCGGTTTTTCTGAAGGCAGGGAAACGTAAACCGTTGTTCCAATACCCGGATTCTTTGTGCGGGTTTTTGGACTTCATCCCTTTATATCAGGACGGATTGACCCTGCAAAAAGTTCCCCAAAAACAAAAAAATAACCCCTGGTGGGAACCAAATGGGCCTGCCCGTCGTCATATTAAGGTAAGGAAGAAAGCATCTCAAAGTAAAGGATGATTTTATGGCCGTAAGCGATAAAGAAAGGGACTATGGACCGGCAGGTACAGGGGGCGCCGGCCTTCCGGCACCGGAAGGCGCGGAGATTACCCGCCGTTTACATGAGGTTACCCGCCGGCTGGGTGAAATGCAGGAAGCCATCGGGCGGGTGATTGTGGGGCAGCAGGAGGTGGTGCACCAGGTATTGATTGCCCTTCTGGCCGGGGGGCACGTGCTCCTGGAAGGCATACCGGGCCTGGGCAAAACGGTGCTGGTGCGCACCATCGGCCAGGTAACGGGCCTTACCTTCCGGCGCATCCAGTTCACTCCCGACCTGATGCCGGCAGACATCACCGGCACCATGGTGTTCGATGAGCGGGGGAGCGGCGGGCCTTTTCGTTTTGTGCCCGGACCAATCTTCGCCAACATTGTGCTGGCCGATGAAATCAACCGGGCCACTCCCAAAACCCAGAGCGCGTTACTGGAAGCCATGCAGGAACGCACGGTAACCGTGGGGGGTACCAGCTACCCCTTACCCAACCCGTTCTTTGTACTGGCCACCCAGAACCCCCTGGAGATGGAGGGAACCTATCCCCTCCCTGAGGCCCAGCTGGACCGGTTTTTATTCAAAGTGAACGTACCCTACCCCACGGCTGAAGAGCTGGCGGTCATTGCGGCCCGGACCACCGGTGCCGTGGAGCCCCCGGTACCGGCGCTGCTTGAGCCCCACGAGCTCCTGGAGTGGCTGGGGCTGGTACGGAGGGTGGTGGTGGTTGAGGACGTGATGGATTATGCGGTGCGACTGGTGCTGGCCACCCAGCCCGAAAACCCCCATGCCCCCGAGCGGGTGCGCCGTTTTGTGCGGTATGGTTCCAGCCCCCGGGGGCTGCAGGCCTTGATCCTGGGTGCCCGGGCGGAGGCCCTGCGGGACGGCCGGCCCCAGGTCATTTACCGGGATGTACAGCGGGTGGCACCGGCTGCCCTGCGCCACCGCCTGATCCTGGGCTTCGAAGCGGCCGCGGAAGGAGTTACGGCCGATGACCTGGTTGCCGAGATACTGGCTACGGTGCCGGCGATATCATGACGTTATAATAGCGGAGGATTTATGAAATTCCAAAATCCTTCTCATAACCCTGACCTGGCTTCCGGCAGGGCCTTGCTTGAGCCCGGCCTGGTGGCCCGCCTGGAAGGCTACCGCCTGGTGCGTTACCGTCCCGCCGGCGGTGAACCCGGCGGGGGTTGGCGTTCCCGCCGTAAGGGGGGCGCGGTGGAATTTGCCGACTACCGCCAGTATACGCCCGGCGACGAACCCCGCCGGGTGGACTGGAAGACCTATGCCCGGCTGGGGCGATTGTACGTCAAGGAGTTTCTTGACGAGCGGCAGGACTGCGTCCTGCTGCTGGTGGATACCAGCGCTTCCATGGATTACGGCGGGGAGGCCCACAAAGGGCGCTGCGCCCTGCAGGTGGCTGCCGGCCTGGGTGTATGTGCCCTGGCGGGCAGTGACCGTTTGGCTGCCGCGGCCAGCGGGAGCCAAACAGCCCTTTTACCCCCTCTGGGAGGGCGGGGGAGCATTTTTCGCCTGCTGCGGTTTCTGGAAGGGTTGGCTTTTAGAGGTGTTTCCGACCCGGCCGGGGACCTGCGTACCGCTTTAACCATGGTACCCCGTACGGGCAGCCTGTACGTTTTTTCCGACCTGCTGGATCTGGAGAAGGTGGAAAAAACCCTGCGCCTGGCCGCAGGTTACGGTTTGGAAACGACCCTACTGCACATCATGGCTCCCCAGGAGCGCCAGCCAGGTTTGGAAGGGGAATGGGCGCTGGTAGATGCTGAGAGCGGGGCCCGGGTGGAGGTGTCCGTAACGCCCGCGGTGCTCCAGGCTTACCGGCGGCGCCTGGAAAACTTTCTGGGGCAGCTGGACGACCTGTGCCGGCGCTGGGGAGCCCGGCGGGTGGTGGTGGACAGCGGACTGAAGCCGGCCCAAATCTTACTGAACGCCTTGCCCCGGGCAGGGGTATTACACCCGCGATAAAATCAAACAGTAGGGAATGCCTGCCGTAGCAAGCAATGTACGTAAATGTTCAGTCAACCCGCTTATCCGGGATATTTTCTGCAGACGGTTGAAACCGGAGGCGATTTGTTTGAGCTTTTTTCACCCCCTTTTCCTGTGGCTCGGCCTGACTTTGCCGGCCATAGTGGCCCTGTACATATTGCGGCCCCGGCGCCGGGAAATGATTGTTCCCAGCACCCTTTTCTGGCAGGC
>DYEX01000030.1 GCA_020725525.1 Desulfovirgula sp.
CTGGGATTAAGGCCGCCGTTAAAAGCACAGATACTGACCTAATTACCACATGCAGGAAATATGTAGTGGTACGTCACCCTTTTGTGCCCTGAAACCCTTGGGGCGCAAGGGATGGGAGATATTGCCTTTCAAACTCGGGCTTGAAAGTCGAGCTGGAGCATTTCATTGACTGCGTGCGGTCAGGTAAAGAGCCGCTGGTAGGGTTAAAAGAAGGAAGGCACGCGCTGGCAGTGGCGCTGGCTGCTGTGCAATCGGCTAAAATAGCAAAGGTGTGTGAGGTTTCATGAAAGTCTACGGTTTACCGGAGGACGAAATTAAAGAGGCCTTGGTCAGTGGGCAGGTGACGGTCGCTGTTTACGGCCTGGGAAAAATGGGCCTGCCGCTGGCCTGTGTTTTTGCCCAAAGGGGGGCCAGAGTCGTCGGCGTGGACATTAACCCGGCGGTGGTGGCCAAAGTTAACCAGGGTATTTGTCCCGTAGAGGGTGAACCCGGCCTGCCGGAACTGCTCAAATCTGTAGTTGCTCAAAAAAGGTTAAGCGCAACTACAGACGGGGTTTCTGCTGCCCGGGAATCAGATGTGCTGATCATCCTGGTCCCTACTTTGTTAGATCAAAGTAAAAACCCTGATTTAACGGCTATTGTGGCCGCGGCAGAAGTTATTGCCGGCGGCCTGTCTTGCGGAGACTTCGTTATTTTGGAATCCACCGTGCCGCCCCGCACCACCCGGGACGTGCTGTTGCCTATCTTAAAAGGATCGGGTTTAACTGAGGAAGAGTTTGGCCTGGCCCACTGCCCGGAGCGTACCATGTCCGGGAGGGCAATTAGAGATATATGCGGATCTTACCCAAAGGTAGTAGGAGGAGTTAACCAGAGGAGCACTGCTACTGCTGCAGCTATTTATTCTGTAATTAATCAAAAGGGGGTGGTCAGGGTTTCGGATGCTACTACTGCTGAAATGGTCAAAATTAGCGAGGGCATTTTCCGCGACGTGAACATTGCCCTGGCCAACGAGCTTGCTCTGGCCTGTCAGGATATGGGGGTTAACCCGGAAGAAGTGTTTCACGTGGCCAACGAGCCTTACGATGAAACAAGCGGCCGCCACCACTTTAACTTTCACCGCCCCGGCGCCGGGGTCGGCGGCCACTGCATCCCTGTTTATCCTTATTTTTTGACCAAGACTACCCGGACAGACACGAGTTTGATTATGACGGCCCGCCGGGTTAACGAAGCCATGCCTTACCGTATGGTTGACCTTGTCGTAGAGGGCCTGAATGAAATTGAAAAAAGCGTTAATGGATCTAAGGTCCTTCTTCTGGGCCTGGCTTTTCGCGGTGGTGTGAAAGAGGCGCGCTATTCACCCGCTCTACCTATTATTCAAAAATTGAAACTGCTTAAAGCAGACGTTTATCTTTATGACCCGCTTTTTGAACCGGAAGAGATTGCCGAAACTGGCGCCAGGCCAGGCAACGGTTTTGCGGGAATGGACTGCCTGGTTATAGTGACCGATCACCCAGAGTTTAAGGATATTAACTGGGAACAAGTCGCTTTGCAAATGAGCAGCAAAGTAATTGTTGACGGCAGGCAGGTGGTCAAGCCCGAGGAAGTGAAAAGGCTGGGCTTTATTTATAAAGGGATCGGCAGGTTGTGAGGAAATGAAAATTATAACTGTGCTGGGCGCCCGCCCACAATTTATCAAGGCTGCCTTGCTCTCAAGGGAACTCCGCCGGAACCACCGGGAAATTTTAGTGCACACTGGCCAGCACTATGACCGGGAACTATCTAACGTTTTTTTTGAAGAATTGAACATTCCCCAACCAGATTACAATCTGGGGATCGGTTCGGCTACACAGGGTAAGCAAACAGGGCAAATGATGATCGAAATAGAAAAACTTTTAATCATTGAAAGGCCCGATCTGGTTTTAGTTTATGGAGATACCAACTCCACCCTGGCCGCTGCGCTGGCGGCGGTGAAACTTCATGTTCCGGTGGCCCATGTGGAGGCAGGGCCGCGGATGTTCGATAAATCGGTACCCGAAGAGATAAACAGGATCATCACTGATCATATATCAACTTTACTCTTTGCCCCGACGCAGATATCATTAGAAAACCTCCGCAAAGAGGGGTTGACCAGAGGGGTTTATCTGACCGGCGATGTGATGCTGGATAATTTCTATTACTTTTCCGGCGTAGCGGAAAAGCACTCCCGCATTTTAGAGCAAATTGGCCTGCAAAAAGGTAAATATATCCTGGTAACAGTCCACCGGGCAAGAAATACAGATATCGAAGGTAATTTGAAGAATATTTGTGCAGCGCTTTCGATAATAGCCAAGAGGGAAAAGCTGGTTTTCCCCGTCCACCCCCGCACGGAGAAATTTTTAAAGCAATATGGCTTCTGGGCGGATTTGGAAAGGGAAGCAAATATTACCCTGATAAAGCCGGTAGGTTACCTGGATATGCTTGTACTGACCAAAGGTGCAAAAAAAATCCTCACCGACTCCGGCGGCCTGCAAAAAGAGGCATATTTTGCCGGAGTGCCCTGCATCACCTTAGACATTACATCCGGCTGGCCGGAAACCGTTGCCGACGGCTGGAACCTGGTGGTTGGAGAATGTGGCGACAGTTCTTCTTTGGATATAGAAAAAATCGTCAGAGCTGCGTTTAGTTTTGCGCCGAAAGGAGAAAGACAGATGGTTTTCGGTGACGGCCGGGCGGTGGAGAAGATCTGCGCCGCAATAGACGGTTTTAAATGCTAATTTCAAAAAGGAATGAGTTTATTTTGGCTGGCCACGCGAAAGAATCCCAAATACCAAGCCTTTTAATAAATTTTTTCAATCAAGCCAGGAAATCTTCTCTTTACAACAACGCCTTTTACCTCATGCTCAACAGCGCCGCCACTTCGCTGTTGGGCTTCGTTTTCTGGAACCTAATGGCCAGGTTTTTCCCGCCGGCGGAAGTTGGCATCGGCTCGGCACTGGTATCTGCTTGCGGGCTGGTGGGGGCGCTTTCTAACCTGGGCCTGGGCGCGGGGCTGGTACGCTTTGTGCCGGAGGCAGGGGAAAAAGCAGGGCGGCTGATTAACGCTTCTTTTACCCTGGCCGGGGGCCTCGCCCTGGCCGGTGCGCTGATTTACCTGGCCGGCGTGCGGTACTGGTCGCCGCCTTTGAGTTTTGTGCGGGAGAGCGCCTGGCTTTTAATTTTATTTGGGCTGTTTTCGGTAACCACGGCCCTTTCTGCCTTAGCCGACCAGTCCCTGGTGGCCGGACGGGCGGCATCTTACGTTTTCTGGAAGAATACTTTAATCAGCCTCTTAAAGCTGCCCCTGCCCGTATTCCTTTTTCGCCACCTGGGGGGCTTCGGCATTTTCGCCGCCACCGGGCTGGCCACAGCGGCCGGTGTTTTGCTGGCTTTGTTTCGTTTTTTGCCCGGGGTTTTCCGGGGATATTTTTTCCGCCCGGTGACCGGCTGCGATGTCTTAGGGCCGGTCTTTCCCTTTACCCTGGGCAATTACCTCGCCTCTCTTTTTAACAGCGCCGTCGGTTTTCTCTTTCCGCTCCTGGTCTTAAACCTGCTGGGGCCGGAAGCCAGCGCCTATTTTTATATCGCCTGGATGATGAACGGCGTGATCGGCATTATTGCCGGGGGGACGGCTTCTTCTCTTTTTGCCGAGGGCGCCCATGCTCCGGAAAACTTAGCCGCTCAGGTAACAGGCGCTTTAAAAGTGATTTTGCTTTTGTTAATCCCTGCGGCGGGGCTGATGATTGTTTTGGCGCCGTGGCTTTTGGGCATTTTCGGCCCGGCTTACGCCGAAAACGGCACCGGCCTGATCCGCGTCCTGGTGCTGGCCAATTTCCCGCAGGCGGTGAACCTATTTTTTCTGACCGTCAACCAGGTGCGCAAAAAGGTAAACCTGATTATTCTGCAGACCGGGGCGACGGCGGGACTCACTTTAAGCCTTGGATATCTTCTTTTAGGCCGCTTCGGACTGGCCGGCGCCGGCATGGCCTACACCCTGGCCCACTTCACGGTGGCGGCAGTGGTGGTCTGGCCGTTATTAAGGGCGTTGAGAGGGCGGGAGAGAGCCGGTGGGCAAATCACTTAAAAGTGCGGGAGGGCGTTGGGAATTTGCCGCAAGCCGTAGTCTGCCTTAAATCTTCTATTATCCGGGAGTAAGAAGTGAGGGGATGTGATGTTTCTTGCTGATCCGGAGCAGGGCACCATTACGTATTAGTTTTGGCGGCGGCGGCACCGATGTGCCGCCCTATTGTGATGAGCGGGGCGGGGCGGTGCTTAGTGCCACTGTTAACCGCTATGCCTGCGCCACCCTTATCCCCGGTGGGGAAAAATTTGAGGTGCGCAGCCTGGACTACGACTCCAGCATTTCCTATGGCATTGATGATCCCTTTGTTTATGACGGGCAGCTGGATCTGGCCAAAGGTGTCATTGATCATTTCCGGCAGCTAAACGGTTTTTCCGAAGGCATGGAGATCTATTTGCATAATGACGCGCCGCCAGGCTCCGGCCTGGGATCTTCCTCGGCCATAACGGTGGCTTTAATCGGCGCCATTGCCGATTACCAGCGGTTGCCCCTGGATAGCTATCAAATTGCCGAACTGGCCTACCGTATCGAAAGGATGGAAGTGGGTATAAAGGGAGGCAAGCAGGACCAGTATGCGGCGGCTTTTGGCGGATTCAGTTTTATCGAATTTCACAATGGCATAACGGTGGTTAATTCGCTGCGGTTGCGTCCCGAAACTATTTGTGAACTGGAATACAGCCTGATATTTGCCTACGTGGGAGGGCAGCATTTTTCTTCCCATATAATTGAAAGGCAGGTTCAGAACTACCGGGGAGGCAGGGAAGAAGCGGTCCTGGCCATGGACAGGCTTAAAGAACTGGCCTTTGAAATGAAAAAGGCGCTTTTACTGGGCCGTTTGCGTGCATTTGGAGAATTGCTGGACGCCGCCTGGGAAAACAAAAAGAAGATGGCTGATGGGATTACCAATCCCAGGATTGATGAGATCTATTATGAGGCCCGGCGGGCCGGGGCGCTGGGGGGCAAGATCAGCGGTGCTGGGGGTGGGGGCTTCATGTTTTTCTTCTGTGATCCACGCCGGCGTTTTGCCGTGCAGAACCGTCTGCTGCAATTAAATGTTCAGCTGGTTAACTTTAGTTTTGTCCAGGAGGGCGTGCGTACATGGACAGTGTCCTAAAAATCGGGTCTTCAGAAGCCGCCGTCATTTCCGCCCTGGAAGAGCATATGCATCTTGTTACCGCCCTCCGCGAGATAGTTCCTGCCATCTGCAAGGCCGCCGACCTGGTAGCGGAGGCCCTGGCAGCCGGGGGCAAAGTTTTGCTTTGCGGCAACGGTGGTTCGGCTGCCGACGCCCAGCATATCGCCGGTGAACTGGTGGGCCGCTTTTTAAAGGAACGGCGGCCGCTTCCGGCCCTGGCGCTGCACGCCAATACCTCGGTGCTCAGTGCCATTGGCAACGACTATGGTTTTGAGGAGGTTTTTGCCCGGCAGGTGCTGGCCCATGGCCGGGAGGGCGACGTGCTGGTGGCCATTTCCACCAGCGGCAACAGCCCCAATATTTTACGTGCCGCCCTGGCGGCCTTTGAAAACGGCCTGAAGGTAATCGGACTGACCGGTGAGGGGGGCGGCCGGCTAAAGGATTTATGTCATCTGTGCCTTTGTGTGCCGTCCGGCAGTACACCCCGTATCCAGGAAATGCACATCATAATCGGCCACATTATTGCCCAGCTGGTGGAGGAAGCCCTATGTTAAGCCAGGCCCTGATCCTGGCCGGTGGGCTGGGCACCCGGCTGGGGGAACTGACCAGGCAAACCCCAAAACCCCTGCTGCCGGTTGGGGGAAGACCTTTTCTGGAATATATTGTTTGGAACCTCAGGCGTTTTGGTATAACCAGGCTGCTGTTCTCCGTCGGTTATCTGGCGGAGCGGATAATGGATCACTTTGGTAACGGCAGCCGCTACGGAGTTTCCATCAACTATGTGGTGGAGCGGGAACCGGCCGGTACGGGCGGGGCTTTATTACTGGCGGCGCCCAAACTGGATGACCTTTTTCTGGTGTTGAACGGGGATACGCTGTTTGATCTGAACTACCTGGACCTGGCTCTGTTAGTGGAAACAGACTTGCCCGCAGCGGCCATGGCCCTGCGCTATGTGGAAAATGTGGGGCGGTACGGCGAAGTCCGCCTGGCGGGAGATACCATTACCGGCTTTCATGAAAAGGCAGGCCAGGGCCGCGGCCTTGTTAACGGCGGAGTCTATGTCATGCGCCGGGAAACGGTGAAAAAACTTTCCACATTGCCGTGTTCCCTGGAAAAGGATTTATTCCCCCTGCTGGCTGCCGGCGGGCAGCTAAAAGGCCGGGCCTACCACGGCTTTTTTATTGATATCGGCCTGAAGGAAAGTCTGGACGAAGCGGATGTTTCCGTGCCCCTGTGGCAGAAGAAACCTGCCGTTTTCCTGGATCGCGACGGGGTGCTGAATATTGACCGCGGTTATGTCCACCGGCCGGAGGACTTCGCCTGGGTGGATGGAGCGCCTGAGGCAGTGAAATGGCTCAACGACCGGGGGTACCTGGTCATTGTGATTACCAACCAG
>DYEX01000181.1 GCA_020725525.1 Desulfovirgula sp.
CCTTCCCTTTGCTTTAGCCGCCGAGCTTTATACTTTGCAGGCCCCTCCTCTGGCAGCAGCTGCTGTGCTGAGCCATCATTCACCCCTTGGCGCCGAAGTTTATAGAGGCTTCAGGGCACCTGACTACGTTGATGAAAAAGACCTCGCGGCCTTTTTAGAAGATGTAGTGGCCTTTTTGCAGAAACTGGGCTGGGAAGGCAACCTGCCTGCTGTTGAAAAGTTGCTGAAGCTCGCTGCCAGCGTCGAAACTCCCGCAGCCCTACTTGACAACAGCAGGTTTCGTTTTGGGGAAAAATTGATAAGCCTCAGGGGTTTATTCAAAGAATTACCCTGTATGGATTTTGCTGATATAAAGACAGTTCTTCAGCTTGCCGACTGGGCTGCTTCTTCTGGCAAAACCCGGGCGGGGGATCTTTTTTTGCACCGGGGGAGAAAACTTGTGCTTGCCGGCATCAAGGACAAGAACATGCAGTTAAGGTCTTTCCAAAAGAAGGCGGGCGAGATGAAAGGGGAAAGGCTCTGGCTGCGGGCCCCCACGGGAACGGGCAAAACCGAAGCCCTGCTCCTTTGGGCTGGAGATACAGAGCGGCTTCTTTATCTTTTGCCTACTCAGGCCACGGCCAATGCCATGTGGAAGCGGCTTAAAAAGATTTACGGCGAAGAAAATGTGGGTTTGGCCCACGGCAGGGCCGGCTACATTTTAAGGAAAGAACTGGAGGAAGATCCTTTGGATGTGCGCCTTTGGGCCTCTGTCTTCGCCAGGCCGGTGGTGGTGGGCACCCTGGACCAGTATCTCATGGCCCATCTCCAGGGAAGGTACTGGGAGATACGCCGGTCCCTCGCCAGAAGAGCAACCATAGTTTTGGATGAGATCCACAGCTATGATCCCTACACCCTGGGGCTCCTTCAGGAAGCTCTGGCCCAGGAACCGCCGGCCCGTCTGGCCCTGGCCAGCGCCACCTTGCCTGAATTTTTGCCAGAACTGTTGGGCCAGGGCCCCCTTTTGGAGGCCGAAGAGCCCCTTTGGCAGCGGAGGCGCCACGAGCTTCGCCTTTGTGCCGGACCCGTAGCCAGCATGCTGGAAGAAGTACTATCTTATGCTAAACAAGGGAAAACCGTCCTCGTCATAGCCAATACCGTCAGGCGGGCCCAGGAGATTTATCAGGCCCTCCAGGAACATGGTGATTACCAGGTACACCTCCTTCATTCTCGCTTTGCTTTCCGGGATCGCTGGAAAAAGGAGGAGCAGCTGGGAAAGACAATACCGGGGACAATCCTGGTGGCCACCCAGATTGTGGAGGTCAGCCTGGACATCTCCTATGATGTCCTTTTCACCGAAGTGGCTCCCATAGATGCCCTGGTGCAGCGTTTGGGGAGGGTTAACCGCAGGGGAGTCACTCCGGAAGGAAGGACTGCGCCCCCGGCCCCTGCCTTCATCTTTCTCGAATGGGATAAGGGTTCGGAAAAAATATATGGCCGGGAAATTTTGACCTGGAGCAGGGATATTTTAAACGATATGCCTCAACACCCCACTGACGGGGAGTGGGTGAAGGCGACCAACCGTCTTTACGAAGTGCAGGCATCAAGCCCTTCTTATCAGGAAGACCTGCGGGAAGGGCAGCAAACGCTGCGTGAGGTGCAAAGGATATCAGGCTGCTACACCATAGATCTCTCCGATGAGGAAATGCAGAAGAAGTTTACCACCCGTAAGGGCCAGCTTTCACTAGAGGTTCTCCCGCAAGCCCTTAAGGATGAGGCGTTTGCTCTGAAGGAGAGGGGCGAACTCTGGCGTCTGGTGGAGCTTTTGGTCCCTGTGCCGGTATACTGGCTACCGGCTTTTTCCCACTGGTTCTCCCCGTTAAGTGACCTGGGAGTTTTTCTCACAGACCTGCCCTATAGCGAGGAAATGGGGTTGATGCTGCCTGGTGAAGAGGAGGTCCCCCCGGGCATGGAGATATACTAGGTCCTTTGTTGCCAGGGAAACAATCTTTAGTATTTGGTAGCGGTGGTGTGCCATATGGAAATAGATGCCAAACTCCAGGAAACAGCGCCTCTCCATTTGCCACCGGTTGTAGGCAGCATGGTTAACGCCTATATTATTTGCCCCAGGAAGGCCTGGCTCATGTCCCGGCAGATCTGCCCCGATGAGGATAACACCCACCTCCACCTGGGCCGGCTTATTCAGAACCAGAGCTATGGCCGCGAGCGCAAGGAGGTGCGCCTGGAACACTTGTGCCTGGACCTTATCCGCCGGGAGGAGGAAACCCTGGTGGTGGCGGAGGTGAAAAAATCCTCCCGGGCCCGGGAAGCCGCCAGGATGCAGTTGGCTTTTTATCTTTATGAACTGGAGCGGATGGGAATTGAAGCCAGGGGGGAGCTGCTTTTTCCCGAGGAGCGGCGGCGGGAACAGCTGGTTTTAGACGAGAAACTGGCCCGGCAGGTGGAAGAAATAAAAGGCTGCATAGTCAACCTGGTTTTGCAGGAACAGCCTCCACCGCCGCAGAGGAACGCCTTTTGTAATAAGTGCGCCTACGCGGAATTTTGCTGGGCGTAGAATCAGGGGTGACTGCTTTGCAAAAGACATTATATCTTTTTGCCAGCGGCCGGCTCCAGCGCAAGGATAATACCATCTGTGTGGAAGGCGAAGAGAGCAGAAAGTATTTTCCTGTAGAAAGCCTGCGGGATATTTTCGTTTTTGGCGAAGTGGATTTAAATAAAAAGCTTTTGGAATTTTTGGAAGAGCAGGAGGTGATCGTCCACTTTTTTGGCTACTATGGCAATTATATGGGCACTTTTTACCCCCGGGAACATTACAATTCCGGCTATGTAATCCTGCGCCAGGCGGAGCATTATCTTGATCCGGAGCGTCGCCTTGACCTGGCCAGGAGGTTTGTGAAAGGGGCCATGGCTAACATCCTTCAGGTCCTGCGCTATTACCAGAACCGGGGGAAGGAACTCGAGACGTTTATCGAAGCTATCACATGCCTGGCAGAAGAGAGCTTACCCCGCTGCACCAGCGTAGAGGAGCTCATGGCCATCGAGGGGAACGCCCGCCGGTACTATTATGAAAGTTTTAACACCATACTGGCGGGCACACCCTTTACCATCAAGGAGCGCAGCAAGCGGCCCCCGGCCGATCCCCTGAATGCCCTGATAAGCTTTGGCAATTCCCTGGTTTATACCAAAATTTTAACAGAAATTTATAAGACTCATCTTGATCCGCGGATCGGCTACTTGCATACTACCAATTTCCGGCGCTTCACCTTAAATCTTGACCTGGCGGAGATTTTTAAGCCTATCTACGCCGACCGGGTGCTCTTTAGCCTGGTAGGGAAGAAAATGATCGGTCTTGAGGACTTTGAGCGCCGCGGCGGGGCCTACCTTTTGAAAGAGCGGGGGCGACGCCTTTATGTCCAGGAGTTTGAGGACAAGCTCCGCACCACTTTTCACCACCGCCGCTTAAAACGCAACGTGAGCTATCAGACATTAATGCGGCTGGAGCTTTATAAGGTGGAAAAACACCTGATGGGTGAACAGCCCTACGAACCTTTTGTCAGCCGGTGGTAGCCCTATGTATATGATCCTCGTTTTGGGTATACTTGAGGCGCTAGCGACCTGGCGGCGAGGTGGTAGCTATATGTATGTTATCCTTGTTTACGACGTCAACGTGGCCAGGGTGAACAAAGTATTAAAAATTGCCCGCCGTTACCTCACCTGGGTGCAGAATTCAGTGCTGGAAGGGGAGCTGACCGAGGCCACTTTTCGGGCTTTACGAAATGACCTGGCGCGGATCATCGACCCTGATGAAGATTCTATACTTTTTTACGTTCTGGGAAACCAAAAGTATGCCAAAAGGGAGCTAATGGGCATTAGAAAGGGAGGGGAGGAGTGGATTTTCTGAGGCAGAAAGGGTCATCTCCCGGGGCCATTGGTTCCAGGGTGTGTCCTGTCCTCCCCAGATTTAGCGCGCCCTCAGCATGAGAGACACTCCCGGGAAGCACGGAGTGTGTGTCCTGACCTCCCTTGCTCCAGCGCCGCGGTCATAAAACATAAGGGAAAACAGTCAGTGCTTACACCAATAGGCGCATTGCAATGTTACTTTAAGCGGTCTTTATTATGTCGTCGCCCTCCGGTAGTGCAAAAATCCCTGGAGATCGACGACAATTTTTGTATATTGACGTGAGCCCCAAAAGTGTGATACCGTAAGACCTGAAAGGCAACCTCTACCAATAGTGATTTTTTAGGTTTTACGTAAATAGGGAAACTAAAGCGAGGCGGAGCCAGGACCAAACGGGTTTGCAGCCTACCTATGAGGAATTGAAACGGGTGATAACGGTACCTCTATCACCGCCGTCGCCACGTTTGCAGCCTACCTATGAGGAATTGAAACGCGGCAATGCCGCACATTACAAGCAATGGGCGATGGTTTGCAGCCTACCTATGAGGAATTGAAACGTGAAGTTGTTCGTTGAAATATGTGGGATTGGTGAGTTTGCAGCCTACCTATGAGGAATTGAAACATTCAGGCTCAAATTTACCCTC
>DYEX01000182.1 GCA_020725525.1 Desulfovirgula sp.
CCCAGGCCCCCGGCCGTGGGGGTATGGCTGTCCGATCCCAGCAGGGTTTTGCCGGGTACGCCGAACCTTTCCAGGTGAACCTGGTGGCAGATGCCGTTGCCCGCCCTGGAGAAATAAGCCCCGTATTTAGCTGCCGTACTTTGTAAAAACCGGTGGTCGTCGGCATTTTCAAAGCCGGTCTGCAGGGTATTATGATCCACGTAAGATACGGAAAGTTCAGTTTTGACCCGGGGGATGCCCATAGCCTCAAACTGCAGGTAAGCCATGGTACCGGTAGCATCCTGGGTAAGAGTTTGATCTATCCTGATGGCGATCTCCTGACCCGGTTGCATGGTACCGGAAACTAAATGATTGCCTAGAATTTTTTCTGCTAAGTTATAACCCATATACTCTTCCACCTCAATTTATTCAATTAGGTAAGCATAGTCATGGAGTCCAAGCTCATAAAGCTTATCTGCCTTGGGAATCCCACGGCTATCCCAACCACGGTAATCGTAATATTCTTTTAGCATTGTTTCAAGCGCAGGAAGATTTTGAGCAGCCCCTCCGGTTGGCCTTGGTTCTAGTCTTAACCTATGGGGCAAAACATCATCTTTACTGGTAATTCCCTCTCGCACATTATATATGCGTTTGAGGTTAAAGATTCTCTCCCCACAAATTAACAAGTCAGTTAATGTAAAGTCCCATCCCGTGACCATATTAAACCATGCTTCAATGTGCTTCAAAGTAACACCACTATAAAGAATAAACTTGCATAATTTCAGTGAATCTAAGATACCGCTGAGGTTTTGCATCTTAGCTGTCATAACTCCTTTGCCTTCAACCATAAACCGGTCCACAATTTTAGGGTAGCCCAATTCAGGTAGGGCAAAAGCTAGCTCTAGGGCATAGCCCATGGCTTGTAGGTGGCAGGCCCCTCGGTTACTGGTCGCAAATCCCACTGCTGTACTCATCACTGCGCGGGGATCATGAGCTGGCGGTTCCATGCCCTTAACATGAACGGCAAATTTTTCTGAACCTCCGCCAATAATTTCCGCGGCCCTTTTTACGCCTTGCCCCAATATTTTTCCTATCCCCTTTTGCTCCGCTATTAATTTGATTAGTTCAAGGACAGCATCAGCGTTCCCCCAGCCAAGCTTAATTCCTCCAGTATCTGAACTTGTAATAATTCCCTTTTCATAAGCTTCCATAGCAAAAGCTATAACACCACCTGTTGATATGGTGTCCATACCATATCTGTTGCAGAGTTCATTTGCCTTTGCTACTGCCTCGAGGTTATCAATCAGTAATAATGCTCCCAGGGTGGCTACAGTCTCATATTCCGGGCCAGCACCCTCTACTGGCGCAAAGGGACCCCGGGAAACCTTGACTGTCCTTCCACAGCCGATCGGGCAGGTCGGGCAGTGATAGGCCCTGACAAGAATAGTATCTGCCATTTTTTTTCCTGAAATTTTACTGGCTCCCTCCCAATTTCCGAGTTGCCAGTTTTTGATGGGAAGGTTGCCGATCCGTTCCATGGTTTCAATGCCGCCAGAGGTACCAAAAGCATGCCTGATCTTGCTTTTTTCTTTAATTACTGGAATAAGCTGTTTAATACTATCCCTTAATTGCTCGTCATCATGCACCTGGACTTTACCCGAGCCTTTAACCACAATGGCCTTTAACTTTTTGGAACCCATAACCGCACCTAATCCAGTACGACCGGCTGCCCGTGCATCACTTCCATCTGTAAATATTCCAGCAAATTTAACCAGGTTTTCTCCAGCCGGCCCGATACAAGCAACAGTAACTCCATGCCCTAATATTTTTTTAAGAGCATCATCGGTTTCATAGGTATCCATACCCCAAAATGGAGCAGCGTTACCAAAAGTAATTTTTTGTTCATTAACGTAAATATATGTTGGATCCAAGGAAACCCCTTTTATAATTAAACCATCATATCCGGCTTTTTTTAACCTTAATCCCCATGACCCACCACAATCAGATTCACCCCAGATTCCCGTTAAAGGTGATTTAGCCGCCACGGCAAACCGGGACGATGTAGGAATACTAGTTCCCACAAACGGTCCTGTCATAAACACTAGAAAGTTTTCAGGTCCTAAAGGATTGGTGTTTTTATCAGTGTTTTCCATTAGCCATCTGGCGGCATATCCACTTCCACCAATAAAATTTTTATATTCTTCTTCCGGTACTATATACTCCTTAACAGCCTTTTTTGTTAAATCAATTATTGCTATCTTACCAATGTATCCATTAGCCATATAGTACACCTCTTTTAAAAAAGTATAAAAAAGAAAAGAAACTGTTTAATAATAGATAGTGTACTATCACTTGTAAGATATGACACTGATATATTCTGATAAGTATAAAATACCGCGATCTAGCAAGGTGCACAAACCATAAAGAATAGCAGATATTAACATTTCATTAAAGATGCTATCCACCTGGAATCGGCATCAATAATTCAACTACAGAGTCTGCTGGCAATAAATCGCTAGGGCCGCAGACTTTCTTATCGACAATAACAGTTAGTTCAGATATGTTCTGTCCCAGTTCGTTGCCAAAAAGTTCCCTGAATTTAGGTACCCTCTCAAGCAGGATCTGGTAAAATTCATTAACTGTAATTGTTTTCTCAAGTGAAATATCAAGATAATCCATTCCTGCGATTTCTCTAAAATAAGCTGCAAAAATTACTCGCATTTTTCCACCTTAGATTATAGAGCTTTTCTTAAAATAGACAGTACATCATTAAAAGATACATCCCGCGGGTTGGGTGCAATTTGTCGTACATTAGTCATGGCATCTTTAGCAATTTGTTCCAGATCATCTTCGCTTAACCCCAGTGAGCTAAGGTTCTGAGGAATGCCAATGTCGTTGGAAAGCTCCCTTACTGCCGATATTGCCCTTTGTGCCGCTTTTTTAGGTGAAAGACCTTCAACATATTCACCTAAAGCAACGGCGATCCGTCCAAACTTCTCCAGGTTGCTGATAGCATTCCACTCCATAACATAAGGTAACATTACAGCATTGGCTACTCCATGAGGAATGTTAAACAGCCCTCCCAGAGACATAGCAATACCATGAACCATTCCGGTGGCTGCATTGCCAAATGCTAAACCTGCATAAGTACTTGCTATGGCCATCTTTTCTCGGGCTTTAATGTTACCGCCATCCATCACGGCGCGCCGCAGATATTTACCGATTATAGTGATAGCCTCAAGGGCGTACATATCTGACCACGGTGTGCTAAACCGTGATACATACGCTTCAATCGCATGGGTTAATGCGTCCATTCCAGTGGAAGCAGTAATGTGAGGTGGTACAGAAAGCATTAAACCCGGGTCAACTATGGCTGCATCAGCAAACAAATACCGGCTGACAATACCTTTTTTGGTTTTTTGCTCTGGAATACTTAATACACTTACATTGGTCACTTCACTGCCAGTACCTGCGGTAGTAGGGATAACAATTTTAGGAAGTCCCCGGTTAGGAACAAGCTCAATCCCCAGGTAATCTTCCAGTTTTCCTTCATTTGTAACTAATATTGAAGCCGCTTTAGCAACATCAATGGGGCTACCTCCACCAAGGGCAACAATAAGATCGTATTTCCCCTCTTTTACTGCCTTGGCACAGCGAACAGCAGTGTGTATGCTTGGGTCACTTTCAATATCGCTATATACATCAACTTCAGTTACGCATTCTCTGATAACTTCTTGAACCTGTTTGACCACCCCTGCCTTTACCAATCCTGGATCCGTGATTACAATAGGCCTTAGGCAGTTAAACCATGCCACAACATCTTTAAGACTCTTAATTGCATTATATCCAATAATCACCAGATTAGGAGTTTTAAAAGACATTAGCATAAGATTTCCCTCCCTTATATGATAGTAATTGGAACGTGATAATCTTTAAGCTTGTCTTTGAAAATTAAATGATATGGTCATGATGATGATGATTTCGTCGCCGGCGAGCCTGTGGATATGTGGGCAACGCGAAGCGTTGTCCAAGCGAGTGTGGACCCTGTGGACAGGCGGGAGGTAGGTCAACGGACCGCCTGTAAACCAAGTTTTTCGGTTTAATAACCCCTGGCGGGAGTAAGATCTACTCCGCCTGTCCACAAGTCCACACGAGCGGCATATCCACAGGCTCACACGCAGGATTTTGGGGTTCTCCAGGAGAATCTTTGCCGCGAGGCTGGTTTTGGGGAAACGCTATCCCTCCTTGCATGATGGTGCTGTAATGAGACTGCGTCCCCACTGCTGACCTGTAGTGCTAACCCCCACTCTGCACACCTACCTTTTGGCCCGGTAGCAGCAGCCGGCTTGTGCATCGCCAAAAGTCAGGAAAGTGCTAATGCCGCAAGGCTGCAAAATGAGGTCAGAGCTGCTGGGGAACCCCAAAGTCTTGTTAGCCTCCCAGGTCATTGGGAAGGAGGTGATTTTGATGTTATACGTCGGAATCGACGTCGGCTTGAAGGAAAACAAGGCGAGATTCATTGACGACAGCGGCAACGACTGCTGGAACCGCCTTGCTTTCCCCAATGATGCCGACGGCGCCGTAGCCCTGGTCCGGGAGACCTGCCGGGCTTTAGCCAGGCATGGTTTTCAGGCGGTCGCCTTCGGGATGGAAGCCACCTCTTTTTATGCCTGGCACCTGGCTTTGTACCTGACCGGGGCGGCAGAGTTAGCACCCCTTGGGCCACAGGTGTATATTTTTAACCCAAAGATACTCAAGGCTTTTAAAAAGTCCCTCAAAAACCTCCCGAAAAATGACTGGATCGACGCCTGGGTGGCCGCCAACCGGGTCCGGTTCGGCCAACTGCCCAAACCCTTTGCGCCCGACGAGCGCTACCTTCCTTTGCAGCGGCTGACCCGGCACCGCTACCATCTAGTGCAGCAGTTGACCCGGGAGAAGAATTACTTCCTCTCATACCTGTTCTTGAAGTGTAGCAGGCTGGCCCAGGCCTGCCCGCTATCCAGTCCCTTGGGAGCCAGCGCAGCGGCTTTGGTCACCGAGTACTACAGCGCCGAGGAAATTGCAGCCGCTCCTTTGGAAGAACTAGCTCAGTTCCTGGCCGAAAAGAGCAAAAACAAGATCACCACACCCGAGATTGTAGCGGCCGAGTTCCAAAAGGCAGCCCGGGATTCCTACAAATTACCGGACAAACTCAAAGACCCGGTCAACAGGATTATGGCCTCTACTTTGCAAACTATCCGCCACCTGCAAAAACAGGTGAAGGAAACCGACAAAGCGATTACCCAGGAGATGGCGGGCTTTAATAATCCTTTACTGACTATTCCGGGCCTGGGGCCGGTTTTAAGTGCCGGAATCATTGCCGAAATAGGTAACGTCAAAAACTTTCCCGATGATGATGCAGTGGCCCAGTTTGCCGGCCTGACCTGGAAAGAAAACCAGTCAGCAGGATTTGTCGGCGAAGATACCCCTTTAACCAAGAGCGGCAACGCTTACCTCCGGTACTACCTGATCGAAGCAGCCAACTGCGTTCGGATGCACAACGCAGAGTATCAGGAGTACTATCAGCGGAAATATGCCGAGGCGAAAAAACATCACCATAAACGTGCTTGCGTCTTAACAGCCAGAAAACTGGTTCGGCTCGTTTACGCTATGCTGCGCGATAACCGGGCCTACACTAAACCGGAAAGGAGAGTGATTAATCAGTAATCCCAGCTAATGCTAATGTTAGTGGTTACTATTACCTGGAAGAAATTATTTTTCCAGGAGGGTGATTTATTTTTCTTTTCTCAAGTTCTTTTACATGCTTTTAAAAAATTCCCATTGACATATTCATCCAATTCTTATAGGGCGACATTTGTCTCTTATTACAAAAGAAATTTCTTCGCATACTCTATCAAACCGCCGGCTTCTGCTATTTCTCTAGCAAAGGGCGGCAATGGCATAGCCTGGAAACGAAGATTTTTACTTTCGTTTATAATTTCCCCCGTTTCTAGGTTTACCAAAACTATATCCCCCTCATCCGTGGCATCAACAGCTTCCTGACATTCAAAAATTGGTAAACCAATATTTATACAATTGCGGTAAAAAATGCGAGCAAAAGATTTTGCAACTACACATTTAATGCCGGCACCCTTGATAGCAATCGGAGCGTGTTCCCGAGAACTGCCACAACCAAAATTGCTGTCGGCCATAATTACGTCACCGGGGGTCACCATCACTGCAAAGCCCGGTCTAATTCCTTCCATACAGCGTAGGCCCAATTCCTTTTCATCTTGGATATTCAGATACCTAGCCGGGATAATGGCATCTGTATCTATATCTTTGCCAAACTTCCAAACCTTGCTTTTGTTCATGCACTATTCAACCTCCTCTGGACTACAAATTCTACCTAAGATACCCGAAGCTGCAGCTACTGCAGGATTGGATAAATATACTTCGCTTTTTGGATGTCCCATTCTACCGATAAAGTTCCGGTTGGTGGTAGATATTGCCCGTTCACCTTCAGCTAATAATCCCATGTGACCCCCCAAGCAAGGTCCGCAAGTTGGCGTACTGAAGACCGCGCCTGCCTCAATAAAGATGTCAATAAGCCCTTCCGCCAGAGCTTCCCGATAAATTTGCTGTGTACCAGGAAAGATGAGCATCCTTACATTCGGGTGTAGTTTTTTTCCTTTAAGGATACTAGCCGCAACACGTAGGTCCTCAATACGACCGTTAGTACAAGAACCAATGACTACCTGATCTATAGGTACGTTCTTAACAGCACTGACCGGTCGGACATTGGCAGGACTGTGAGGACAAGCTACCTGGGGTTCCAAATTACTTACATTTATCTCAATAACATTAGCATAATCTGCATCTGGGTCGCTAGTTTCTATTTTGTATTCCCTCTTAGCCCTTGTACGCACGTATTCTAATGCAGTTTCATCCGGAGCGATAAATGCTGTTTTAGCTCCAGCTTCAATTGCCATATTACACATAGTGAAACGACTATCAATAGATAAATTATCAATTACCTCGCCGCAGAACTCCATTATCTTATAAAGAGCACCGTCAACCCCGATTTTCCCTATGACAGCCAGTATTAAGTCCTTGCCGCTTACCCATTTCTGCAGCTTCCCAGTGAAGACAAATTTTATTGTTTCCGGTACGCGGAACCAAACCTTACCGGTAGCCATAGCCACAGCAGCATCGGTACTTCCTATACCTGTACCAAAGGCCCCTAGAGCTCCGTAAGTACAAGTATGGGAATCCGACCCGACAATGAGTTCCCCGGGCAGTACCAATCCCTGTTCCGGTAAGAGAGCATGTTCTATTCCCATTCGGCCGACTTCAAAATAGTTGGTTATCTCATATTTTCTGGCAAATTCACGAACAATTTTTGCATTCTCTGCTGATTTTAAATCCTTGTTAGGCGTAAAATGATCGGGTACAAGGACGATTTTATCTCGATCAAATACCTTTGTAGCGCCCAAACGCTTAAATTCCTCGATTGTTATCGGGAAAGTAATATCGTTTCCCATCACCAGGTCAACATTAGCAAAAACAAATTCCCCCGCTTTTACTTTGCTTTTCCCCGCATGCCTAGCAAGTATTTTTTCAGCAGCTGTCATTCCCATTCAACCATCTCCCATTCTTAAGTTTATCTTAATATTAGTAACTTAAATTTTACCTTAGTTCAATAGCTTAGGCAAGAATAGCACACTTTGGGGGAAGTAAGTAACCAGTAACAATACCATGATCATAGCAAACAAATAAGCAAATAAATATCTAAAGGTTTTTGATAGAGCAACCCGGGCTATTCCGCATGAAATCAACAACGTAACCCCCAATGGCGGGGTTATCATGCCAATAGCCAGGTTAACCACCATGATCAAACCGAAATGCACTAAATCTATGCCGTATTGTACAGCTAGAGGATACAGTAGTGGCGCGAGCATGATAATTGCAGCGTTCGTCTCCAAAAAGGTACCAACTATCAGCAATACAAAATTAACCATCAAAAGAAATACGATTTTATTCTCCGTAATACTCATCATGGTAGCGGATGCCCATTGTGGAATCTGCTCGATAGTCAAGAGCCAACCAAAAAGCGAAGCAGCTGCAATAACAATCATGATAACACCAGTGCTCATGGTCGTTTTTGCTAACGCTTCGTAAACTTCTTTCCAGGTCAACTCTTTATAAACGAACTTGCCGACGATAAAGCTATAGATAACTGCGACAACTGCGCTCTCCGTGGGGTTAAAGATACCGGTCCGAATTCCCACAATGATAATCAAAGGCATTAATAGAGCTAGTATGGCTTCTTTAAATGCCAACACCGTTTCTTTAAATTTAAGCCGGCCTTCACCCTCATATCCTTTCCTTACAGCAATGATATAAGATACTATAATTAAGGCTGCACCCATCATTAAGCCAGGCATAATACCCGCTATAAATAAATCGCCAATCGATACTCCCCCAACAGCTACCCCGTAAACTATTAAAGGTACACTCGGAGGGATTAATACGCCAATGGTACCAGCTGCCCCCTGTAAAGTGGCAACAAAACCCTTTTCGTAGCCACGTTTCAACATAGCCGGAATGGTAACGGTACCGATTGCCGTCGTATCAGCCACCGCTGAACCGGATATCCCACCAAAAAACATACTGGCCAAAACCGAAACATAACCCATCCCTCCACGAATATGCCCTACTAGAGCACCGGCAAATTTAATCAGTCGCTTTGATATTCCCCCACCTTCCATAAGACTACCGGCTAATAGAAAGAGTGGGACTGCCATCAAGGGAAACGAATCGGCAGCGATAATCATGCGCTGGGCAATAACCTCTAAAGGTATTGGTGGAACTCGAAACAAAAAAGTAATTAAACTTGCCAGCCCCAATGAGAAAGCGATAGGCACCCCGAGTATGAAGAACAACCCCAAGAACCCGAATAACAGTCCTGCCATATCCATGCCTCCTCACCTCAAGACATCCAAACTTGTATTTATCAACAGAATTAACTTTCCTGGCTGGCCATTCTCTTCAAGATTTCGTAAATTAAAAATAGCAACATAATAGACGCGCTTATGGGTACTACTGAATAGACTAACCCAATAGGAACTTTTAAAGCAGGTGACGGTTGAGACATTGTAGTTATAGCCAGGGCTGCCCCTTTTGCTAAAAGAACAGTTAAAAACAATCCAATTAATATACAATTAAGCGTCATGAGGATCTTGTGAAATTTAGTAGGGATTACCTGGAACAGAATGTCCACACCTATATGAGTCCCGTGTCGTAGAGCTAGGGTCGACCCCAGAAACGTTATCCAAACCAAAATATACCTTGCCAGTTCTTCACTCCATGTGAGTGAGTGGCGAAATAGATAACGCGCAATTACCTGCACAAATACTATCAAAACCATAGCAATGGTCATCAAAACACATATTCGTTCAACAACAGTTGTTAATCCATGCAAAGCTTTCATAATAATTTTATTCCCCCTTAGCTCCATCAACTGAATTAGCTTTTAAACCGGCATTAGTTAACTGATTAGCCGATCTAAAGAGCCTAATTTGTAAAGAAAAAGAAAGGGAGAGCGGCAGAGTAGGTATTTATATTCAAATGTAGTTGCGGTAACCTCTGCCGCTTAGTTCATTAGTTTAGATGAGAAATTATTTGGTATTTTGAATACGATCAATCAAGTCTTGACCAATTTTATCGGCAAATTGATCGTATACTGGTTTCACTAGTTCACGGAACGCGGAAACATCTTCGATAATATTAATTTTCATGCCTTTTTCTTGTAGTTCTTTAATTAGCTTTTGGTCTTCTTCTTGTATCAACCGGCGTTCATATTGCTGCGCTTCTTTGGCAGCATCTTTAATTATCTGCTGCACATCTGCCGGCAGCCCGTCAAAGAAGGACTTACTGAACACTAATGTAGCAGGTTGATACATATAGTTGATAATAGTGCAATATTCCTGAACTTCATCAAACCGCGAGCTAGCTATGATGGAAAGTGAGTTTTCCTGGCCATCCACTACCTTCTGTTCCAAAGCTGTAAACAGTTCAGGAAATGCCATCGGGGTCGGATTGGCTCCCATAGCTCTGATTGCAGCAATCTGTACATCGTTTTCAGGGGTACGGATCTTCAATCCTTTCAGATCTTGCGGAGTTTTAATAGGCCGTTTGGAATTGGTAATTTGCCTGAAGCCATTTTCCCAGAACGAGATACCTACCAGTTTGTGCTTGTCTAGTAGGCTCAAAAGTTCCTGGCCAATTTCTCCGTCCAATACCTTGTAGGCATGCTCCCGGTCTCTAAAAATAAACGGTAGGTCGGTAACCAAAAACTTAGGCTCAATAATGCCAAGAGTGCCACCAATTAAAGCCCCATGCATTGTACCTAATTGCATCCCTTCCACCATGTCACGTTCTCCGCCAAGCTGCCCACTGGGGAAAACTTTAACCTTATATTTGCCATCAGTTTTTTCTTCAATAATTTCAGCAAATTTGAGCAGACCCTTATGGTAAGGGTGTTCCGGTGCTAATACGTGCCCAACATTAATTGTTACTGGTTCTTTTCCTTCTTGTAAGCCACCGGTTGTGCCAGCAGAGTTTCCGCCGCAACCGGTAACAAGCAGGCCCAATAGGGCGAACATAGTTATTAACGTCATAACCTTAGTTTTCATAAACGCTACCTCCTTAAAAACCTATAACTTTCGTTTGCATACATCAAATAGGTTAAAATTCAGCTGTATACACTAAAGCACCCCCCTATATTTAGAATTAAGGAAATTTTTAGCTCAGTACTTGCTCGAAATCTCAGCAAGTTTGTCCGCAATGGCATCGCCCATTGCCTGAGTAGTTGATTGCCCCCCAATATCTGGTGTACGCACTTTACCTTCTACAAGGACGCCCTCAATAGCCTTTAGAATTTTTTCTCCCCAAACTTTTTCGCCGAGATGATCTAACATTAATTTAGCTGCCCAAATGGCTGCGATGGGATTAACAACTTGCTTACCCTTATCCTTGGGAGATGAACCATGAACAGGTTCAAACATAGAAGGATATTTTTTCTCAGGGTTAATATTTCCGCTTGGAGCAAATCCGAGACCACCCTGAAGCGCCGCCCCTAGATCAGTGAGTATATCACCAAAAAGATTAGAAGCCACTATCACATCAAATTTTTCCGGCTCCGTAACCATATACATAGCCATAGCATCTACTAGCACCTGCCTTGTTTCTATACCGGGATACGATTGCTTTACGTAATTAAATACCTCATCCCAAAAAGTCATAGAATGCATTAAGGCATTGGATTTTGTGATACTGGCTACTTTTGACCTCCGCTCTTTCGCGAGTTCAAAAGCATACCTCATAACCCGTTCAGTCCCATGACGGGTGAACATATTAACTTGCGTTACAACCTCCGCCTCGGTTCCCGTATAATGCCTCCCCCCCATGTCAGTATATTCACCTTCAACATTTTCCCTTATATAGACCATATCGATGGGAACATCTCGTTTCAGGGGACAAGGTGCTCCTTTAAGTCGTTTTATAGGGCGGAAGTTAATATACTGATTGAAACCCCGACGAATTTTATATAACAGTTGATGAGCTGGAATCCAGTCCGGAACCTCAGGTACACCCACCGCTCCAAAGTAGATCGCATCAAATTTGCTTAGTATATCCAGGGCATCATCGGGCATCATTTTCCCTTTCTCAAGGTAGTACTCTGATCCCCATGGGAAAGCGCTAAACTCAAAATTAATATCCTTATCAAGTTCAGCTACTTTTCGTAAAACTTTGACCCCTTCCGCGATAACTTCAGGTCCAATACCATCCCCTGGTATCAAGGCAATACGATAACTTTTCATCGGTAACTCCTCTCTTAGTCTTAATGTTAAGTAGTAGAAGTTCAAAACTAGCCAAGTTGACTTTACTTGTTTATTTCTCCTTATCTCTTTTATGTATTCAACTTGGCCAGGAACTTTTCCACTTCTTCCCGACTCATGGGGTAGACGTGTTCAGGACCGGGGAAATTTTTCTCTTTAACATCAGCTACATAAGCTTTCAGGGCCTTTACTATTTCTGCATTCAAATTGGCATACTTCTTAACAAATTTTGGTGTAAAGCGATCGAAGAAGCCCAACATATCGTGGACGATCAGGCACTGACCGGCACCATAGACACCGGAACCCAAGCTGATAATAGGTATTTTCACTGTTTCGACAATTACTTTGTTAACTTCCGGCGGCACAGCTTCCACCAGGATGCTGAAGCAGCCGGCGGCTTCTAAAGCTTTGGCATCCTCAACCAGCTTAAGTGCCGACTCGGCAGTTCTCCCTTGAGCTTTAAAACCACCCAGTTGTGAAATTGACTGCGGTGTTAAGCCAATGTGTCCCATTACAGGAATGGTGGCTTTAACTATAGCCGCAATGGTTTCCGCCATCTCCCGTCCGCCTTCTAATTTGATCGCGTCCACCCCTGCCTCGGCCATGAGGCGGCCGGCGTTACGAATCGCCTCATCCTTGTTCACCTGATAGGTCATATAGGGCATATCGCCTACAATGAAGGCCGCTGGTGCACCCCGGCGCACGGCCTGGGCGTGGCGAATGATCATATCCAGGGTTACCGGCAAGGTAGTATCAAGGCCGTACACCGTCATGCCCATGGAATCGCCCACCAGGATAATATCCACCCCGGCTTTTTCTTCTAACAAAGCCATGGGGTAATCATAGGCTGTCAACATGGTAATGGGCTCGCCTTTCTCGTATTTGGTATACAGGTCGGGAATCATTATTTTTTTACGCATTCTGCTACCTCCTCTGGAAAATGAGTTGTTCCGTAAGGTATTCTGTTTGTTGCAGTTGGCTAGCTATTAAATAACAGTTTTCTCACCTCCTGATTAACTCTTGACTCTTATGTTCTGGTACATAACCTAGCTGACGCGAAATAGCGGCAGCCACATTTTGCAACAAAGGTATCAGTTTCCCGTCAGGTGAAGCCAGCTTGGCTTTTATCCTGTGCGCTGTGCCCGACACGCTCATGGCGGCCACTATCTTTTGGTTCTGACCAAAAACTGGTACTGCCACACAGATTAAACCCTCTTCCAATTCTTCATCATCAACGGCATAACCCTGATTATAAACCTGTTGCAAATGTGCCTTTAGTTGTTCTTTATCTGTTATGGTTTTCGGGGTACGCCGCTCCAACACCAGCTGTGCCAGCAAATCGGCCCGTTCGGCCTCCTCCAGAAAGGCGAGTAAAACTTTACCTACCGCTGTACAGTATAAAGGCAGACGTTTGCCGACCAATGAATAAGTAACCATAGCCCCTGGGGGCTCGTATTTTTCAACATAGATGCCCTCGATGCCCTCCCTTACGACAACATGTACAGTTTCATTTAACGTTTCGGCCAATTCCTTTAAAAAGGGCATCGCCACCCGCCGCAGGTCCATGTTCTTCATGACAATGGCACCTAATTCAAAAAGCCTGATGCCTAAACGGTACAATCCGGCACCTGTGTCGTATTCGAGGTAACCATGGTCCAGTAATGTGACAAGAAAGCGGTGCAGGGTGCTACGGTTGAAACCGGTAATCTTTTGCAGTTCGGCAAAGGAAAGCTCCGGCCGGTCCAGCCGGAAGGCATTAAGAATTGAGATGGTTTTTTCAACAGATTGATTGGTATAACTGCGCTTTCCTGGCTTGTGTCCTGATTTCATATAGGATACTCCTTGTCTTCTCAATATTTGAGATAGATAGTCATATATTGAGCTCATGTGTTGCGTTCGACAAAAATTAAGTTTTTCCTGCTGAATAAATAAAAAAATATCACGAATGAAAAAAATTTTTTTCTTCGAATTGATACAATAATTTTAGATCTAATTGCGATACCGTACACGTTGGGTCAGAAACCTCCTTTTCCAGATAGCCTTCAGTGTTTTTGTAAATCAAAAAGACCGCCCCTGAGCACAAAAAAGCCAGTGCTCTTTGCACTGGTTCTAACCCTTTGCCTTCTGCCGTAAATAGGCGGAGATAAACTCGTCTATTTTCCCGTCCATGACCGCCCGGACGTTGCCAGCCTCCCCCGGTGCGGTGGTCCTTAACCAGGCCGCAGGGGTGAAAGATGCAGGAACGGACCTGAATCACCTGCCGCCGGAAGGTTACCCGCCGGTGCCGCTGTACGCAGGCGCCCAGGGTTTCTGGAACACCATTTTGTTGTAGGAATGCTGTGCGGCGAGATCTGTCAGCGCGTAATTTGCGCTGGCCAGGCTTACTTCCGCCGCCAGTACATCCACCCTGGTCGCCATGCCCAGCCGGAACATGACCTGTTTTTCTTTTAGCTCCTCCTGGGCCGTGGCTACCGCTTGTTCCGCGGATCTGTACGATTCCTCCAGGCTTTTCAAGGTATGGTACAGTTCGCGCACCTGCATTTCCACGGCATCTCTGGCGTTCCGGGCATCCAGTTCGGCCTGTGCCAGTTCCGCCCGCCGTACGTCATAGGGAGTGTACTGTCCGCTGGCAAACATCAGGTCGGTGCTATATTTCTTCTGGGTGACTTTCTGTTCGGCAAGCCACACGGACGGGCTGCTTTCCAGCACCCGGTTCACCTCGGTGTCCAGGTTTGCCACCTGCAGCGGGCAAAACTCCAGTTTATCAACCAGAACCGGCCGGTCGCCGGGATGCAGCCCCAGCAGCTGGTTCAGCTTTAAATACGCCTTATCCAGTTCATTTTGCGCTGCCGCCAGTTCGCTTTCCGCTTTAGCGACATCCGCCCCGGCCTGTTCCAGCCCTTTTACGGAGGCCGCCGAACCGCTGCTCTGCAGCCTGCCGGTTAAACCCAACCGGTACGCCGATTGGGACTTCTGCAGCTCCAGGCGGGCCAGCTCCAGGGCCAGTTCCTTTACCTTTACACTTTCCCGGGCTTTCAGCACATTCCAGTACAGCTGGCATGCAGCCAGGGTGATGCCGTCGAGCCGGGCGTCATAGCTTTTCTTGGACATGCGCCAGGTCAGGTCCGCCTGCAACAAAGAATACCAGGCCGCTTCCACCTCCGGGTCATAACTGCTGCCCTCCGTGGGGGTGAAGCTGAGCCGGTCCGCCGCTTCCTCACGCAGTGCCTCCGTGCGTTTTATTTCCAGTTCATCCATTTTCAGATCCTTGCTTTGCTTTACAGCCATCTCTATGGCCTTGCTCAACGAAAGCTCGGGCCGGGCGGGCTCCCCGGCCAATGCAGGCTGCAGCACGTTGAAAAAGGCCAAAGCTGCCATAAGAACTGTAAATACCAGTTTTTTCATCACTAGTTCTCCCCTCGACCGGATATCTATTAAGCGCCACCAACAGGTGGTGAAAGCGGCCGCCCATCACTCACCGCAACCGGAGTTCCCGGTGGTGCCACTGCCAGTCGCCTGCTTTTCAGTTTCCCGTACAGGCACCCGGAACCAATGAGTACCAGAGCAAACGGAGGGCAGAAGCTATTATTCAACCAGCTTCCCACCTGAGTTATCCCCACTTTCCAACTACCCTGTTTTGGCTCCCGCTCGCTCCAGTGAACCTCGCGGGCCAAACTAGTGCTCGGCTCAAAGCTCCGGCAGGCTTCCCGGCAAATTCGGCATCCTGCCTCAGTTGCCGGCCTCGGGCATCCATGCCCTCGGGCCTGCCTTCGCTTTTCGCCTCGCCAAGTTTGGCTGACCGCTCGGCTCAAGTCGCTCGCTACCGAGCCAAAGCAGGGCTCAAAAACTGGGGATACTTCAGGCTTCCTACCTCTCGAAGCGGAGCGCTTCAATGGGGTCCAGGCCCGCCGCCTTCCTGGCGGGGTAATACCCGAAGAATATGCCCACCGCCGCCGAGAAACCCGCGGATAACAATATGGAAGACAGCGTGACATACGTCGGCCACCCGAAAGCTTTGGAGATTACCTTGGAGCCGGCGATTCCCACGAGAATTCCCACAACCCCCCCGATCAGGCAGAGAACCAGAGCCTCCACCAGGAACTGGTTGCGGATGTTGCTTTCCCTGGCCCCTACCGCCATGCGCAGGCCGATTTCCCTCGTCCTCTCCGTAACGGAGACCAGCATGATATTCATGGTTCCTATACCGCCCACAAGCAAGGACACGGCTGCCACACTGGCCAGGAGCAGGGTCATAATCGCCGTGGTATTTTCCGCGGCTTCCAGAACGGAAGTCAGGTTGCGTACGTTAAAATCATCGGAGCCGGAACCCGTCAGGCGGTGCCTCTCCCGCAGCAGGCTTTCGATGCTGCTCTGGACGAAGGCCATGCTTTCCGGCGTTTCGGCCTGCACATTGATCAGGCCGACATGATTGACCCCCAGCAACCTTTTCTGCGCCGCACTCACCGGTATATACACCACATCGTCCTGATCCTGCCCCCCCATGGAAGCCCCCTTGGAAGAGAGGACTCCCACCACTGTAAAGGGCAATTTATTGATCCTGATTGTCGAACCCACCGGATTGGTGCCCGGCAGGAAAAGGTTGTCCACCACCGTTTTGCCCAGGACCGCCACCATGGCGGCACTTCTCACGTCGTCCCCGGTGAAAAACGACCCCGCGCTCACAGGCCAGTCCTTAATTAACTGCATTTCCGGCGTGGTGCCGACAACCCGGGCGGTCCAGGTCTGGCTGCCGTAGCTCAGGGTACCGCTGGTGGAAAGCTCCGGCGCCACATGAGCCACCATGCTGAGCCCGGCTATGGCCTCCGCATCCTCCAGGGTGAGGGTGTTGACGTTCCCCGAAGCACCGCGCACGGGACCCTGCCCGGCCCCGGGAAAGACCAAAAGCAAGTTTGAACCCATGCTGGCAATCTGGCTGGTAATTCTCTTGCTGGCGCCCTGCCCCAGGGAGATCATGATGATGACCGCGGCGACGCCAATGATAATGCCGAGCATTGTCAGAAAGGATCTCATTTTATTTGCCTTCAAGCCGTTTAATGCCACTTCTAAATTATGTATAAAATTCAAGTTAACGCCTCCCTTTCTTCCGGAATGGCTGCCAGATCCTCGGCGGCGTTCCCCGGGTTCGACACCGGGGTATCGCCCAAAACACGGCCGTCCTTCACATTAATCAGGCGGCGGCAGTACAGGGCGATGTCTTTTTCATGGGTGACCATCACCACAGTGATGCCTTTTTCGATATAGTCCACAATTCTAACACTTTCTTGACAGTCTTTATCAAATTGGATATATTATACTTACTATGAAAGCCAAAGAAGTAATGGAATTATTACGTATCAG
This sequence comes from Desulfovirgula sp., assembly GCA_020725525.1. Taxonomy (GTDB): domain Bacteria; phylum Bacillota; class Desulfotomaculia; order Desulfotomaculales; family Desulfovirgulaceae; genus Desulfofundulus. The sequence continues at coordinate 17,220 of DYEX01000182.1, forward strand.
CCGGAGCACCCTCAACAGGTTGCGGTGGGAAAATAAAATC
>DYEX01000031.1 GCA_020725525.1 Desulfovirgula sp.
GGTAATATTTTAGAGGCGTTTGAAAAATGAGAGCGCTGCTGGACACCCACGTTTTCTTGTGGTGGATTACCGACGATCCTCAGTTGTCCCCGCGAGCCCGGAAAATCATTAGCAGTGGAGAAAATAAGCTGTACCTCAGTGTTGCCAGCGGTTGGGAAATGGCTATTAAGGCCAGGCTCGGCAAGCTCTCTTTGCCGGATAACCCGGAACCCTTCATTCTCGAACAACTTGCCGTAAATGCCATTGAACCCCTGGCTGTTTCGATGCGCCACGCCCTCCACGTTTATACCCTCCCGGATTTCCACCGTGATCCTTTTGACCGCCTTCTGATTGCCCAGGCTCAGTTAGAAAATCTGCCCATTATAACTGCGGATCCCAAAAATTGCCTGTTATCCGGTAGAGGTTGTTTGGTGAAAGGCTTAAAATCCACTATATCCTGGTCAGAGAACCAGAAGCGCCGGTAAGAATTTTTGCCGGGGCTTTTTGTTACTCCAAATTTGAGCATTTTTGCCCTTCCGCTGCAACAATAAACTGGGAAGCTTTATGACGCCATGACCGGCGGGCGGCCGTACCTAAAGCCCAGGAGCAAAGAAAAGGCGATAGCAGAGCTTAAAAAGTGCGCGGGGAGCCATTTCGACCCGCAGCTGGTTGATGTCTTTGTTTCCCTGTTTTCAGACGCATGAAGGACCGGCCATAACTTCTGTTTTCCTTTATTTTGCTGTTTTTGCCTGAAAGCTACGGGGCCCGGCGGGACGTTTTACCTCGCGCGGCCGGTGCTTTCACCGCTCAAGCCGTGCAGCCGCCGGTAAACCAGCCGGGCCAGCACGGCGGCCAATGCGGCCTTGAGCAGGTCGAAGCCAATGAAGGGCAGGAATCCTATCTTAATCACCTGCAGGGCGGAAAAGGTTTTGCCCATGTAGAAGTTCAGTATTACGTAGAGGTAGGGCAGGCCCAGGAAGTAGATCACCGCCAGGCCGGCGACCATGGCGAAAAATAAGGGTACCACGCCCGGATCCTTTTGTTTGGGGGCCAGGGCTCCCGTAACCCAGGCGCCGCCGATAAAGCCCAGCAGGAAGCCAAAGGTAGGCTTCAGCACATAGGCCGGGCCGCCAAAGGGGGCCGTCTCGAAGACCGGCAGGCCTACAAGGCCCAACAGCACGTAGATCAGCATGCTCAAAGCCCCCACCCGGGCACCCAGAAGCCCGCCGGCCAGCATAACCACAAAGGGCACCAGGCTAAATGGTACATAAGGCGTGATGAAGAAGCGGGACAACATGGCTGCCACGGCCGCCATGGCGGCAAAAAGGGCGGCCAGAGCCATATCCCTGGGTGATAGTTTCATGGAATAATGCCTCCTTACATTATTATAATTTTGTACAATCACTTACAAAACTGTTGAGAGCCGGGCAAACTTAGCGAGACCGGGGGCGGGGCAGCGATGCCCGGAGCGAAATGGTTAACTTCAGGATATTTACTGGTTAACCAAAAAGTCACAATACTTCCCCTGAAGGAGCATCAAATGGAGCGTCTTTCATGACGACGATGACAGCCTCATTTGTTCTATCTGGTCCGCAGGCTCACCTCCCCGCTGACCACCCTTTTGTATTCACCGCCGGGCAGGCGCAGTACCAGGGAGCCGTCGGCATCCACATCCTCGGCCCACCCTTCCCAGCTTTCCTTCCAGGTGAACACCTTCACCGGCCGGTGAAGGGTAACGCTTAGCTCTTTCCAGCAGGCCAGCACCGGGGCAAACCCCTCTTTTTCCCAGAGCCTGTACCAGTATTCCAGTTCGGCCAGCAGGTTTTGCAACAAATGCACCCGGGAAATCCGCCGCCCCGTTTCTATCTGTACCGAGGTGGCGATTTCCCGTAACTCCGGGGGAAACTCACGGCGGTCAATATTGACGTTAATGCCCATACCGATGATTAAATAATTGATCCGCTCCATTTCGGCGGAAAGTTCGGTTAAAATACCGCATATTTTTTTCTCCCCCACCAGCAGGTCGTTGGGCCACTTGATTCCCGCCTCAACTCCCGCGGTCCGGCGCAGTGCCCGGGCCACGGCCACGGCCGCCAGCATGGTCAGGGGAGGAGCATCCATGGGGTTTACCGCGGGGTACAAAATCACGGAACACCAGATCCCCCGGGCATGGGGGGAAAACCAGCCCCGGCCCATACGCCCCCGGCCCCCGGTTTGTTCCTCGGCGACCACCAGGGTGCCGTCGGGAACCCCCCGGGCGGCCAGTTCCCGGGCCGTGCGGTTGGTAGATTCCACCTGGTCGTAATGATAAACTTTCCGTCCCAGAAAGGCTGTTTTCAGCCCCTGGATGATTTCCGGAGGATAAAGGCGGTCCGGGATGTTCACCAGGCGGTAGCCCGAATGGGGGACGGCTTCAATGTCATAACCCGCGGCCCGTAAAGCCTGGATATGTTTCCATACCGCCGTGCGGGAAACCCCCAGACTCTGGCAGATAGACTCCCCGGAGACAAAATCAGGATAACCTTTTTTTAACAACTCCAGGACTCGTTCTTTCAAATAAAGACACCTCAAGGCAAAAGCCGGCACTTTCCTTAATTTTAAGGCCATTAATGCCCATTTGTCAACCGGTGTTACCCTTAGTGGTTGACACAGGTTTTAACTCTTTTTTTTGCGCAGGCTCTTTAGCGTCGACATGGTATCCTCCACCTGTGACACCAGCACACCGTCCAGAAGGTCGAGAATTTGAAATACTTCAGGGTACTTTACCCGGTAATTCACCCGCAGTCCTTCTTTGCGGGAGTCGACAATGTCCAGCTTTTTCAGCACTGCCAGGTGCTGGGATACGTTGGACTGCTCCATATCCAGCTCTTCGATGATTTCACAAACGCACCGCTCTCCCTGACGCAGGCATTCCAGAATGCTCACCCGGGTGGGATGGGCCAGGGCTTTTAAAATATCCGCTTTCATGCGCGGAATGCGCTCATTCATTTGTCCACCTCCAGTAACCTTGATTATTGTTATCTGATAATATCATAATTTTTGATCCAGTGCTACTGAAGTGGGACACGGGCGAAAAACCGCCGTATGGTTAAACAGTATACATTTTCTTGCGCCGCCTGTACCCCTTTGATAGAATTACACTGAAAAGGAGTGGGATACGATGATCCTGGTTTTTGACGTGGGGAATACGAATATCGTTCTGGGGGTATATAAAGGGGAGGAATTGCTGGAGCACTGGCGATTATCCACCAACCCCCACCGTACTGCCGATGAATACGGTATGTTACTCCGGGATCTCTTCGATTATGCGGGCATTTCCCGCCGGGACATCAAGGCCCTGGTGATATCCTCAGTGGTGCCGCCCTTAATGCTGTCCCTGGAACAGATGAGCGAGAAATATTTTGGCGTAAAACCGCTGGTAGTGGGTCCCGGCATTAAGACCGGCCTGGCCATTAAATATGACAACCCCCGGGAGGTGGGTGCGGACCGCATTGTCAATGCGGTGGCGGGGTACGAACTTTACGGCGGGCCGTTGATCATTGTTGATTTTGGCACGGCCACCACCTTTGATGCCATATCCGCCCGGGGAGAATACCTGGGAGGCGCCATCGCTCCGGGTATCGGCATTTCCACCGAGGCCCTCTTTGCCCGGGCGGCCAAGCTGCCCCGGGTGGAACTGGTGAGACCGGCCACGGTGATTGGTAAAAACACTGTCAGCAGCATGCAGGCGGGGATTATCTTTGGCTTTGTGGGTCAGGTGGATGAAATTGTGCGCCGGATGAAGGTTGAGCTGGGAGGAAACCCCACTGTCCTGGCCACCGGCGGCCTGGCCGAGCTTATTGCCCGGGAGTCCCGTACCATCGACCGGGTAGATCCCCTGTTAACCCTGAAGGGCCTGCGCCTTATTTACGAACGCAATTTGTCGACGGTGAGATGACGGTGAAATTATTGATCGGGAATGTCGAACTGGCCAATCCGGTAATTGCCGCCCCCATGGCCGGGGTTACCGACCGGGCCTACCGTATACTGGCCAGGGAAGCCGGCTGCGGCCTGGTCTTCACGGAGATGATCAGCGACCAGGCTTTAATCTACGGCAACCCCCGCACCCGGTTGATTCTTGAGCACGGGGGAGAAGAAGGTCTCCTGGCCGTTCAAATTTTCGGTTCCAATCCCAACTACATGGCCCAGGCGGCGGAGATTGTAGCCGGCGAGGGTGCCAGTATCATTGACATAAACATGGGCTGCCCTACGCCGAAAATTGTGAAAAACGGTGAAGGGGCGGCTCTGATGAAAAAACCGGAACTGGCCGCCGAGATTGTGTCCAGGGTGGTGGCCCGGGTGCAGGTACCGGTGACGGTCAAAATGCGCAAGGGTTGGGATGATGAAAACATTAATGCCGTTGAGCTGGCCCGGTTGGTGGAGGCTGCCGGGGCTGCGGCGGTGACCGTTCACGGGCGTACCCGGGCACAGTTCTACAGCGGGGAGGCCGACTGGGATATTATCCGCCGGGTCAAGGAGGCGGTAAGCATCCCGGTAATTGGCAACGGGGATGTGCGCACTCCCCTGGATGCAAAGCGGATGCTGGAAGAGACGGGCTGTGACGGCGTGATGATCGGGCGGGCCTCCATGGGCAATCCCTGGATTTTTTCCCGGACGATTCATTACCTGGCCACCGGTGAGCTGTTGCCGGAACCCGCCTGGGAAGAGCGGATCCGTACCGCCCTGCGCCACCTGGATTTGCTGGTAGAGCTGAAAGGAGAGCGCATCGGGGTGCTGGAAATGCGCAAGCACGCCGCGTGGTACCTGAAGGGCCTGCGGGGTGCCGCACGCCTGCGGGAGAAAATAAATCAGGCTGGTTCGGTAAAGGAGATGAGGGATATTTTAACGGGAATCCTTAATGGAGGATACTTGTAATCGCTTGCGGCAGGTGGTGTACCGGTACCGGTGCACCGGCCGTTTTTTGTGTGTAAATGTTTTATGCCTTGCCTTTTCTGGTAACCCCTGCTACAATAAATGTACACAAAAGTGTGCACATTTTTTATCCCCTTTAGGGATATAATGAATGGCGTGGTTTCCATGGACCTCATTCGCATTGGCGAAAAGATCATCAGCCGCCGCCGCATCGACCAGTACGTCTCCAGGATGCTGGAGTTGCGGGCCCAGGGCCTGTCCCAAGCGGAAGTGGCCCACCGTTTAGGGGTGGACCGGACACTGGTGAGTCGCCTGGAGAGCCTGGGCGAAGTCCGGAAAGGCAAGCGGATTGCCGTGGTTGGTTTTCCCATCCAGAACAAAGAAGAGCTCCAGTCCGCCCTGGTTAAAGAAGGGGTGGATTTTATACTCCTGATGACCGAAGCTGAAAGATGGGACTTTGTGCGCAGCAAAAGCGGTCTTGAGCTGGTTAATACCATGATGGAATTAATAGCCGGGGCGCACGCCTTTGACCAGGTAGTGGTCATCGGGTCCAGCAAAAGAATTAAAATTATTGAAGCGGTGCTGGATAAGCCCGTTTTAGGTTACGAAATTGGTGAATCGCCCATACAGGAAGATAAATATGTCAATCCCGACGAAATTGTGAAACTAATCCGGGCAGTTAAGCTTTGAGTCTGCCGCAAAACGGTTAGAGGTGAGTCCTGTGGAAAAATTTGCTTTTATCATTCACCCTCTCGATGTCCGGGATGTGGCCAGGAAGTTTCCCTTCACCCGTTACCTTCCCGGGCGCTGGGTGGAAAGCGCCTTTAGACTGGTGCCTCCCATGAAAGTTTCCCATATTACCGGTGTGAAAACGCCTTACGGGGAGGCGGAAGGGTGGTTTGTGGCCTGCCCCCTCACTGCCCGGCAGATGCTTGAATTGCCGGAGGAATTTGTGCTGGAACGGATTATTCAGGCGGGGCGAGTGGCCGAAAAGCTGGGAGCCGGGATTGTGGGGCTGGGGGCCTTTACCTCCGTGGTGGGGGATGCGGGCATTACTGTGGCCAAAAATCTGAATATAGCCGTGACTACGGGTAATAGCTATACTGTAGCCACCGCCATTGAAGGGACAAAGGAAGCAGCTCGCCTGATGGGGCACGATCTGCGCCGGGCACATATTGTGGTGCTGGGAGCCACCGGTTCCATCGGCAGGGTTTGTGCCCTGCTGCTGGCCCGGGAGGCCACCAGAATGACCCTGGTGGCCCGGGATAAATCCAGGTTGGAACAGGTGGCGTCAAAAATACTTTACGAAACCGGCCTGGCGGTGACCGTCACCTCTGACGTGAAGAAGGCCCTGCGGACGGCCCAGGTGGTGATTGCCGTTACCAGTGCGGTGGATACCCTGATCGGACCGGAAGACCTTTTGCCCGGGGCCGTGGTGTGCGACGTTTCCCGTCCCCGTAATGTGAGCCGCCAGGTGGCCGAACAGAGGGATGACGTGCTGGTGATTGAAGGCGGCGTGGTGGATGTGCCTGGCGAAGTTAATTTTAACTTTAACTTTGGTTTTCCGCCCGGCACTGCCTATGCCTGCATGTCCGAAACCATGATTTTAGCCCTGGAAAAAAGGTATGAGCATTTTTCCCTGGGTCGGGACATAACCATTAAACAGGTGGAGGAAATCAGTGCCCTGGCAAGAAAACACGGCTTCAAGCTGGCCGGTTTGCGCAGCTTTGAGCGGGCCATTGATCCCCGGGAAATCGAGCGCATCCGAGTCCGGGCCGAAAGCCGCCTTAACGCGCTGGGGGAGCAGCAATTGGTGGGGGTAGCCCCTGTCAATGGACAGTGAAAATGTCACCTGAAAAATGCTTTATCTGGACTGAGAAAATGTCACCCATATTGATCATTCATCCGGACTGAGAAAATGTCACTTTTAAGTTAATGGGAGGCGGCGGTCTTGACGGCCACCCCTCA
>DYEX01000183.1 GCA_020725525.1 Desulfovirgula sp.
ATGGATATACATGAGAAACATCGTAAGGGGGTCAGGACGTTGTATAACCATAAAAGGACGGTTAAAAAACTGAGTTTGTTACTGGTTTTAGTCATGGCCGTAACCCTGCTGGCACCGGCGGTAAATGCCGGCACCAGCGGGACGCCGGCTTCACCGGCCAACAATGCGGTGCAGTTTTTGTACAATGAATACGTCCAGAAGGGAATCAATAATTCGGAAAACGGGGTCGGCTCCTATGCTCTTTATGTCTTAAAACAGGCCGGTGTTGATGTTGCTTCATGGGTGTATAATGGTGAAAATCTCAATGATGCGGTTATAAACGCTGTTTATAACGATATTTCACAGCCAGGTAAGGTTAAGGCCAAGATCCTGGCCCAGGACCTGCTGGCCGTGCAGGCGCTGGGGCGAAGCGATCTGGCCGATCAGCTTGTGGAGATCTTGAAAGACAGGCAGACGGAGAACGGCTTTGACAATAACCCTTTCAGTGATATGCCGGCCTTTGACCTGCTGGGCCGGGCGGAGTTGATGAGTGTTGTTAATGCGGCATACGCTAAGGAATACATCTTAAGCAGACAACTTACCGTCAACGAAGAGGTATATGGGAGCTGGGGCGGGAGCTGGACGGACAAAGATGGCACTCATTATTTTGCCGACTTCATGGCCACGGCCCAGGCGGTAAGGGCACTTTACTACCTGGACCCGGGAGGAGAGGATGCTGATATTCAGGCCGCCATCAGCAAGGGCCTGGCCTGGATGCAGGAGCGGCAAAAGGCCGACGGCAGCTTTCAAGACGATTATGGTTTTGACGACCCGGTCCTCGACACTGCGGAAGTGGTATTGACCTTAAAAGAGTTGGAAAGGGATCCGGCTGAGTGGAAGACCAGTGAGGGGAAAACTGCCGTTGACTACCTGATGAGCAGCGCGGTCATCAACGAAGACGGTTCTCTGGGTAGTTGTGGAAACGCCTGGGATGCTAACTGGGTGCTCAGTGCCTGTAATTCACTGGGCATACAGCCTACCGTCTGGCGTTTTTACCTTGACCCTTCAAGTAATACTTTGAGCATAGGCGCCCAACAACAATTCCGGGCCGTCTGGCAGGACGCCTACGGCCAGTCTGACGTAACGCAGTGGGCCGCCTGGTCTGTGGCCGACAGCAGCATTGCCAGCGTTGATGACAGTGTTTATGGTCTGGTCAAAGCGATAAAGGCCGGCCAGACGGTGGTGAAGGCCGTTTACAACGGGCTTGTGGCTTCGGCCGTCCTGACCGTGAAATCTGCGGCTGGAGGCGGCGGGACCGCTACAGCGGTAACGGTGGGAATGGCCGTCGTAGGAATGAACAACGAGCTCTTATTTGGCCCCTCTTACGTCACGGTGACCAAAGACAATCAATGGGGCCTCACCGCCCTGGGTGCCCTGGATGCATCGGGCGTTCCCTACCATACCACCACGTGGTCCTGGGGCGTCCTGGTGGATGAAATTGCCGGGCAGGCCAATAGCGGCATGGCCGGCTGGATGTATACGGTGAACGGGCAGGTTCCCTCCTATGGTCCCGAAAAGTACAACATTAAAGAGG
>DYEX01000002.1 GCA_020725525.1 Desulfovirgula sp.
ACCCACTATTTGGCGAATATTTAGCATGAGACCTCACACTCCTTTAGCTTGATTTTTGGTGTTTTTTGGGCGCGCGAGGTCTCATTTCTTTTTCAGGGGGCTGATCCCCTTCTGGTGCCTACTGAAATTTTACACGGCCTTGGCAAAAATGCAGGGGAAGCGTCTTAACTACCCGTTGAGAAAAACCGCTAAGAAAAAAATACCGCATACTCGGATAACCGCAGCGGGCCACACTGACCATGCAGTGTGGCCCGCGGTGCTACCAGAGCGGCATTTACTTGATTTCCACAGTGGCGCCCTGCTCTTCCAGCTTGGCCTTGATGGACTCGGCCTCTTCCTTGCTGACCTTTTCCTTAATGGGCTTGGGAACGTTATCCACCACTTCCTTGGCTTCTTTCAAGCCCAGGCCGGTAATCTCCCGCACCACTTTGATCACGTTAATCTTCTTGTCGCCCACGGCAGTTAAAATAACGTCAAATTCAGTTTGCTCTTCTTCGACTGCCGGAGCAGCGGCGGGACCCGCAGCTGCCGGGACGGCGGCCACTGCCACGGGAGCGGCAGCGCTCACGCCAAATTCCTCTTCAAATTTTTTTACCAGTTCGGCCAGCTCTAATACGGTCAGGCTTTTTACGGCTTCGAGAATTTCATTTACCTTGGACATTACTTTTACCTCCTCAGATCATGGTTTTGGGTTCAGGCAAATTTCTCAGGTAGTTGCTTCTCCGGCTTTTTGTTTACGGATGGCTTCCAGTACATAGACCAGGTTGCGCAGGAGGCCCTGCAATGCGCCGGCAAAACCATACAGGGGAGCCTGCATGCCACCTAGCGCTTTGGCCAGCAGGACCTCCCGGGAAGGCAGGTCGGCCAGGCGGCGAACCCCTTCCAGGTCGATAACCCGACCTTCCAGTATGCCGGCCTTTATTTCCAGTTGCTTGAATTCCCGGGCCAGCTCGGCAAGAGCCTTGGCCGGAGCCACGGGATCCTCAAAACCAAAAGCTATGGCCGTAGGTCCCTCTAAATAAGGATCCAGCCCCTGCAGGCCCACCTCGCTGGCCGCCAGGCGGGTCAGGGTATTTTTAGCTACCTTTAGTTCACTACCCGACTCTCTGAGACGCCGCCGTACTTTGGTCATGGATGCTACATCAAGGCCACGAAAGTTGGTCAGAACGGCTGATTTGCTGGTCCGAAACTTTTCGATCAGTTCCGCCAGCATGGCTTGTTTTTCTTCTCTGGTAGGCATAAGCGGTACACCTCCTTTCCACGAGTTGAAAAAGAAAGGACAGGCACCTGTAGCACGAAAAGACACAGGGCCTGCCCCTATAATCGGCAGGTAAAAAACCCCGGCCTCGGTTGGCGGCAGATGCCATTAAGTACAGGACACCAACTGTCTACAGCTGGGTACGGTTATGAAGTTTTTAAGTAAATGTTCAGTGAACCGCTTTGGTGCCGCCCAGCACTCACCACAACATGGCTCTGCTCCTGATATTTCAGGTTCAATTGATACCTCTGGTTTTACGAAGACCTAGTATTCCAGTGAGTGCTGGGTCCACGCTCACTCCAGTGCTCCGCAAGTCGTTCGCTTTGGACAACGCGGCACATTACGTATATGGTAGCGCTTTTACTGAACTGATCATTTACGTCTTTGATGTTGTGTGCGTGAAAGCCGCTTGAGCGCGGCATTGTCCTCAGGCGGTGACCTTCAGGTGGTTCACCTTTACTCCCGGCCCCATGGTGGAGGAAACAGTGATGCCCTTGATGTACTGGCCCTTTGCAGCCGCCGGCTTCACCCGGATTAGCTGTTCCACCAGGGTGCGCAGGTTTTCGGTCAGCTTTTCCACGTCAAAGGATACCTTTCCAATCGGTGCATGGATAATACCGGCCTTATCCACCCGGTATTCAATCTTGCCTGCTTTCACTTCTTTAACCGCCTGGGCAACATCAAAGGTGACCGTACCCGTTTTGGGGTTGGGCATCAGACCCCGGGGGCCCAGAATCCGGCCCAGGCGACCAACCATACTCATCATGTCCGGGGTGGCAATAGCCACATCAAAACCCAGCCACCCCTCTTGCTGGATCCTGGCCACCATGTCTTCGGCCCCCACAAAATCCGCACCGGCTTCTTCGGCCTCCCTGGCCTTTTCTCCTTTGGCAAAGACCAGTACGGTCCTCGTCTTGCCGGTGCCATGGGGTAAAACTACCGCTCCCCGTACCTGCTGATCGGCGTGCCGGGGGTCTACCCCAAGCTTCACTGCCACTTCCACCGTCTCGTCAAATTTAGCCGAAGCCATTTCTTTTACCAGGGCAAGGGCCTCAGCGGGATCGTAAAGCTTTGTTCGATCCACCTTCCTGGCTGCATCTAAATACTTTTTGCCATGTCTCGGCATTTTTACCTTCCTCCTTTGTGGTACAAACGGACTGGATCCTCCCACTGGCCGGCACGGGCCTAGCCTTCCACTACTTCGATGCCCATGCTCCTGGCCGTCCCCTTAATCATGCGGATGGCGGCCTCGATATCATTGGCGTTGAGATCCTGCATCTTTGTTTCAGCAATCTCCCGCACCTTGGACAGGGGAATCCTGGCTACCTTTTTCCGGTTGGGTTCACCGGAGGCAGTCTCAATGCCGCAGGCCTTTTTCAGCAGGACCGCCGCCGGTGGAGTCTTGCACACAAAGGTGAAACTGCGATCCTCAAAAACGGTTATTTCCACCGGAATGATCAGACCGGCCTGAGAAGCCGTACGTTCGTTAAATTCTTTAACGAAAGCCATAATATTCACACCGTGCTGACCCAGAGCCGGACCAACCGGGGGAGCAGGGGTGGCTTTTCCTGCCGGGACTTGCAGCTTGATCACCGCAGCTACTCTTTTCGCCATTTGCTACGAACACCTCCTCGCCGTCGCTATATCTTTTCCACCTGGGAAAAATCCAATTCTACCGGTGTTTCCCGGCCAAACATGGAAATCATTACTTTGAGCTTACCTTTATCGGGATCTATTTCTTCAATAATACCCTCAAAATTTTCAAAGGGGCCGGAGGTAACCCGCACGCGCTCCTTCACCGCCAGGTTCAACCGCGGGCGCGGTATATCAGCCACAGCTTGACCGATAATCTGCATGGCCTCCTCGTCGGTCAGGGGAATGGGCCTGGAACCCGAACCGACAAAACCGGTCACGCCGGGGGTATTGCGCACCACATACCAGGAATCGTCGGTCATGATCATTTCCACCAGCACATAACCGGGGTAGATCTTTTTCTTGACGATTTTTTTCTTGCCGTCTTTTATTTCCACCTCGTCCTCCATAGGAACGAGGATACGGAAGATCTTTTCCCCCATGTTCATGGATTCGATCCGCTTTTCCAGATTGGCCTTTACTTTGTTCTCATACCCGGAATAGGTATGAACCACATACCAGTGTTTTTCACCTTTTTTTTCACTCATAAATACAAGGGACCTCAAGAAAACTTAAGGCCCCCCACCCCCCTGGCACTTATTTAATGATGAACTGCAGAAGCCGGCTTAAAAGCGAATCGAAGATCCAGATCAGGATGCCAACGATGGTGACGGCCACCAGTACCACAGCAGTGTACGTAACAACTTCCCGCCGGTTAGGCCAGTGAACCTTTTTCAGTTCGCTGTAAACTCCGCGGAAATATTTACTGACCTGCTCCAGGCGGTTCACTTTTTCCTTTTTCACCACAGGCCTTTTTTCGGGCTTTTTCACGGCCCTGGCCCCGTCGCGAACCGCCACTTCGTTTCGCGAACCGTCCCTTTTGATCAGTCCTCTCAATGGTGCCATCTCAGCCACATCCTTAAAACTCTTATCGCAAGCCTGTCGCGGCGGGAAAAAACTAACGGGTTTCTTTATGCAGGGTATGGGTGTGACAGAACTTGCAGTACTTTTTCAATTCGATCCGGTTGGGATCATTTTTCTTGTTCTTTGTGGTGGTATAATTCCGGCGTTTGCATTCCGTGCAGGCCAGAGTAACACTAACCCGCATCCTGGCCACCTCCTAAAAAACTAAAAAACAATTACAAAAAACTCCCTGTAATTAACCTTATCCACTGTAACATAATTCCCGGGTGATGTCAATAGTGACCACTCTAAACAACAAGTGCAACCACGGCCTTCCATAAGTAAACCTGTACAAGCAATGAAGAAGGAATTGACAGGCAATTCCTTCTTCACCGGCTTCTCCATTCGCTACTGCTCGTTACTCGATAATCTGGGTAACTACTCCGGCGCCGACGGTCCGGCCACCTTCCCGGATGGCAAAGCGCAGCCCTTCTTCAATGGCAATGGGGGTGATCAGCTTGATCTCCAGACGAACGTTGTCCCCAGGCATGACCATCTCTACCCCTTCCGGCAGGGCAATCGTA
>DYEX01000032.1 GCA_020725525.1 Desulfovirgula sp.
AGCAGCCGGGAAACGGTGGTATTCCCCCGAGGGGTGGCGGGACAATTACCAACCGGCCGGATCCGCACCCAGGGGAAGGAGGCGGAAGGCGTGCGAATAGCCATCACCGGATCCCACGGGACGGGCAAGACCACCCTGACCACGGAGCTGGCCCGGAAGCTGGGGCTGCCCCTGATAACCGAGCAGGCCCGGCGGGTGGCGCGGGCGATGGGGATCGGCCATGCCGGGCAGCTGGTGAAGGATAAAGCCCTGGCCCGGCGGTTTCAGCGGGCCGTCCTGCGGGAACAGATACGGGCGGAGAACGACTGCCCGGGCGGTTTCATATCTGACCGGTCCACCCTGGACTGCTGGGCTTACTGGGCGGCCTACGGTCTGGAAAATGATACTGGATATTACCGCGAACTTTGCCTTTCCCGGCCTTACGACCTGCTTGTTTACGTCCCCCCGGAGATACCCTGCCAGGCTGACGGTTTCCGGGACACGGACGAATCCCTGCGTCAGCTGGTTGACGGTTATATTCGCGAAGCCATAATGTGGCGGCAATGCCGGTGCCCCGTCCTGCCGGTAACCGGCAGCCCGGAGGAACGGGTTAAGGCCGTCCTGGAGTGGCTGAGAGGCCGTGAGGATAGCCATCTGACATAGATGGGCGGCCGGGAAAAACTGGCCGCCCCACCCCGGAAGGAGGGCGCGAAATGCTGGACCTCAATGACATTTTCCGGCCGCCGGAATCCCGCTCCCCCAGGGAGTGGAGACAACTTGAAGAAAAATTGAAAATTTACGCTGCAAAACCGGAATCGGGGTTGCCGTTCAGCCGGTTGTGGGCTGCTTTAAACTACTGCCGGGCGGCGGCTGCAGTTTCCAGCGGGAGCAAGGACCCACTGGCTCATTCAGCCGTCCGGCACCTGCCCCGGGCGGCAACCGGAACGGGAGGACTGTTCTTCGATGCCCTATAAGCTGTCGAAATTTGTCTAAATTTGTCGGTAGGCAGGAGCTGTTTTTAAAGAAGTGTATGGAAGTGTATCGTTTTGTCCCACCTGCGGCCGCCCATGCTCCCGGTGAGAACATATTTTCGTGGAATTTCGGCATGGCCATGGTAAAATACAGGAAAAGACTAATCGCAAGGGGGCCTCCCATGCCGAAACTTTCACGGCGGCTATTTCGCGTGAAATTGCCAGCCGAGATCGAAGCGACCATACCGCGCTCGTGCCGGCGCAGGGTGGTCCTGGCCCTCCCCGAGTTGCTACAGGAGGCCCTGGCTGCCGGTGTCCCCGTGGTGGACGGCCTTGTCCGGCTGGAGCTTCCGAAAAGCAGGACAGGCTGGCCCTTCAATTTGATGGTCCAGGTGGAGCCGGGATTTCCGACGTGGACTGTGACCGAGTTGGAGGTGTCCCGGCGTGATTGAGCTGCCAACAGACAACACGGTCCGCCTGCCCTTTGAAACGCGGGGAGTCGGGAACGGGTACGCCAGGCCCGGCCCGGTGAGGACGTACCGGCTGTCCCCGGAAGAACTGGAGGCACTGAGGCAAAAGTTTCCTCCCGTGGACGAGCGGCAAAGGCGACACTGGGAATACCTGAAGCGGGAGGCCGCCAGGGCGCGGAAGCTTCCCGAACCCGCGCGGAGTAATCTCCTGTGGAGGCTGGGCATATCTGGCTACATCGACGATTAAAACGAGGTGGTTAACATGGCCTCCTTAAACCTGCTCATTTACGAAAAAGCGCAGAAATACGGGTTGCCGCCAAAGCTGCTTTACGAGCTGGTGCGGCAGGAATCGGGGTTCAACCCCAGGGCCAAATCTCCCGCCGGGGCCATGGGGCTGACCCAGCTCATGCCCGGCACGGCCAAAAGCCTGGGCGTGACAGACCCTTACGACCCGGAACAGAACCTGGACGCCGGGGCCAGGTACCTCCGCCAGCAGCTGGACAGGTTCGGGCGCATCGACCTGGCCCTGGCCGCCTACAACGCCGGGCCGGGGGCCGTCCAGAAGTACGGCGGCATTCCCCCGTACAGGGAGACGCAGGCATACGTCCAGAAGATACTCAAGAACGCGGGGATAGAACCCGGGAAGATGTACAGCGCGGGGGAGGCCCTGGCGCTCCTGCAGTCCCGGGGCAAAACACCGGCAGCGACCAAACCAAACTACCTGGAACAGTTCCGGCAGCTGTACGCAAAGCCTTATGAGCCGCCCAGGCAGGAAACAGAAAAACCGACCGAAAAGCCAAAGGATACCTCCGCCGCAACGCAGAGAAGCCTGGGGGAAAGGTTACTGCGCGGCTTCGAGCAGGCATCCGAGGGCCTGATCCGGGGTGTCACCCTGGGTCTGGGCGGCCGGGGCGGGCTCATCGAGCGCGGCGTGGCCAGGCTGTTCGGGCAGGAACCGCCGCCGGCGCCGAAGCCGGAAACCCTGGGGGAAAGGATTGCCGCCGGCGCTGGCGAACTGGCCGGATCCCTGGTCCCCATCAGCGGGCTTTACGGCACGGTTGGGAAGGCGGCGGCCCGGCTCATCCCCGAGTCGGCAACCGGCCTGGCGGCCCGGGTGGGGCGCGCCTTCCTCCCCGGTGCGGCCAGCGGTGCGGTTTACGGGGCTGTCACGGGGGCTGCACAGGGAGAATCGCCGGCGGACGTACTCAGAGAGGCAGCCTTAAACGCCGCACTGTTCGGCGGTGGGGACGTGGCCTTCCGGGCGCTGGGTAAGGCCGCTACCTCCGCCTGGCGCAGGCTGAGGGGAATACCGGAAACCCCGCCTGAAACCCCACCAGCTCGGGAAGCCGCGCCCGTCGAACCGGACTTCACCGTTGAACCGGGCGGTGCCGTGCACGTCGGCAGGCCCAGGTTGCGCCTGCCGGAGGGTGAGGTGCAGCGGCCCGCAAGTTTGCCTGAAGTTAGAGCACTTCCTGCACCAAGGGAACCTGTCACGCCGGACTTCACCGCCGGGCCGGAAGGTGTCGAGGTCGGCGTTACCAGGCCGCGCCTGGCGGGCACCGAAGCCATCGCGCTCCCACCAGCCCCCGAGGAACACCTGGACATCTTCATGAAGTCCCCGCAGTTCCAGCGCATGGTGGACGACATCATCAACCGGCGCAATACCGTGGCTTCCCGGGTGCTGGAGACCCTGAAGCCCGAGGTGGAAAGCCGGGTTGCGCAGCTGGGCCGCCCTCTGGAGCAGGGCGAGCTTTACAATATCGTCCGGGAGGTCGGGAAGGCCCAGGGCATCGACGTGGACCGGCTGCTTGAGAAGGCTACCATGTCCCCGGAGCAGGTGGCCGAAGAGCTTGCCCTTGCCTACCGGAGCGGCGCCCGGGAACTGCCGCTTTTCGGGCGGGACTTCGAGGTGCCCGGGGCGGAGTTTCCGGTGCCTGAAAGGACCGCACAGGGCGCAACGGTAGAAACCCCGGCCGTTACCGCCGGAAAAGCACAACAACAGCAAACCGGCAATGTCGTTCCTCTTCCGCCCGCAAAGCCAGACGCGGCCAAAATAGAATCCCGCACATTTGAAGAGGTCGGCGATAAGAACGTAAAAGCCATCCAAAATGAAACACCGACCCAGGGCCATCCGGGGCCGACCCGCCAGGCACAAACCCAGCCCCGGGCGGAAGCGCCGGCTGCCGCACCCGAACCGCAGCCGGGAACGCCGGGGTATACGCCACAGCAAACATTAAAAGCGACCCAAAAAGCAACGACTGAACCGGAAGTCCAGGCCATGGCAGCCAGGCCCGGGTTAGCGGGGACCGGTGCCGCCCAGGTCGGGGCTGGGACGACAACCGAAGCCCCATCGCGGCGCATGATCATAAAGCGCCTGGAAAAAATCCTGGACATCCCCATCCGGGTAGGAAGGTACCGGGAAAAAGCGCTCGGCATCTATAAAACCGGGCCGGAAGTTATCCGCACAAGGCTGGCCGAAGACATCCAGGTTATTTCGCATGAAGTAGGCCACCACCTGGACAAGCTCTTCGGTATCCGGAAGACCGCTTTCCGGGACGCGGCCATACGTCAGGAGTTGACCAAGCTGGGGCAGTCTCAACCGGCCAACCATTTTACCGAGGGTATTGCGGAATTCGTAAGGCTGTACCTGAGCGATTCACAGGCGGCCAGGCAGCAGGCACCGAACTTCTATAGATTGTTTGAAGAGAAGCTGGCCCAGGAGCCACGGCTGCACAGCGCCATGCAGCAGGCGCAGGAGCAGGTCCACGCATACATGCAGGCGGACCCGGTGAGCAGGGTCAAGGCCGCCATATCCTTCAGCTTCGATAAGTCGGAGCGGGAACCGCTGGACATCAAGAAGGGGATCAGAACGGCCTGGCGCAATCTCTACACAAAGGTCGTCGACGAACTGAGGCCCCTCCACGACGCGGTTCAGGAGATAACCGGCGGGAAAAAGATACCTGTCACAGAGGACCCTTACAAGCAAGCCGTCCTCTTAAGGGATAACGGCCGGCTGGCGCACACTTTCATCTGGAAGGGTCAGATTGACGAGAACTACAACGTGATCGGACCTTCGCTCCGGGAAATAATCGAACCGCTCAACACCAAAGAGAAGTACAAGGATTTCTGTACCTACGTTACCGCCAAGCGGGTAAAGGAACTTTACCGCCAGAAGGCCGCCGGTGCCAGGGACATAGAAGCTTTCCCCTTCAGCGAGGCAGATGCGGATGCGACCATCCAGCGGCTGAAAAACCCTGAATTTGACCGGATCCATGAACAACTGAAAGGCTGGTTTAAGAGCCTGCTGGACGTGCTGGAGCGCAGTGGTTTGCTCAATGCAGAAAGCAGGGCGAAAATCCTGGCCAGTAGCGATGAGTATGTACCGCTATACCGTGTTTTCGATGAAGAAGCCGGGTTTGGCAGGCGCAGGGTGGCAAACCTGCCCCGGGCGGTCAAACGGTTAAAAGGTTCCGGCAGGACCGTCGTTGACCCCATCGAAAGCGCAGTCAAGCAGGCTTACGTCTTCACCAACCTGGCCATGCGGAACAATGTGGGCCGCGCGCTGGTGGAACTGGCCGAGAAGTTTCCCGGCGCAGGGAAATATATCGAAGAGGTGCCTGCCTCAACGCAAACAGTTAACTTCAAGTTAAGCGAGATTAAGAATGTCCTTGAGCAGGCGGGAATCGACACTAAGGGCACGGATTTGGACAAAGTGGCCACCGTATTCAGGGCCGGGCAAATGCCCCATGCCAAACCCGATGAGCACATCATCACCGTCTGGCGCGACGGTAAGCCGAGGTTTTACCAGGTTTCCAAAGAGCTGTACGACATCTTGACCGGAGCCAATACCGGCCAGCTGCACTGGTTCTTCAACCTCATGCGCTACCCAACAGACATACTGAAAACCGGGGCAACCCTGACGATTGAATTTGCCCTGCGCAACCCCCTGCGGGACCTGGGATCCGCTTTCGTTTATGAAGGGATCATGCCCTGGGACCTGTTCAAGGCGATCTCCCACATGGCCAGGAAGAGCGATCTTTACACCAAGTGGAAGGCCAGCGGGGGCGACCAGGCCACTTTCTGGAGTATTGACCGGGATTACCTTAAGCAGGATGTACGCAGGCTGATAGAGCGCAGCTGGCGGGAACAAATCAAACACGGTGTCTTACACCCTATAGATGCGCTTTTCAAGATCCGGGAGGTTGCCGAAAACGTCACCCGCATGGCCACATTCGGGAAAAAAGTTAAATGGGGTGCGGACCTTTCCCGGGAGGCCATAGAAGAGGCGGCCCTGGCGGCAAGGGATGTTACCGTTGACTTTCGCCGGTACGGCAGCTGGGGCAAAGACTGGAATATGGCATCCGCCTTTGCCAACCCGGCCATCCAGTCCTGGGACAAATTCCTGCGGGCGCTCAAGAAAGATCCCGTAGGGGTATCGCTGAGGGCCTTCGCCCTGATCACCCTGCCGACCATTGCTCTGTTCTACATCAACAAGGATAACCCTTATTACCAGGAACTGCCCGAGTGGAGGAAGGACTTTTTCTGGAACATCCCTCTCGGAGACGGTAGGCGCTTCTTTATGTGGCCTAAACCGTATGAGCCGGGCATCCTGTTTGGCACTGTCGTGGAAAGGTTCCTGCGGTGGATGAAACAAGACGACCCGGAGGCCTTTGATAGACTGGGGAAAACGGTGCTGTCTACCCTGCCCGGAATCCTGCCCACCGCCTTTGTGGCGCCTTTAGAGTTATGGGCGAACAAGTCCTTCTTCACCGGGCTGCCGATAGTACCCATGAGCGAGCAGAACCTGCCGGCCAGCGAGCAGTACGGGCCGTACACCAGCGAGACCGCCAAGCTCCTGGGTAAAAAATTGGGCTGGTCACCCCGGAAGATTGAACAGTTCCTGTACTCCACCACTGCTACCTGGGGCAGGTACGGGTTGGCCATATCGGACGCCATCCTGGAGGCCGCCGGAATAACGGAACCCGTGCCCAAGCCGGCAAAGGGACCGGAAGAAAAGATGATCCTGCGCTCCTTCATCACCGCCCCGACGGCCGGGCAGTCCACCAGCATCCAGCAATTTTATGAGACAGTGGAGAAGCTGGAGCGGAAGGCGGCCATGGCGAAGAAATACCAGGAGGCCGGGAAACCGGTCCCGCCGGTGTACCGGTACAACCCGGAAGAGCTACGCTATGCCCGCAAAGTGGCCCGCGAGCTGTCCGAGCTGCGCAAGCAGCACAAGGCCGTCTTCATGAGCCGGGAGCTTTCGCCGGAAAAGAAGAAGGAAATCCTGAAGAAGATCGATATGGCGATGATCAACCTGGTGCGCAGGGCGTATGGAGAAAAGCCGGCCAGTTAGCGGCCGGCTTTCTTGTTGATGGAGTTTGGGAAGTGTTTGCGGAACCACGGGGGATAATCGGCGCAGGGGTCCGGTTTGAATTTGCGTATCAGCCATCGGATGGGGACGTAATGATGGCTTTGCAGGAGACGGTCCCGCAAAGCCGTAAAACATCAGAATCCATCATCGAACCAGGTATTTCCGATGTAGCGCCCAACCGTGCTCCTTCCCCAGCTGTAATCGGTGTAAAGGTTCCTGCCGAGCCAGTAGCTGGTTGCGCTCGTCCCGTCGCTCCAGTCCGTGTAGAAGCGGTTGCCCAGCCGATAACCGGAAGAGCTTAAACCGTTGCTGTAATCGGTGTAAATGCGGTTGCCTATGCGGTAGGTCGTCGCACTCAGGCCGTTGCTCCAGTCGGTGTAAAGACGGTTGCCTATGTAGTAGCTTTTTGCCGTGAGCCCGTTGCCGTAATCGTAATAGTACGTCTTACCGATCCAGTAACCGGTTCCAGCAAAGGCCGTTGCCGAGAGAGCCAGGACCAGCACGAGCGCAAGAGCAAGTATTGCTGCCGCCTTTTTCACCTGGATCACCTCCTTTCACCTAAATCCTTTGCGGTTTGTCTGCGGGCCTTAAATAGGTCGTATATTAGCCACACCAGAAGACACGGAAAGTAAATAATCGTTGCTTCCCCAAAACCCATTGTTATCCCGGCTACACCAAGAGAAAAGATGGTTGTTGTAACGAATACAATTATTGACCGCAGTATACCGCTGGACATAGCACGAAGAATATAATGAGCCAGCCTAGTCAGGAAAAAGGTGAGCACCAACCCACCGGCATACGAACCAATAAAGGATGCGATAGTATCTGTCATGGCCTAACCCCTTCCTTGGCTTATATTGTCATTATATGTCGAAAACCCCCTAAAATACAAAAACCCGCTACCCAGCGGTTCTCTTGACTATCCCCCCCATTTGAACGGGTGTTTCGTATATACTGAAGCAGCAGACTGTTGTTATAATTGCTATAACTTCTCTATTCTTCACTGGTGAGCAGTTTCCTGCCAAACGGTTGGGAAACAGTGGGTATCTACCGTTCCGGCCGTGGAAAGTAAAAGGCGGGACGTGAACCGATCCCAACGGGATATCATCGAACACATCAGTCATATCGCGCATGGAAATCGGCCCGCAGGACATCGAGGCCATTGCCCGCGCCCCGGGTAACCCATCATTGGTGGATCACTTTCATATTATCAGGTGGATCAATTTTATATTGACAAACGCACCAAAGGGCGAAGGCGTTGCATTGCTGCGCTGCGCGAAGGCCGTGAACGGCCCTGAGGTGGGGGTTATTGGCCGGGCAAAGGAATCTTATACCTGCCCGGCCCTTTTTCGTGCCCTCCTGCGGCCTTCTGGCGGCCCTCCCGGAACCAGGGCGACGGTTTTCGTCGGCCTGGGCAGCCGTCCGTTTTCCGGGCGGTTGGCGGCCCTGGTCTGTACGAAAACCGTCCCGACCCGTCCCGGCAGCAAACGCGGCCCCCCAGGGGAAAGGGCCTTTTTGGGATACTTCCTTGCAGGTAGAGTAATGCGCACAACCACGGAGAAGGTAACACGTGCAGGGAAGGTTTGCGGGTTATGCCGGGTATCACCGTAACGATGGCCCCTGCCCGGTTGAGTTGAGTCCGAATCCCGGACGCAACTCCCGACGGTGTCACCGTAACGATGACCCCTTTCTGCCCGGCCGCATCCACCCCGGCAAAATGCCCCTCCAGGACGCCGCAGGACGGCGTAGAAGCGCATTCCAGGGGGGGATTCCCCAGGGGGGTGAAACCCTTTGCCCGAGACAAACACCCCTTAAAACGCAGCGTAGCAATGGGGTGCGGGACACTAGTGTTCAGCACTAGTGTTGCGGCGCAAAGGAAAAGGCCGGGACGTGCCCGGCCCGGTATGGCTGGGTGTGTTATCTATCTTTTCTTTCTTCCCCTGCCTTCCTGCCCCCTATTATCTCCTGAATGTGTTCTTCAATCTCGCGCCAGTATGTTGCTTCATCCACTTTGCACCACGGCGGCGAAACGAAAGGCTGAGGGTTCTGGCACAGTATGATAAGTTCCAGGGCCAGCTTGAAGCCGGCCATAAACGCGGCATCCCTGCACATAGCCGTCTCCGCGGTTTGAGCTTCATCGTAAAGGTCTAACAGTTCCTGGGTGCCGGGTGCCATACGTGCGATAATCTCCCCCCGTAGCTTTTCCTGAAGTTTCTGATTGCGCTCAAACTCCTGGTTGCTGTACACATGCTTGTGTATGTATCTCCCCGAATAGCCCGCCACAAAGTCTGCAAACAACGCCAGAATTTCAGCATCCATCGTATTATACCCCCTTATATTTTTTGAGGTAACCGGGAAACTGATGGAAAAACATTCTCCCTCCTTCCCTGGAAGCTACCCCGGGGGTATAATTTATGTAAGCGCCCACGGGGTGCGGGTGGAAGCCGTAAGGGCAAGTTTGGAGGCCAGGCCCTTGCGGCTTCTTACTTTTTTGCGGAACCCTCTCGAAAATAAGTCTACTACAGGAAAACCTTGTCGTCAATACATTATTCGCAATTTGGCTAAATTATATTGCCATTGGCGCAATGGTATGCTAGAATGTTTACGGAGGTGTTTGACATGGAAAAGTTGCTTACCACCGAGCAGGTGGCCGAGTTGCTGCAGATACACATAAACGTTGTCAGGGAATGGCTAAAGAAAGGCAAGCTACCCGGCATTAAACTGGGCCGGGAATGGCGGATAGACCCCAGGGATTTGGAAGAGTTCCTGGAGAAAAACAAGGTGCGGAAGGAGGAATGAGGCCGGGTGGAACGTAGCGGGACCGCTCCAGAAGGCCCTGGAGGCCCTGGAAGGGGACAAACCCGCCGGGCAAACGGAATCACCTTAGCTGTTCGGTTAACCGGCCAAAAATCGAATCCTGGAATGTTGCCTGCCACAAAAAGGAGAGGGGATGAACAGTTATGGCGCAAAACCGTTCTACATATGAGATTTTTGGCGAACGCTTAAAGGAGCTTAGGATACAAAAAGGACTGTCTCAACAACAATTAGCCAATATGGTTCATATGTCACGGCGAACGATTGCACTTTATGAAAAAGCAATGGTGAAGCCACGGCTTAAAAATGTTGAGCGTCTAATAAACTTTTTCGGTGTATCTAGCGATTATATGCTTGGCCTCTCTCATGAGCGGCATATTTCCCCCGGTGTTGCAGAACTTATTCAAGAGTGTAAAGAGTTATCCGAAGAACAGCAGGGAATAATTCTAGCTATCCTTAAGGTGATGAAACATCTAAATAATGGGAACGCTGACCCAAATAAAATAGCCATACTTGCTCCCAGGTGGATACGCCATCAGATATACCGCATGCTTGGTCTTTAAAGGAGGGATACCATGGCGGGCAAGCGCGGGCACGGTGAGGGAACCATTTACAAGCGCAAAGACGGGCGCTGGGAGGCCAAAGCCAGCATTGGCTTTGACCCGGCCACGGGCAAGCCGAAGCGGTTGACGAAGTATTTCAAGACCCGGAAGGAGGCCCAGGAGTGGCTGGCGAAGGTGGCCCACGAGAAGGCCACGGGAATTTTTGTTGAGCCCCACAGGGTGACGGTGGGAGAATGGCTTGACAGGTGGCTGGAAGTCTACGTCAGGCCTTCCGTTCGCGATACCACATACCAGAACTATGAAACCCTGGTGCGGTGCCACATAAAGCCGTACCTGGGCGGTAAACCAATCCAGAAATTGATGCCGGGAGATTTGCAGGCCTTCTACAATGCGAAGCTGGAGGGCGGCCGGGCTGACGGCAAAGAGGGCGGCATGTCCACCAGGGCGGTGCGCTACCTGCACTTTCTCCTGAGTGCGGCCCTGAAGCAGGCCGTCAAGGAGGGGCTGGTTTCCCGGAACGTGGCCGAAGCCACGAACCCGCCAAAGCAGGGGAAGAAAGAGATTCAATACCTCACCACGGAGGAAATCCAGCGATTCCTGCAGGTGGCCCGCGAAAGCCGGTACTATGTTGCCATGCTCACCGAGCTGGGAACCGGCCTGCGGCGTGGAGAACTGCTGGGGCTGAAGTGGGAGGACGTGGACCTGAAACGGGGAGTAATCACCGTCAGGCGGCAGCTGGTGCGGGCGAAGGGCGGCCCGGTGTTCCACGAACCAAAAACGGAATCCGGCATTCGTACCGTTACCGTCCCTGCCGAAGTGCTGAAGGAGTTAAAGGCCCACAAGGCCCGCCAGAACGAGGAAAAACTGCTACTCGGGAATGCTTACGATGATTCCGGCCTGGTGTTCTGTCAGGCCAACGGGCGGCGGCTGGAGCCAAGAAACTTTACCCGCCATTTCGACAACCTGTTGAAAAAGGCCGGAATCCGGCACGTGTCCTTTCACTCCCTGCGGCACACCCATGCCACGGAGCTTTTGCGGCTGGGCGTGAACCTGAAAACCATCCAGGGCAGGCTGGGGCACTCAAACTTTAACGTAACGGCTAATTTCTACGCACACATAGCGGACGAACTGCAGCAGGAAGCGGCGGAGAAAATCAACAGTGTTCTGAAGGTACCGGCCCGGTAACAGGCCGGATTCTTTTGGTCCGATAAGTGTACGTAAGATGCACGGAGAAAAAGAACAACCCGCCGGATAGACGGGATTTTCATTGTCGTAAGATTGTCGTAAAACTGGCCTCCGGGAACTTTTTCCAAACCCCGGAGGCCTTGATTTTTCTGGTGGGCACGGCTGGTTTCGAACCAGCGACCTCTTGAATGTGAGTCAAGCGCTCTCCCACTGAGCTACGCGCCCATCCCCCGCACTGTATTGGCGGAAATCCCGCTGCAGGTGTTATTTTAACACATTTACCGGTCAAACGCAAGAGAAATTTTCAATGAACAGATACCCGCCCTCCTTTTTCACTACCGGCACCACCTGGCAGGTGTTCAGGGACGCGCACCAGTCCAGATCCGCCGCCAGCCCCATGCTCAGAAGCTTGCGCCCGTGGCGGGAGTGGTCAAAGGCCCGGCGCGGGTTGTCCCGGTAGGCTTGAGCCAGGTACAGGGCGGCCACGGCCAGGTCGGAAAGATCCGGGGAAAGTGTCTTCTCGTTCGAATAAGACGAATCCTGACCCGCTAACTCCATGATTTCCAGCACCACCATTCCCGCTGCCAGGGTATCTTCCAGGGAAGATTGACCCTGAGTGCCGGCACAAACCATGGTTATATCCCGGCCGGGGCGGTGGGCTTCCCGGGCTACGGCCCGGGCGTTCAGCAGGCTGCCCACCAGCACGGTATGGGCTCCATCGGCCGCACCATTCAGGGCCCGGGTACCGTTACTGGTGGTAAGGACCAGCACCTTGCCCTCCACCACTTCCGGTGGGTACTCCAGGGGGGAGTTACCGTGGGGAAAGCCGCTGATTTTCTGGCCACCCCGCTCACCGGCCAGGAGTACCGGCGTGTTTTCCCGGGCCAATCTGGCGGCTACTTCCCGGGCTTCGGCCACTGCCACCACCGGTACCACCCTCCGGCAGCCGTGGGCAATAGTGGTCACAATGGTGCTGGTGGCCCGTAAAACATCAAAAACCACCGCTATACGCCCGGCCAGTTCTGCCGGAACTATGCTTTCGGCGGTGGGAAGCAGATCAATCCGCATGGTTTGGAAATCCTTTCATGTGCTGTGATAGCCTCGCAAAGCGCTTTTGCGCAGTGGCGCCGCTCATATTATAGCATTACTGAATTTTTAGCGGCAAGAAGATTTATGACCGGCAGGTAAACAATTCAATTTAAAAGGTTTTAAGAACCGGTTGTGGAAAAAAATAAGTAAAGAATATGCCACAGGTGCAACGACAAAGAGGGATTACCCATGCAACTTCATTTGCGCAAACGGTACAAACATTTTGCCCGCTACCGGGAAATAGCCAATGTTCTGATGCGCCACGGTTTTGGTTATCTGGCCCACCAGTTGGGCCTGACGGAATTCCTGGGCTTTTACCGCCGGCTTAAACTGGTGCGCCAGACCCCGGATAAAGGGCCTCTCCGCTTTACAGCCCGACCTTCCCCGGCGGAAAGGCTGCGCCTGGTGCTGGAAGAATTGGGTCCCACCTTTATCAAACTGGGGCAGGTGCTGTCCACCCGCTCCGATCTACTGGCCCCGGAATACATTGCCGAACTGGAAAAGCTCCAGGACCGGGTACCCCCCTTCCCCTTTGCCCGGGTGCGGGAGCGCATTCAAATGGAACTGGGGCTGCCTCTAGAAGAAATCTTTGCCCATTTCGAAGCTACTCCTTTAGCCGCCGCTTCCATTGGCCAGGTTCACCGGGCCAACTTGCGGGACGGCAGGCCGGTGGTGGTCAAGGTCCAGCGGCCGGGTACGGAAAAAATTCTCTCCACGGATATAGAAATTCTCTATGATGTGGCCCGCCTGGTAGACAGGCACGGACCATGGCGGCAGATTTATCGTTTTGAGGAACTGGTGGAGGAGTTTGAAAAAATCCTGCGGGAAGAGATGGACTTCACTGTGGAAGGGCGCCATGCCGAAACCTTTCGCCAGTATTTTACCGGGGATACCACCGTCTATTTCCCGGTAGTGCACTGGGATTACACTACCCGCAAGGTGCTGACCATGGAGTACGTGGACGGGGTAAAACTGACCGATCCTGAAGAACTGGCCAGCCGGGGCATTGACCGTCGGGTGGTGGCCCGGAACCTGGCCGACGCTCTGCTGCGACAAATTCTTCTGCATGGTTTTTTTCACGGCGATCCCCATCCGGGCAACCTGGCTGCCCTGCCCGGTAACAGGATAGCGTTTATGGACTTTGGCATTGTGG
Organism: Desulfovirgula sp.; assembly: GCA_020725525.1. Classification (GTDB taxonomy): domain Bacteria; phylum Bacillota; class Desulfotomaculia; order Desulfotomaculales; family Desulfovirgulaceae; genus Desulfofundulus. Next base: position 13,599 of record DYEX01000032.1, read on the forward strand.
GGCGCCTGAATGACGAGGTACGGGAAAAAATAGGCGCTCTGGTTTTAGGTCTGGTCCGGCGCAGTACTCCCCAGGTGGTGCGGGCGGTGGAAGACCTGGGGGTAGTGCCGCCTCACGTCGACCGGGCTGTCCTGCATCGGGATATTGATACCTTGAGGGAAAAATATTATGAAATCCCTCTAAGCCGGATCAGCCTGGCCGAGTCCCTGGGGGATGTAATGAAGGTGGCCTTCAAACACCGTATCCGGGTCCCCACCCAGTTCACCCTGCTGGTGAAGGCCCTGGTTACCGCTGAAGGGCTGGTGGCGCAGCTGGACCCGGAATTGAGCATTGTGGAGATTGCCCGTCCCATGGGCAAACGCCTGCTGGCCCGCCGTTTCAGCCTGCCGGGGATAAAAAGGCTGGTACTGGAGCACCTGGGGGACTACCACCAGCTCTTAACCCGCCTGCCCCACCGGTTGGACCGGGTGCTGGACCTGGTCGCAGGGGGGGAATTGAAGATAAAGGCGGTGAACCCGGACCTGGACCGTATGTTCGGCCAGCTCAACGCCATGGTTAACCGCCTGGTCCTGGGTATCCTTTTGGGTTCTTTGATCGTGGGTTCTTCTCTGCTGCTGGGCCGGGGGTATACCATTCTCTGGGGGCTCCCTGTGGTCGAGGCCGGTTTTATTGTTGGGGGAGTACTGGGAGTAGTCCTGATTTTTTCCATTTTGCGTTCCCGCCGATTTTAATTTTTGAGTTTTGGAGGACGTTGCGGCCAATTCCGGGTGAACGACTTGCAAGACTGAAGGAGATTTTTCAGGAGGTTTTAAATCCCCGGCGGCCGCAGGCCCGGAATCATGATTATCATCAACGCCAGAAGCAGGACAAACAGGATAAATCCATGCATAAAAACACCTCCACATCAGTAGTTTGTTATATTTATGATCTTACCCTACAGATGTATAAAATTTACTACGTTTTTGTTAAGGTTTTATTAACTTTTGTTATAATAAGTTAACGCCCTGCGGACGGGCAGGGCGTTAATTACCGGTAAGTTAGTTAATAAGTAAACGTAAAGCTGTCTAACACGCAGCTTACAGGGCGCGATTGCAGCCAGCTGTTCGGCACCCACGATTCGAAGAAATAAAGGGCTCCGTTGGTGGGGTCAACCCCGTTGAGGGCATCCAGCGCGGCCCGCCTGGCTTCCTCGCTGGCCGGGCGGTTAATCCAGCCGTTTAATACGGGTTCAAACTGGTAAGATCCAGTTTCGTCCACCTGGTAAATGACCCCGGGAATGGAATTCGGGAAAATGCTGCTTTTTACGCGGTTTAATACCACTGCTCCTACTGCCACCTTGGTGATGTAGGATTCGGAATCAGCTTCAGCGGTAATCAGCCGTGCCAGAAGATCAAAGTCGGAACGACTATAGTTAACGGGACCGGAGCTGATTTTACCCCGGCTTACCGGTGCCGGGCTTGTCCCCCAGTTGTTCCCGGCGGGGATAATCAGTTTCTGTCCCGGGTAGATCATATCACTTCCCAGGCCATTGGCGGCTTTAATGGACTGAAAGCTTACGCCATAACGCAAGCCGATCAGATAAAGGGTATCCCCGGGCTGTACAATATATGTGCCGGAATTCCCATTGGCTTTCCCTTCCGGAATATAAAGCTGTTGCCCCGGGTAAATCAGGTCCGTGTAAAGACCGTTAGCCTGACGCAGGGCAGCTACACTGGTCCCATAGGCGCGGCTGATTGAGTAAAGCGATTCACCGGGGCTAACGGTATGGGTGGCCGCTGCTGCAGCACCTCCAGGTAGCAACACAAATGCCGCCAGAGCTACAAGGAAATTACGAGCGAATGGTAACAGACGACTCATTTTTCCCTCCCCTGGCCTCCGGGGTTAGTTGATGGGTTCGGGTAGAGGGAGCCCTACCACGCGTCTTTTTTCACCTCCTTAATTGACGGCGTGGATTCACCCCGCTTCGAGTGAAATTCCCCCGTACCCCGGGCTTGTAATTTCCGGGGATTCGGCCATTGATTGTTAGTATTACACATGTAATTATATAAGCCTGTCCTGGAGGATGCCAAGAGACAAATAATACCAGGTTGGCAGCGCCCCCGGTATTGAGCTCACTACGACGGTTAAGTATAAGCTATTTTACTTGCCCCCTCTTCAGCTTTGCCCTGATCTTGGCGTTAATCTGCTCCATCAGAAAAACTGTGTTAAAAACATGGTGAAGCTGGATGGCAATACTTTCTACGGGCCGGTCCAGGGAAACCAGATGGGGCTCTACCACCAGCTCCACGCCGTAGGTGGACTCCATCTGGTTTTTAAAGATGTGTAAAATGGCTTCTCTGGTACTCTCGTCGCCTACCTGCAACCAGGGGTAAAAAGGGTCGACCGCCTCTTGTCTTATGTGTTCCTTGATTACTGCTATCAAAGCATCGCGGAATTGTTCGAAGTCGGGCCGTTTAGGTGCGGACAAGGAAATACCCCCTTCAAATGGCATGAAAACCCCTCTCAATGGCGAGAAGGGTTTCACCTCTACAGCTATGAAGGCTTAGCCTTTATTTCCAGTGCCCGGGCGCCCACGGGGCTGGGCTCCAGAACCAGGGCCCGGGCCTTAATGCCGCTTTCCCGCAGGGTATCTTTCATCACCCGGGCAATAAGCTCCAGATTGTTGTCGGCAAAGGCAATTAAAGTCGGTCCGGCGCCGCTCAGACAAACTCCCCGGGCGCCGGCCAGGCGGGCGGCCGCCAGTACCTTTTTCATTCCGGGTACCAGGGATGCGCGGTATGGCTGGTGTAGCCTGTCCTCCATGGCCGTAGCCAGCAGATCCAGTTTGCCCTGTTGCAGGGCGGCCACCAGTAGAGCCACCCGTCCCAGGTTAAATACGGCGTCAGTCAGGCTGACATGTTGCGGTAATACCTCCCGGGCAGCGCGGGTAGTCAGGTGAAAATCGGGTATGACCACCGCCGCCTTCAGACCGGCCGGGGGATCAATTTTCACATACCGTACCTCCCCTTCCACCATAGTGGAAATAACAATACCGCCCAAAAGGGCCGGGGCCACATTATCGGGATGTCCTTCCAGCTGTGAGGCCATGGTGAGCAATTCCCGGTATGATAGCCTGTTTCCGGAAAGAATGTTGGCCGCCACCAGGCCGCCCACGATGGCCGAGGCGCTGCTTCCCAACCCCCGGGCTACCGGGATGTTATTGATCAGGCGTATGCGCAGGCCACCGGGGTCAAAGCCCACCTGCTTAAAAAGATACATGGCAGCCCGGTAAACCACATTGCTTTCATCCCGGGCAATGTCCTGAACCCCCTCGCCATGTACCTCAATAACCAGGCCGCTGGCCAGGCGTACCATTTCGACGATATTATAAAATTTCAAAGCCATCCCCAGACAATCAAAACCCGGTCCCAGGTTGGCCGTGGTGGCAGGAACCTGCACGCGGACCATTTTTTTACCCTGCCCCTTTCTACTCACCTTCTACCCGAATACAGCTGGCAATCCGGTCTACCGAACTCAGGCACTCCACCAGGTGCAGGGCATCCTGCAGGTTTTGTTCCCGTACCCGGTGGGTAACCATCACGATTTCCGCTCTGTCTCCATCGGTGTGCTTTTGCAGCACCGAAGCAAGGCTCACTTCCTTATCCCCAAAGGCATAGGCTATAGCGGCCAGCACTCCCGGTCTGTCGGCCACCGTCAGACGAATGTAAAACTTGCTCTCAGTCATGGTCATGGGCTTGATCGGCTTTTCTTCGTAACAGGTGCAGCCAATGAATGCGGGTACCTTATGTATAATATGGCGGGCTGCATCCATGATGTCTGCCGTTACGGCGCTGCCCGTGGGTAATTCCCCGGCGCCCCGGCCGTAAAACATGGTATCGCCCACGGCGTCACCCCGGACAAAAATGGCGTTAAAGACATCGTTGACTGAAGCCAGGGGGTGGTTTTTGGGGATCATGGTGGGATGTACCCGCACCTCAATACCTTCGGGAGTTTCTTTGGCAATGGCCAGCAGCTTGATCACATAGTTCAACTCGCCGGCATAGGCAATGTCCCGGGAGGTGATTTTGTTGATCCCTTCCACGTAGACATCGTTTAAGGTGATGCGGGAATTAAAGGCGATGGAAGCCAGGATGGCCAGCTTACGGGCAGCATCCAGCCCATCCACATCGGCGGTGGGGTCTGCCTCGGCATACCCTTTGGCCTGCGCTTCCCGCAATACCTGGTCGAAATCCAATCCTTCCTGAGTCATTTTGCTCAACATGTAGTTGGTTGTGCCGTTGATAATGCCCATTATCTCCTGAATACGGTTGGCCGCCAGACATTGCTTCAATGGGCGGATAATGGGAATGCCTCCCCCCACGCTGCCCTCAAAAAGCAGGCCGGCGCCGCTGGCCGCGGCGGCGGCAAAGAGCTCCCTACCGTGCAGGGCAATCATATCTTTGTTGGCCGTGACCACACTTTTGCCCCGCTTCAGTGCGGCCGAGACATAGTCCAGGGCCGGGTGGATACCACCCATTACCTCCACCACAATGGCAATTTCCGGGTCGTCCAGGATGTCCTGGAAATTATCAGTAAGCAGGGCGGGGTCCAGCGGGATCCCCCGGTCCCTGGTCAGATCGCGGACAAGGATGTGGGCAATTTCAATGGGGGCACCCACCTTTTGGGCAATATTTTCCGCGTTGCCGGTGAGAATGCGGTAAACTCCCCGGCCCACCGTTCCCAGACCTAAGAGTGCTACTTTTACCGGTGCCTGCAAAACCCTCTCTCCTTCCTTCGGACACTTGTCCCTTATGCAGCCATGAATATTTTATCATCGTTAACTGGTTGAGAGCAAATAAAAAACCGGCCTGGGACCGGTTAAATAATTATACAGATAAGTCCACCGCTTCCCTCATTGACGATACGCTGAATGGTTTCCTGCAGTTTTGCCCGGGCGTTTTCAGGCATACGATACAATTTGTTTTGAATTCCTTCCCTCACCAGATCATGGACAGATTTGCCAAAAATTTCGGACTGCCAGATTTTCTGCGGGTTGGATTCAAACTCGGTGAGCATGTAACGAACCAGTTCTTCGCATTGTCGTTCAGTACCGATAATAGGAGTAATCTCGGTGGCAATGTCCGCCCGGATCATGTGAATGGAGGGGGCGGTGGCCTTAAGCTTGACCCCAAAGCGGCTTCCCTGCCGGATTAACTGCGGTTCCTCCAGGACCATTTCATCCAGGCTGGGAGTGACTACCCCGTAACCGGTATCCCGCACTTCCGCCAGAGCCTGGGCCACTTTGTCGTATTCCCGTTTGGCCACGGCCAGTTCCTTAACCAGCCGGAAAAGTTCATGGTCTCCGCTAATCTCGAAGCCCGACTCTTCACTGAGTACCTGGAAGAAAAGCTCCGGGGGAGAAGTGATTTCAATGGCCGCTACCCCGGTACCCATATCCATTTTGGTGATGTTAACCGATTGTACAAAGTCGTAGTCTCCCAGCCTTTCCACTGCACCGTTAATATCCCGTAGGCGACGCACGTTTTGGATGGTCTCACGCACCGATTCCTCCACTTTTTGCCGCAACCAGTGGTTGCTGTCCAGTTCCTCCACCCACTGGGGCAGCAGTATGTTAACCTCATTGACAGGAAATTCCATCAGCACCGTTTCCAGAATAAAAAGAGCGTCCTGCTGGCTCATTTGCAGGCAATCCACCGGTAAAACGGGCACATCATATTTGGCAGCCAGTTCTTCGGCCAGGGCTGTAGTCTGGAGGTCCTGGGGATGGGTACTGTTTAAAAGCACCAGAAAGGGGCGGTTGATATCCTTGAACTCGGCAATAACCCTTTCTTCTGCTTCAATATAATTTTCCCGTGGGATATCGGTGATGCTACCGTCAGTGGTGACCACCACGCCCATGGTGGAATGATCCGCAATGACCTTGCGGGTGCCGATTTCCGCGGCCTCCTGGAAGGGAATGGGTTCGTCGAACCAGGGGGTTGAGACCATGCGCGGGCCGCCTTCATCTTCATAGCCCAGGGCACCCTCCACCCGATAACCCACGCAGTCCACCAGGCGCATTTTCACCTTGAGGTTGGGTGAAATGGTAATTTCTACGGCCTCGTTGGGTACGAACTTGGGTTCGGTAGTCATGACCGTCCTGCCGGCACCGCTCTGGGGCAGCTCATCCTTGGCCCGTTCCCGGTCGTAGGGGTTTTCAATGCTGGGAATCATCAACAGTTCGGCAAAACGTTTGATAAATGTGGACTTGCCCGTGCGGACGCCGCCACTCACACCCAGATAAATATCGCCGCCGGTACGTTCTGCGATGTCCCGGAAGATATCCACTTTTTCCATGGACATGTTCCCTCCTTAAATTAAAGAAAGGTTTTTGGGAGCCGGAGTCAAAGTGTAGTTTTTTCCAATGGCATACATTAACAATATATATATATTAAGCCCCCGGTGGATTATGACCGGGGGAACTTTTTTGTGCCGGGAATTCTATGTCGCAACTGAATTAAGGAAAAAATTTGGCTACTCTGGCAGGAATCCCACACTTGATGTCGAACAATCTTTTAGTCAAGAAAAAGTTGTCAGGAGAGGAGAGTGATGCATGAAAAGGATGCCTTGCCCGCCGGTAAAGGCAGGACTCCTGTGGCGGGCCTTTCTGTTGAGCTTTTTATTTATGTGCTTTTTTCCTGCGATTTCCTGGGCTGCCCTCAACCACACGGTGGTACCCGGTGACACCCTTTACCAGCTCAGCCAGCGGTACGGAACCACCGTTGAGGCTTTGCAGGCAGCTAACAGTTTAAACGGCCATCTGATCTACCCGGGTCAGACACTGATTATCCCCGGCTCGAGGCAGGCAAAACCGTCCCCAAACTCCATGACAACCAGTAAAAATACCCGTGCCGGGGTTAACAGATATACCGTCCGTCCGGGGGATTCACTGTATGTGATCGCACAGCGTTACGGCGTGCGTGAACAGGCCATCATGGAGGCCAATCAACTAACCTCCGACCTGATTTATCCGGGGCAGATTTTGATTATACCCGGTGATAGCGCCCGGGTGTCTTCTGGCCGTCAGGTATCCCGGGGAGAAACGGACGGCGTGAGGACGGTGCTGGCCAGGGCTGTTTCCTTACTGGGCAGGCCCTATGTTTACGGGGGGAGCGGTCCGGGGGCCTTCGATTGTTCGGGCTTTACTTCCTATGTTTTTCGCGAAGCGGGTATAAATCTGCCCCACAATGCGGCCGCTCAAGCCCGGCTGGGCATCCGGGTCAGTCGTGAGGAGTTGTCCCCCGGAGATCTGGTTTTCTTCAGCTATTACGGCAGCGGTGATATTGACCACGTGGGTATTTATGTGGGACAGGACCAGTTTATTCATTCTTCTTCCAAAAAAGGGGTAGTCTATTCCTCCCTCAATGAATCTTACTATGCCGCCAATTACCGCGGGGCAACCAGAATCCTGCGTTAGTCTAAAAAACGCCCGCCGTCATCCACGGCGGGCGTTGGCTACTGCCGGGACTTTTCACGCCATTGTGCGGCGGCCAGGGCCACTTCCTCCATCTCGCGCCGGCGTCCCCTGCTCATCAGGTTGACCACCGCTTCCCGGGGAGACAGGCCCTCAAAAAGCACCCGGTACATCTGCTCGGTTATGGGCATTTCCACCTGATGTTGGGCCGCCAGGCGGTAGGCGGCCCGGGTGGTGCGTACCCCCTCTACCACCATCTGCACGCTGGCCACTGCCTCCGAAAGACTCTTCCCCCGGCCAATTTCAATCCCGGCCCGGCGGTTGCGGCTATGCATACTGGTGCAGGTGACAATTAAATCCCCCACCCCGGCCAGACCGGCAAAGGTCAGGGGATTGGCCCCCAGGGCCAATCCCAGGCGAGTGATTTCAGCCAGTCCCCGGGTCATTAAAGCTGCTTTGGTGTTGTCCCCAAAACCCAGTCCGTCGGCGATGCCTGTGCCCAGGGCAATAATATTCTTCAGGGCACCGCCCAGTTCCACCCCGGCTACATCGGGATTGGTATAAACCCGGAAGTTGCCGGTCATGAAGAGATCCTGGGCAGCCTCGGCCGCGGCCAGATCCCGCCCGGCCACCACCACGGCGGTGGGAATCCCCCGCCCCACTTCTTCGGCATGACTGGGCCCGGAAAGGGCCACATAACGGTCGGCTTCATCTTCCCCTGCTTCCGCGGCAAACACCCGGGACAGGGGAAGGAGAGTATCTTCTTCTATGCCCTTGGCTGCATTCACCAGCAGTGCCCGGGTCGGAAGGTGCGGGAGCGCGGCGCGCAGGACTTCCCGGAAAGCATGAGAAGGCACGCCGAAAATAACCGCGGTGGCATTTGTTACTACGGCGGGCAGTTCCGTCAAAACGCGCACATTTGGAGGGAGGGGGACTCCCGGCAAATAACGGCTGTTCTGCCCTTCGGCCTTGATTTGCGCGGCCAGTTCCACCCGGCGCGACCACATGTCCACCGGTATACCTTTACCGGCCAGCAGCACGGCCAGGGCTGTGGCCCAGCTGCCGGCTCCCAGGATGGCTACCTTTTGTTTCACCACCGCCAACCCTTCCCTTTAACGAATTTTTGACTCGGTGCCGGCCAGCAGCCGGCGGATATTGGGTATATGTTTGTATACGGCAATTACCGCCACCACAAAAGCAAAGGCCAGGTACTCCGGAGGCTGGTGGAGAATAAGCATCCACACGGGCATTGAGACTGCAGCCACTATGGAGCCCAGGGAAACGTAACGAAAAACCGCTACCACCACCAGCCATAGACCCAGGGCCAGAAGAGCGGCTACCGGGGAAAGACCCAGGAAAACCCCCAGGCCGGTGGCTATAATTTTCCCTCCCCGAAAGCCCAGAAATACCGGCCAGCTGTGCCCGACAATGGCGGCCAGGCCACAGACCAGCTCAAGACCATGCCCTCCCAGGTAACGTCCCAGGAGCACGGCTGCCAGACCCTTGCCGGCATCACCAATTAAGGCGGTTACTCCGGCCACAGGGCCCAGGTTGCGCCAGACATTGGTAGTTCCTATATTGCCGCTGCCGTGCTGCCGGATATCGACCCCCCGGGCACGACCCAAAAGGTAGCCCACGGGAATCGAGCCAATCAAATAGCTGACCACCACGGCCAGGACAACCATTTTTCTCCCCCCCTCTTAATCCCGCTGCCGCAGTACGAAGCGGATGGGCGTTCCCTCAAAACCACAGGCTGCCCGGAGCTGGTTTTCCAGATAGCGCAGGTAAGAAAAGTGCATCAACTCCGGGTCGTTGACAAAAAGGATAAAGGTGGGTGGTTTTACCCCACCCTGGGTGGCGTAAAGTATTTTCAATCGTCGGTTTTTACTGGCCGGCGGGGGGGTGTGTAATACGGCGTCTTTGATCAGTCTGTTTAAATCGGATGTATTAATGCGCAAACACTGCTGTTGCGCCACCAGGTCCACCAGTTCTAAAAGCCGGGGAATCCGCTTTCGTGTAAGGGCAGAAATGAAGACTACCGGGGCGTAGGTCATGAATGCCAGTTCTCGGCGGATGACTTCGGTAAAACGCTGGGCGGTGTGGGTATCCTTTTCCACCAGATCCCATTTATTCACTGCCAGCACGCTGGCCTTACCCTGTTCATGGGCAAAGCCGGCAATGCGCTTGTCCTGATCGGTGACCCCTTCCAGAGCGTCCAGCACCACCAGAGCTACCTCACAGCGGTCTACCGCCCTCAGGGAACGGATGACACTGTATCTTTCTACGGCTTCCTCAATCCGGCTCTTACGCCGGATGCCGGCCGTATCCACCAGCATGTAGCGGCGCCCCCCTCGCTCAAAATAGGTGTCAATGGCGTCCCGGGTGGTACCGGGAACCTCACTCACAATGACCCGTTCTTCACCCAGAATGGCATTAACCAGGGAGGATTTGCCCACGTTGGGCCGTCCGATGACGGCAATGCGGATCGTATCGGGTTCCTCTTCCGCCGCGGCTGCGGGAGGCAAAACCGATACCAGACGGTCCAGCAAATCCCCGGTGTTCATTCCCTGGGCTGCCGAAACGGGGATGGGTTCACCCAGGCCCAGCCGGTAAAAGTCTACCAGCTGATCGGTACGGTGGAAATTTTCCACCTTGTTGGCTACCAGCAGCACGGGCTTATTGGTGCGTCGCAGCAAAGCCGCCACGTCTTCATCCGTACTGGTTAATCCGGTCCGGGCATCCACCAGAAAGAGAACGGCGTCGGCTTCGGCAATGGCCAGCTCCACCTGCCGGCGCACCTGTTGGGGAATGTCCCCCGATTCCGCAAAATCCAGCCCGCCGGTATCTACGAGCGTAAAAACGCGCCCGGCCCACTCAGCATCCTGATAAAGCCGGTCCCGGGTTATTCCGGGCTGATCTTCCACTATGGCTACCCGGCTGCCCACCAGGCGGTTAAAAAGGGTGGACTTGCCCACATTGGGCCGTCCCACAATAGCTACTATCGGCTTGGACAATGGCAAAATCCCTCACTTTCCAAACAGGCCGCCACCAGCTCTGCCGGACCCTCAACCGCGGTTACGGGGCGGTTCAGGCGGCTAGAAAGTTCAGGCAGGGTTATACCATCCAGAAAGACTTGCTCCGGTTGGCGCAGCATTACCGCCGGCAGGATTAATGTTTGTCCTGGATTTTGACCTTCCAGGGCGGACAAAATGTCCCTACCGGAAATAAGGCCGGCTACGGTAACCTGTGGGCCAAAGAGAGTGTTGGGGATGACAGCCAGCTCCACCGTCAAATTATCAATTCTGTTCAACCTGACCACCACAGGTGCCAGAATTCCTTCCGCCAGCACACCCGTAGCTACGGTCACCCGGCGCGGGTGGGGCAATGACTCGGGCAGGGATCTAACCACCTGCGCCCATTCATCCAGAAAAAGACGAACCAGCCCCACCCCGTTTTCCGTTTGGGGAAAATCATCGTAACGGAAAGCGGGAGGAACCTCCCGTCCTGCCAGCAAATAAAATTCGTCGCTGGCAAAAACCACCGCATGGGCACAGCGTTCCAGGCAGTGGTCCTGCCAGGACCGTACCTGTTCCACTATTTCAGCTGCTTCCTCGTGGGTGAAGGAGCGCAGGGGAAAGAGCCCCTGCCGGTACCGGGTGAGGCCCACGGGAACGATGGCCACGGAGCGTACCGCCGGCCAGAAGTTCACCAGATCCCTCACGGTGCTTTCCAGTTCTACCCCGTCATTTATCCCCGGGCAGAGGACTACCTGGGTGTGCATTTCAATGCCCCCTTGAGCCAGCCGGTGCAGCTGCTCCATGATTTGGCCGGCCCGGGGGTGGCCGAGCATTTTTTCCCGTAAAGCGGGATTGGTTGTGTGCACCGATATGTAGAGGGGTGTTAATCGCTGCTGAGTAATGCGTTCCAGATCCCTTTCCCTCAAGTTGGTCAGGGTAATGAAATTGCCCTGGGTGAAGGAAAGGCGGTAATCGTCATCCTTGACGTATAAGGTGGGGCGCAGGCCCCGGGGCATCTGATCGACGAAGCAGAAAAGGCAGCGGTTCTGACAGCGACGGATGGGTTCCAGCCCTCCGCCCGCAAAATCCACTCCCAGGTCGTCATCGAAGTCCTTTTCCACGTCACAGAGCCATTTTTCGCCGCTGGCCTTGACCAGGGTAATGGTGAGTTCCTCGTCACAGGTTAAAAAGCGGTAGTCAAGAATGTCCTCCACCGGCAGGCCGTTTACTGCCACCACGCGGTCCCCCGGTTCCATACCCAGTTCGGCGGCAATGCTGCCGGGGGCTACTTTTTCTATTACCAGACCCTGCACCGTCATGGTAGTCACCTTTCGCTAGAAAACGTTACGAACACGTAACAGTATTCTGGAAACATTACGAATACGTAACAGTATTATATTGTAACTTCACGCCGTATCGCAAGTATTGGAACGCTGCGTGTCATGCCTCTGGAACACGGCGTGCCGCAAATCTTTGGGCCGCCACAAAGGCACGGCGTTGTCCAGAGCGAACGATTTTGCGCCCAGCACTCACCGGTAATGGTGCTCTTTCCATGCCTGCTGTGACAAGCAGAAATACTGGTCCCTTTCCAGTATAGTTTTTTCAGTGAGTGCTGGGCGGCCCGAAGCGAGCCGCGGTGCACATCTTACGCGGAAGCCATGAGTGAGCGGGACCCAGCACTCACTGGAACACTAGCTCTTCCCAAAACCTGATTTGTCAATTAAACCTGAAACACCGGGAGCAGAGTCATATTGTGGTGAGTGCTGG
>DYEX01000184.1 GCA_020725525.1 Desulfovirgula sp.
CCTTTAAATTGTTCTTCGGTTTGTCTTAGAAATTACTGGTAAAGAAATCTCAGAGCCTGAGGATCTTTATCTTTTAATTTTTGCAGGAGTGTTTCCTTCTCCAAATGAAAAACCCTCCCTGAAACTTTTTTGGAGAACAGGGGGGCCTGTTTCTTTTTGCAGTATTCTGGCCCGCTTAGCCTCCCTGAAGCCTTAAACCGTGGCCTGGCGTCCTGGTCTTTTATCTAGATTTAATCCTTTTATTTCCTGGCAAACATTCTACAGAATATATAAAAATTCCTTCTGTTTAAAAATGTTTTAGGGAAGTTAGTTCTAAAAAATATAACATTTCATTTTTAGAAATAAGGGATCCAAAAATTCTTTTGATCCGTCTTTATAGTGAACAGTAATTTCACAGTTTTAAAAGTTTGAAAAAGTGTTTAAGTAATTTAGAAAAATGAGGTTGGAATGTGATTAAATTTTTAATTGCTTAGTTTTCTGTAATCAAGAGTAATAATCCTTTCTTGGGGAAGGAGGTGTCATCCACAATCTATAAGCAGATTCGCAAATCACTGGAGGATAAGTTCGCATACAGTTCGGGGAACCCTTCAGTAATCTCAGGGGGCTCCTGGCCCGTGAGTTGTTACAGGGCCAGCAGGTAAAGCTTAAAATTGTGTTCGTGCCGGCTTTTTTCATCTCATAAACAAATACACTAGGAGGGATAAGGTGAAAAAATTAAAATTTATCATTGTATTGGCATTAGTAATGCCAGCAGTAGTAATACTAGCAATGTTTGGTAATAACACTTTAGGCCAGGCCAATGTTGCTGATGAGGCTGCAATCAAGTCAACAATAACTAAGTATTTTGCTTCCAAGTACGAATCACTTTCAACATTAACTGAGGTTTCAATTGACAACTTCTTTCTTAGAGAGGACCCGGTTTCAGCCAAGAGTGCACAATTTGAGAAAGATGTACGTCGCATATTAGTAGAGTGGAGAAAATTAAGAGATCTTCCCATAGAGAAATTCAGCCTCAAACCAAATTTTGAGGAAATAAAAATATCTGGAAACAACGCGAAAGTCCGTGTTTTTGATACATGTACTTACCAATATAAAAACCTCCCATTTGAAACAACAGAAAGCACGCTTCATGAAATTACATTAAGAAAAGTTGGCTCATCCTGGAAAATTATTAATGATTTTTATGAAGATTCAATAACACAACTTATCAGGCTTAACAAAGAACAAGGTAAGGCCATTGAAGAGTTATTTTCTATGCTACCGCGATTCAGCAGGAACATAGATACTCTAAAAAATGAGAGCTCAAGCACGTTTAGTCTAGAGAAAGAGGATTCGGTTGTTCCGCCGGGAACAGGGTGGTACGATCGTACTAGCGCTGCACAACATGCTGATAGATATGCCACCAAAGATACTAGTGACGACGGTTATGGATATGATCCAAACTATATAGACTTCTCCACACAGGGCGGTGACTGTACAAACTATGCTTCACAAAATATCAGAGCAGGTGAAGCAACTTTAAATGACACAACAGGACCCCACACTTGGTATTACCGGAACGCCGGTGGATCAACTGCTGATGACACTTGGTCAGCTTCATGGTGTAATGTCGACCCACTAAAAGAATATATAGTAAACAATACCACTAACGGAACACCGTCTGGCTATATAACAAGCGATATTACCCGCTTAGGTGTTGGAGATATTATTCACTATAATTTGGATTCAGATAGCGCTTTTGAACATACCGGTTTTATTGCATACTGCTATAAGGATGGTCTCGTATGGTACCCTACTGTAAATACGCATACAAGTGACAGGAGGCATGCTCCTTGGGACTCAATTACTAACACAGGTGTGAGATTAATTAGAATTACTGGAATATAAGATTATATGGAGACTGTTTTCGAAACAACAGAATCAAAAGCACAAGATTATACCTGAAACCTTAAGTGTAGGCGCGGACCTAGCCAAGCATACCCATTATGCCGAATAATTTAACTTCCGAGGGGAGGGATTATTGTACGGGTCAGGCAAAGCAGTTAATATACTACTTGCAGCAGCGTGGTGTTCAGCTATCTAAAATCACTTTAAAGCTGTTACATCAGATATTTTGAGCATTTTTATGGGCTAAGTAATTATTATAAAAACCGTTATAAAAGTTTTTGATCCACTGACAAGTAGGTGAAATTTTAGCAAAATAATAATCATAAAAAAGGATGGTGATTAGTTATGATATTTAACAAGTTATAGGAAGGTAAGTAAAAATATACGGCTATCTAATTCCTTTAATACAAAGGAGGGCGAATGATGAGAAAAAATATGTTTACAGCCTTTTTAGTGAGTTGTCTGGTTTTATTCATGTTATTCCCAGGCATGTCATCTGCTAGTAATGTGTTGGACGACACTGTATCTGTTGAAGAAGCAAGAAAGGCAGCTATATTTTAAGTTTTACTTGATAAAAGTGCTAATAAAGATTCTGTATGGCGCAATAAAACCGTAAAAATCCAAGAACCCATAAAAATATATGACGCCACTGACTCATTGTACAAGTGATGGATCGACACCAGTGAATAATATTTCTCCAGGAATGAGAAATTTTGCTCGAAATCGTGGTGTTAGCAGCGCAGATGCATGGTATCTCAATCCACCCACATGGAATGCGTATAAATCAGGAATTACAAATAATGGGCCAAATGTTATAAGTTTTGTTGGTCAAACTTATTATAGAGATCATTCTGTCACGGGTGTTGGATGGGTTGAATTTTATTATAACGGATCCTGTGAGGGTCATCAGTATATGGAGGTTCACGATAATGTTTATAGCACCCCGATGAATATATATAGCTTATGGTCGTAATTATCAAGCAATATATTTTGACCAGTTTGATCCCCAGCCGTAAAATATATTATCTAACAAAATAATTAGTCTTTACTGAGAGGCTAGGGTGACCTATTGAAAATTAATGCGTTACTTTTTTCTAAGTTATATGGCCTCCCAGTAAAGATTATTTTTTAGGGTTAATTTAATTAATTTTATGCACATGCGGGGAGTGGTTTAAAATGAATAGATATATTTTATTGTTATTATTGATGTTTATTCCTATAATGACTTTTCCCACTATGGTCATTGGGTACAGTCCCGCTAATATAAAAATATACATAAATGAAAAGAAAATAACCTTTGACGAGGATCCTATCGTTGTAAATGGAAGAATTTTGGTGCCGTTGCGAAAAATTGCTGAAATATTTTTTGCATCTATAGATTGGAAGGATCCGCAGGTATTAGTTAAAAAGGGAGATGTGGAAGTAATTTTGACTATAGGCTCTTCTAAAGCACTTATAAATCGTAAAATTGTTTTTTTCGAACAGCCACCAGTTATTGTAAACGGGCGAACTATGGTTTCGCTTCGTTTTATTACTGAAGCGTTAGGAGCAAAAGTCGTATGGGATAGCCGTATGAGAATTGTTAAAATTTCATCTGAAGGATTGGAACTACCGGGTAATGAAAATCTTTATAAAAATAATGTACCACTAATTGGTCCTGTAAGAGGGCCTGATTTTGAAGAAGCGAAAGCATATGTGTTAAGTCATAAACTCTTAAAAGATATTGAAAATATGCAATACACACCAATTCGTTTTTCCGAATTTTTGGATACTTATACAATGATTGCAGGAAAAGATGAGTTTGACCGTAATAAGGCTTTATGGTTGAAAAAAGATAAATATACTGGTCAAGTAGTCGAAGTTGATTCGGTCATGATCGATGAAGGTATTGATGAAGAGAGAGTATATTTTATATTGGAGCAAAAAGGCATTATAAGGGAAATGGTTCAAAAAATATACCTTGCTCCCTATAATGAAGGTAATGTTTGTTGGTATGTTGTTGCTAGGACAAATGACAAAGAATATTATTATTGCTTGGATTTTAAAACAGGGGCTATTGTTATTGAGAATATCGATACGATTTAAAAATATTTTGCTGTAGCGTGGGACGTCACGGACCTCCCCGTCCTGGCGGATCTCCTCGTTTATACCATAGCCGAAGGAAGGCCCTGGTCGATCAGAAAAACCGGTTTCACGAGGTATTTGTGCGCGAGACTGTGTGGGTGTACTGCGCGGATGACTGCCACTAGGTTTTGCTATGAACACTATTACGCAGCATCTTTTAGGTACAGTCGCTAAACCACCCAATAGCCCAACCTCTGGCAAATAACAGAAACTACCAGACTGTTGGGAACAGCTTGCATTTGGATTGTCCAATTACAGCATCTAACCGGTATCTATTTCCATCTCATCCTTCATGTTACCAGCTATTCAGGCCAAAAAGGACAGACTACCCCTCTACCAATTCCCGCCGGACAGGTAACGGTCTCTTCCTGTGGATTGTGGATAAAACGCCCGCCGTGCGCGAAAGCCCCTAAAGGCATCTATATAAACAGTAAAACCTGTAAACAACTTAACGTAAAAGATGGCCCCACGGCGGGCTGCACCTGCTTTCCGGGTTTACTCCAGACAGGTGCCGCCCTGCCGCGCGGGCCATTTCATTTATACAGCCCCCGGTTCAGGATGTACGCCTCCACCGGCTCGGGCAGGAGATACTTGATGGGGCGCCCTTCCTGCACGCGGGCCCTGATTTCCGTGGAGGAAATGGCCAGCGCCGGCACTTCCATCGGGATAATGCGCTTTACGTACTCCGGACCTATCCCCGCCAGCCGGCGCTTTAAATTCCCCAGCGGGTAGCCGGGCCGGGTGGCGGCAATAAACCAGCACATTTCCAGCAGTTCATTTACGTTTTTCCAGTTCAATATTTCCAGTACCGCATCCGCACCGGTAATAAAAAAAATTTCCGCCCCGGGGTAAAGACTCCGGATCTGCCGCACTGTATCGATAGTGTAGGAATATCCCGGCCGCTCCACTTCGATGGTGGATGTATCAAAGTAGGGATTGCTGGCCACGGCCAGTTCGGTCATAATCCACCGGTGGTGGGGGTCGGTAATTTTCCGCTTCGTTTTGTGGGGGGGGCGGCCGGCAGGAATAAAAATAACCTTTTCCAGTTGAAAGGCATGCCGGGCTCCCTCGGCGGCAACCAGATGCCCGTAGTGGATGGGGTCAAAGGTGCCGCCCATGATGCCCAATCTTTTCAGCGTCTGTGCCATAAGCCAAAACCTCAGCATCATTTTAATGGCCCCGGTGACAAAAAGCAACCCCTTGTTGACACGATTGACGGGTGCGTATAGAATTAGTAAGTGTTATTAAGTATATAATAATTCACATTTTTCAACGGAGTTCACCCAACATTTACCGCGTTTAAAAATGCCAGCCGAAAGGTTGTCACCAAATATACGCAACTGGAGGGTAGAAAAGATAGTGCTCGATCACCAATTGCGAGTTTTTGTAACTGTAGCAGAAAAAAAGAATTTTTCCCGGGCCGCAGAGGTATTAAATCTCACCCAGCCGGCCATCAGCCAGCACATCCACGCCCTGGAAGAGCACTACCGGGCACGGCTCTTCGACCGGTCAAATAAAAAGGTGGAACTGACCCAGGCCGGCACCATCCTTTATTCCTACGCCAAAAAAATTTTAAACCTGCACCAGGAGGCCGAACGGGCGGTAACCGACCTTATTGAACTGGTTACCGGAAAGATTACGGTGGGGGCCAGCATGACCATCGGGGAGTACGTGCTGCCCCGGCTGCTGGGCGCCTTTGCCCAGAAGTATCCCGATGTGGAGCTGGCCATGACCATCGGCAACACGGCCATGGTCTATGAACAAACCCTGGAAGGAGGCATTGACATCGGCCTGGTGGAGGGGCCGGTGGAGCATGCCCACCTGCAGGTGGAACCTTTTCTCACCGATGAAATGGTGCTCATCGTCTCCCCGGGACATCCACTGGCCGGCAAATCCCAGGCTACGGGAGAGGACCTGGAATCCTGCACATTCATCCTCCGGGAGGAAGGTTCCGGCACCCGTGTGGCTGCGGAAAACGCCCTGCGCCAGATGGATGTTACGCCGGCCAGGATAATTGTCATGGGCAGCACCCAGGCCATCAAGCAGGCCGTGGAAGCGGGCCTGGGTATCTCCTTCCTTTCCAAGTGGACCATCCGCAAAGAACTGGCCCTGGGTACCATCAAACCGGTACGGCTGAAGGATCTGAACATAACCAGGGAGTTCAAAATCATCCGCAACCGGACCAGGTTCCAGTCCCGGGCCTGCGATGAATTCGCCCGGTTTGTCACCTCCGAGGAGGTAATAGCGGCCCTGCAGGCCAGGGCTTAAACGCAAAGTAATTGCGGAAAAAAGGACAGGCCTTTTGTCCAGAGCCTGTCCTTTACTTTTCAATCCCCAAAATAACGCATTAACTCCGGATTTGACCCTCGCCAAAAACAATATACTTGTAAGTGGTCAGCTCCTTCAATCCCATGGGGCCCCGGGCATGGAGCTTCTGGGTGGAAATGCCGATCTCCGCCCCAAAACCGTACTGGTAACCGTCTGTAAAACGGGTGGAGGCGTTTACATATACCGCCGCCGCATCCACTTCCCGCAAAAACCGCCTGGCCCTGGCATAGTCCCGGGTGACGATGGCTTCCGAGTGCCTGGTACCGTAGTGATAAATATGCTCCATGGCCTCCTCCATGGATTCCACCACCTTCACGGCCAGGATCAGGTCCAGGTACTCCGTCGCCCAATCCTCCTCCGTAGCCGGTACTACCCAGGGCGCCAGCTCACGAGTCTTCTCGCATCCCCGTACCTCTACCCCGGCCGCCTTTAAATCCTCCAGAAGCCCCGGCAGCAGCTCCCGGGCCACATCCCGGTGCACCAGCAGCGTTTCCATGGCATTGCAAACTCCGGGACGCTGGCATTTGGCATTAATCACGATGGAACGGGCCATTTCCAGATCGGCACCTTCGTCCACATAAACGTGGCAGTTGCCCACGCCGGTTTCAATCACCGGGACCGTGGCATTCTCGACCACCGCCCGGATCAATCCCGCCCCGCCCCGGGGAATAAGGACATCCAGAAGACCGTTCAGCTTGAGCATTACATTCACTGCCGCCCGATCGGTGTTTTCAATGAGCTCAATGGCTCCGGCGGGAATACCTGAGCGTTCGGCAGCCGATGCAATGACGGTCACAATGGCGCGGTTGGAATTGATAGCTTCAGAGCCACCCCGCAGCACCACGGCGTTACCTGCTTTCAAACACAGGCCGGCGGCATCCACAGTAACATTGGGCCGGGCCTCGTAAATCATCCCCACTACCCCCAGGGGAACACGCATGCGCCCCACCTGCAGGCCGTTGGGCCGCAGCCACATGGACTCGATTTCCCCCACCGGATCGGGCAGGGCAGCCACGGCCCTCAACCCTTCGGCCATATCCTCAATGCGCTCGGGGGTGAGCAGCAAACGGTCGATGAGTGCCCGGGATAAGCCCTTCTCCCGGCCGGCCCGCACATCAACCTCGTTGGCTGCCAGGATGCCCTCCTGGTTCTTGACCAGGCTGTCGGCCATGGCCAAAAGGGCGCGGTCCTTAACCTCAGTGGAAAGGTAGGCCAGATGCCGGGCGGCCTCCCTGGCTTTTTGAGCTTTCTCCCTAACCTCTCGCTCAATTTGTTCGATCATCTTTCCCTACCCCCTGTTTAATACCTTGACGGCATATTTAAATATCCAGCACCAGGTTATTGCGGTGGACCACCTCATCATAGTCCTTATGCCCCAATACCCGGGCGATATCCCTGGTTTGCAAACCTTTGATCCGTTCCACTTCGGAAGAGGAGTAGTTGACTATACCCCGGGCAATCTCTTTCCCTGAAGGATCACAGATACTCACGGTATTCCCCATCTCAAAGGAACCCTCCACCCGTATAATTCCCGAAGGAAGGAGGCTTTTCCCGTTTTCCACCAGCGCCCGCGCCGCTCCTTCATCCACATAGATGCGACCGTGCACCGTGGAGCTAAAAGCAATCCAGCGCTTCTTGTTTTCCAGCCGGCTGCAGGGCCAGAAAACCGTACCCAGGGGTTCGCCGGCCACCACCCGCCTTACCACGTCCTTTTCGGAAGAACCGGCCAGCACGGTAATGATCCCCGAGTGCATGGCAATGCGTGCCGCCTGCAGCTTGGTCACAATACCGCCGGTGCCCAGGGACGTACCCGCCCCTCCGGAAATGGCTTCCAGTTCCGGCGTGATTTCGGTTACTTCTGCAATTAGCCTGGCTCTGCTGTTTTTGCGGGGATCGGCATCGTAAAGGCCGTCTATATCCGATAAAAGAATCAGCAACCCGGCATCCACCAGCGTGGCCACCAGGGCCGCCAGGTTGTCGTTGTCCCCCAGCTTTATTTCCTCCACGGCCACCGTATCATTTTCATTGATTACCGGTACCACACCAAGGCGCAAGAGGGTATACATGGTGTTGCGGGCGTTTAAAAATCGCTTGCGGTCGCTGAAATCCTCCCGGGTGAGGAGGATCTGCCCGGCAACCACGCCGTATTCGGCAAAGAATTTTTCGTACATGTGCATGAGCATACCCTGTCCCACCGCCGCGGCGGCCTGCTTTTCCGGCATGGTTTTGGGCCGGCGGGTGTAACCCAACCGGTGCTGCCCTACCCCGATAGCCCCCGAAGTGACCAGGAGCACTTCTTTACCCTGGTTGTGTAAATCCGCCAGTTGTCTCACCAGCTGTTCCATCCGGGAAAGGTTGGGCCGCCCGGTGGAATAGATAATGGAACTGGAACCCACCTTGACCACAACCCGTTTAATATGGCGGAAATCCCTCTCCCCGGGCATAAATATCACCACCGGCAACAGTATACCACAAACCGGTGATCTATGCCAAAAGATACTATGGCCCCCCGGGCGGCGGTCGTCCCCTGCAGCAAGAACAGACCACCATACTCCCCATTATTTCCCCTGAGAGTAGTGCTGACCATACCCTTTAGTTTTCCCTGACCAGAAAATAACCAAATTGAGGAACCAAAAAGTACCGGAAGGCGTCTATAAAGATGGGCGTGGTTGGAAAAGAGCGAACCATGGGAAGGAGGTGTCTTGCAGGAAATAAGGCTTGGCCCATTTGCGGCACCAGCAGGTCCGGCTCAAAGCGAGCCCGGGTGCTGTTCTACGCGAAAGTCGAGAGGTGTCTTTGAATGAAAGGATTTCGCCAGAAGCTCCTGATGGTTTTGCCGGTCCTTTGCCTGTTTGTTGTTTTTCCTTCTTCCACCCCGGCAGCCGCATCCACCAGCACGATTGTCCTGAAACTGTCTTCCAAACAGGCAATAGTTAACGGGGCAGTTTACCCCCTTCCGGCAGCACCGGTAATTAAAGACGGCGTTACCCTGGTACCTTTGCGCTTTCTGGTGGAAGCGCTGGGAATGGAAGTGCACTGGGACAACCAGTCCCGGGAGATAACCATTAAAGGACAGGAGCGGGAGATACGCCTTAAACCGGAAAGCAAAGAGGCAATGGTTGAGGGCCAGCTCCAATCCCTGCCCTGTGCCCCTACCATTAGCGAGGGCACTACCCTGATACCCCTGCGCTTTGTGGCTGAAACTTTAAAATGCCAGGTTTCCTACCTGGCATCCAGCCGGGAAGTCAGCATTACCTTACCGCCGCCACCGCCCCCGCCAAACCGGCCCCCGGTGGCCCGCTTCGAGATCGAAAAGACCACCGTGGCCCAGGGGGAAACGGTCATTTACCGGGATGAAAGTTACGACCCCGACGGGGACAATCTGGTGGAAGCAAAGTGGAACGGCAACCGGCGGGCCTTTTTCAAACCGGGGGAATACACCGTCACCCTGCAGGTTAAAGACAGCCGCGGCGCCTGGAGCCAGGTAGCCAGCAAAACCATTACCGTCACTGAAGAAGTGCTGATGGACGAGATAACCTATAACCTGCACCACCCCATCCCCGGCGAGCCCCTGGATTTGTCGGCCCTTGAGATGCTCCAGCTGCCCGCGGTAGAGCCCGCCACCACCATGAGCCGGGAAATGTTGATGGTCAGCAACAGCCCGGAGGTGGTCACCCGGGAAGGCATCCTGTACGCCGACACCCTGCATGGAACGGCCCGGCTTTATTACCACCACATTAACGGGAGCACCGTCAAACAGCACGTTTATCTCCTGGCCACCAACCAGGGTCTTGATACGGCCACGGTCACCATCAGGAAAAAGGCCACTGCCGGCCCCGGGGACCCCATGGCCGCGGGCCGGGCGGCCACCTACCGCTACCTGGCAACCGGGGCGGAACAGGCCCGGACCATTTACCTGGCACCGGGGGAAAGCAAAATTCTAAACGAGGGCCACAAGCCCATTGCGCCGGGGCTATGTGTGCACGGCATTTTTGATATACATACCGACCGGGAGGTACTCTTTTCCGTGGTGGCCACGGAAAACGGGGATCCCATAACCGCATACAGTGATCTGTCCACGCTTCCACCGGACGGCAAGCACATCCGGGGCACTTTTCCCCAGGCCAACCGGTTCCTGCCGGTACACCTATACGAAAACAAGCCAGCCCGGCTGGTAATTGCCGACGGCGGGGGTGACTCCTTCCTTTACGGCAGGGACGGGGCCACCAACCTGCTGGGGTATAACAAGGGCAATTACGGTGTGTCTTACGAAATAACCATTGAGTCGAAGCACCGCATGGGCGTGTTTTTCTCGCCCCGGGGCGGGCCCTTTGCCGGTGCGGCCACCTGGGACGGCCAGCCCTTCTACCTGCCCAACCGGGGAGTGCTGAATCCCCCCAACCAGGGGGCGCTGTTGGGCATCATCGAACCCGGGCAGCAAAAAACCCTGCGTTTCATGCCCCCGGCGGCATCATACCTGCCCATTAATCTGGTTTTTATACCGTTTTAGAGCCGTTGCAAACTTCTTAAAGTTAAAAGGCCTTCCCCTTTCCGTGGAGAAGGCCCCTTTTTCACTCCTTTTTCACTCCATATAAGTAAACTCAAATTTCCCGATCCGGACCGTATCCCCTTCCCGGATGCCGGCTTTTTTCAACGCTTCTTCCAAACCCATCCGGGAAATGATCCGCTGCAACCGTTCCACCGCCTCTTCGTTCTCCAAGTCGGTCATGGCCACGTGACGTTCGATCTCCCGTCCTTCCACCACGTAAACCCCATCCTGACGGGATATGGTAAACCGGGGCTCCTCCACCCTGGTAATGCGCACCCTTTCCTCAACCACCGGCTCCGGGGACGGAAGCCGGTCAAGCAATTCAGCCAGGCGATAAATCAGGGGAGCTGTGCCTTCCCCGTTCAAGGCGCTGATGGGAAAAATCTCGTACCTGTCACCCAGGGCCTCACGCAAACGGTCCAGGTTCTCCGTAGCCCCGGGTAAATCCATTTTATTTGCGGCCACCACCATGGGGCGTATCGCCAGGGCCGGGTCATAGAGGGCCAGCTCCCGGTTGATGATTTCAAAATCCTGCAGGGGATCCCGTCCCTCACTCCCGGCAATATCCAGGACGTGCACCAAAAGGCGCGTCCGTTCCGTGTGGCGCAGAAACTGGTGGCCCAACCCGGCGCCGGCGTGGGCCCCTTCAATGAGGCCGGGTATGTCGGCCATGACAAAACTGCGCCCCTCGTCCACCCGCACCACGCCCAAATTGGGCACCAGGGTGGTGAAGGGATAGCCGGCAATTTTCGGACGGGCGGCGGAAACCCGGCTAATTAAGGTAGATTTGCCGGCATTGGGAAAACCCACCAGCCCCACATCGGCCAGCAGCTTGAGTTCCAGTTCCAGCCAGCGCTCCTCCCCGGGTTCCCCTTTTTCGGCCATGCGGGGTGCCCTGTTAAACGGACTGACAAAACGGGCATTCCCCCGTCCTCCCCGTCCTCCCCGGGCCACCACCACTTCCTGCTCCGGGTGCACCAGGTCGGCAATCACTTCCCCGGTAGCGGCATCCCGCACCAGCGTACCCGGAGGAACCTTGAGGATCAGGTCCTCTCCCTGCCTGCCATGCATGTTCTTACCCATGCCGTGCTGGCCCCGCCCGGCCTTATAATGGCGCTGGTAGCGAAAATCCACCAGTGTACGCAGCCCCGGATCCACTTTCAGGATCACATTGCCGCCCCGGCCGCCGTCACCTCCCGCCGGTCCACCTTCGGGTACGTACTTTTCCCGGCGAAAGGCCACACACCCGTTTCCGCCGTCTCCTCCCCTGACATAAATTTTTGCGGTATCATAAAACATACTCTTTCACCTTTGCTTTTATTATGTACCTCATTGAAAGGGTTCAGAACACCCGGCGGGGAAAAACAAGAAAAACTTCAAAAAGACTTTGCCCCTCCTTTTCAACCCCAACCACCCCTGCCTGACCACCGTAACTGGCCAAAAGTTCGTTAACGGCGGAGATTTTTTCCCTCAGGGGTTCGATAGGGGCAGCCGCGGGAAAGACGAGGCGGAAGGTGTAAAACCCTTCCGACTCCTGCAGGCTGATCTCCAGGCGGCGGTTGGCAAACCCGGGTGAAGACAGGCCGGACAAGGCCTGGGAAAAGGCCGCCTCCAGGGCAGCACCGGCTTGTGCCCCGGGAACCACACAATCGGCCAGATTGCACTGAATGTCGTAGTTCACTTCAACCTGTAAATTAACGGCCCCGGCGAGGGCTGCCAGAAACGCCGCGGTGGCCTCGGGCATCTGCAAATGGACGATTTTAGCCAGGCGCTCCAGTTCCCGGGCCACTTCCAGGAGATATTCCCGCGCCTTTTCCCCCTTGTTCATTTGAATAAACCCGGAGATTACCTGTAAGTGGTTGAGAAAGTCGTGCCTTTGCAGGCGGACAAACTCCAGCAGGGATCTTAGTTCCATACAAACCTTCCCCCAGCATTATACTCGACAGGATAACTTTTTCTATACAGAAAAAGGAATCCCTGCCGGACAATAAAAGTCCCTTTAAGAAAAATCAAGGCCAGCCCCAAAGCTGGCCCACACCGCGGTCTTTAACAGTTTATAATGCCGCCACTGGAATCACGCTAACCTGCTTTTTATCGCGACCTTTGCGGTGGAAGGAAACCACACCGTCTACCAGGGCAAACAGGGTATCGTCACCACCTTTGCCTACATTACGCCCCGGGTGAATGCGGGTTCCCCGCTGCCGTACCAGAATGCTTCCGGCGGTGACGAACTGACCGTCCTGACGCTTTACGCCGAGAAACTTGGGATTGGAATCCCGGCCGTTACGCGAGCTGCCAACACCTTTTTTATGCGCCATAAATTCTCACCTCCTGCTAAGGCCGGCCCCTAAAGCACGGCTTCTTCAGGCTTCGATTTTTTCAACGATAACCTCGGTAAAAGGCTGCCTGTGTCCTTTTTTACGGCGGTAGTTTTTCTTGGGCTTATACTTAAAGACGATAATCTTGGGACCCCGGCCGTGGCGCACGGCTTTTAAGATTACCCTGGCCCCTTCCACCACCGGGCTGCCCACACGGAGCTCCCCGTCCTTTTCCACGGCCAGCACCTGGTCGATTTCCACCACTTCGCCGGGTTCCACCGCCAGCTTTTCTACCAGAAGGGTATCCCCTTCACGCACACGGTACTGCTTGCCGCCTGTGGCAATTATGGCGTACAAAGATAAAACCTCCCCTTTTCCAGGTCTCGCCGAAAGCAGGTAGGGACTTTGCCCTTTTATATAAAACCCCTTTCGTGCGGTTGCGGCAGCGCGAAAACTGCCTACGGTATAACATTTTAACACAACCGGCAGTTTTGTCAAGCAAAACGGGAATTTACGTAAATGTTCAGTAACCCGGCTATGGTGCCGTGTTGTCCACGCTCGCTCCGGTGCTCCGCGCTGACAGCACCGCGGCTCGCTTCGGACCGGACTAGCGGCGCTGCAAAGGCGGCATGGCATTTGTACCTTAACTGTCATCTTTTTGTCATTTCAGTAAGTAACCTTTTCTAAAGCTACATTTCGGTGCCGCTGGTTTCGCGCCGCAGTCCGGTTACCCTCGCTTTGCCGGGTGCTGTTACCAGCGCTCCGCAAGTCGCTCGCTTTGGACAACGCGGCACAGCGCCGATGGTAGCAGTTTTTTTGAACAATTACGGAATTACTTCACCAGCCGGGCGCGGGCGTAGGTACGGTAGACCTTGCTTACCTCCACGGGCACCGTTTCACCCACCAGGGAACCGGCTCCCTCAATGTCCAGGATGAAGCCGTCAATGCGGGCAATCCCGTCGTTGGTGTTGGAGATATGGGGTTCTTCCACCTTCACCTCCAGCACCTGGCCGGGCTTCACCGGCAAAGTGTGGGCAATGACTTCTTCTTTATTGTAGAGCGGCCGGATGCTTACCGATTCGATATGCTGCCCCTGGGAACCGCGGATATAAAGGTTTTTACCCGTTTTCTGCTCCAGCTCCCGCAGGTTAACCCCCCCGCTGCCGATCAAGCGGGCAGCCACCAGGGGGTGGGCTTCCACTAAAATGGTGCCGGCACTGGTACGCCGGGCAAGCTCAATAATGCGGTTCTTGAAATGAATGCCCACCGTTTCCTCCGATAGCACCTTGCCCCGCCCTTCACAGTAAGGGCAGGGGCGCTGCAATACCTCGGACAGGCTGGGACGGACCTTTTTTCTGGTCATTTCCACCAGTCCAAGCTGGGTGATGCCCAGTATATTGGTCCTGGTCTTATCCTTTTTGATTTCTTCTTCCAGAACCTTTAAAACCTGGCGCCGGTGGCTCTCCTGCTGCATGTCAATAAAATCGATAATGATGATCCCACCGATGTTACGCAAACGAAGCTGGCGGGCAATTTCCACCGCCGCATCCAGATTGGTTCTTAACACCGTATCCTCCAAATTGGTGCTGCCCACGTACTTGCCCGTATTTACATCCACCACGGTGAGGGCCTCGGCCTGATCGATGACCAGGTAGCCGCCGCACTTGAGCCATACCTTGCGCTTCAGGGCCCGCTCAATTTCCTGCTCAATGCCGTAATCTTGAAAGATATTTTCCCTTTCTTCCAAAAACACCTTATACTTCAGTTTCGGGGACGTAATATCCAAAAGCTCCATGATTTTTTCATACTCAGAGCGGGAATCCACCGTCAGCCGGTCCACATCTTCAGTAAAAACGTCCCGCAGGATGCGCTGGATCAATTCCAGATCCCGGTGGATCAGGTTGGGTACCGGTCCCTGGCTGGCCCGGTGGAGGATCTTCCGCCAGAGCCGGGTAAGCAACTGCACATCCTGGGCAAAGTCCTCCTCTTCAACCCCCTCGGCCACCGTACGCACGATCAGCCCCATACCTTCGGGTTTAAAACGGGACGCCAATTCTTTTAACCTCTCCCGTTCCCGGTCCTGTTCGATGCGCCGGGAAATGCCGATGTAATCCATCGTGGGCATGAGAACCACATAACGCCCGGGCAGGGTAATGTGGGTGGTCACCCGCGGCCCTTTAGTACCGATTGGCTCCTTGACAATCTGGACAATCACATCCTGGCCCTTTTTTAATATATCGGTAATGCTGGCCCCCAGGCCGTGATTATGTAAACCGTTGGCCGAACGGGGCGGCAGGGCATCCTCCACATACAGGAAGGCATTCTTTTCCAGGCCAATGTCCACAAAGGCCGCCTGCATGCCGGGCAGCACATTTTCCACCCGTCCGTGGAAAATATTGCCCACCAGCCGCTGCTGGTAAGAGCGTTCAATATACATTTCCACCAGCACCCGGTCTTCCAGTACCGCTACCCGGGTCTCCTCTTCTCCCGCGTTAATGACAATTTCTTTAAACAAAACCAAAACCTTCTTTCAGATTTAACCTTAACAGGATTATTCTGGTTCCGCCGGGTATAAACCCGTCCGGACCACGCCGGGCTGTTCGTCTTCAGCCGGGAGCCCGAACTTATCCGCCAGCACCCGCACCACTTCTTCCGGACGCACATTGCCGCGGCTGCCCACGGCAAGGCTCATCTCCAGCCTGGCACGGCCATCTTCCAGCCGGCCGGACAGGGCATAAATGCCCGGGCGGATATCCAGTACCTTTTCCCTGTTCTCCCCGGTCCGGCGGGTAATGATGATTTCCGGGGCCGCAAGCAGCCCGTCAATGCTTTTTTGCAGGTCCTCCTGGGTAATTTCCCGCGCCAGGGATACGTCCACCCGGTAGGTGGCTTTTTCAATGGTGGCCATCAGTGCCGGCGCATCATCGGGAATGCGCCATACCCGGGTCACCTTAAGTCCCAGAGGAAGCTGATCGTTCAAGCGCTTAAGCATTTCATCCACCGGAAGCACGGCCACCAGTTCCAGGTCCAAATACTCCTTTTCTCCTTTCACTCCCACTGGTAAAGGCGCCCCCAGGCTGAAACGGGGGTGGGGGTTAAACCCCTGGGAAAAAGCCAGGGGCAGACCGGCCCGGCGCATGGCCCGCTCCAGGGTGCGCACCAGGTCCAGGTGGGAGATGAAACGGGCCGGGCCTTCTTTGCGAAACTCAATCCGGTAACGGGGCAAAATGGATACCTCCTGTATTATATTACGCGCGTAATTTTGTCTAATCCAAGGAGCAAAACAAGTTAACCCTCCTGGATGCGGCCCACCACTCACTAAAACATGACTCCGCTCCTGGTATTTCTAGTTTAATTGACACATCCGGTTTTAGAAAGACCCGGGTATCCCGGTGAGTGCTGGGTCCCCGTTCACTCCAGTGCTTCGCGTAAGATGCGCACCGCATCCTTGTTACAAACGACCGGGAATTCATCCGGATACACCCTCTGCCCGGTCCAGCACTTCCGGTTCTATTTCCAGGGTGGGGCAGAGGCCGCAGCCCGGGCATTTACCTGTACGGCAGTCGGGTGTGGTCTTTCCTTCCATGGCCCTCCTGTGCTCCCGGATGAGAAAATCCCGGCTCACACCGGCATCAATGTGATCCCATGGCAAAAGGTCGTCGTAGGCATAACGCCGGTAGGCATACCAGGCCGGATCCAGCCCGGTTGTACGAAATGCCTTTTGCCACTTTGCAAAGTCAAAGCACTCGGACCAGCCGTCAAACCGGCAGCCCAGCCGCCAGGCCTCTTCCAGCACCCGGTCCAGGCGCCGGTCTCCCCGGGCCAGGACGGCCTCCAAAAAGCTGGTTTCAGCTTCATGCCAGTGAAAAACCAGGCCCTTTTCCTTCAGCTGCCCCCGCAGGGTTCTTTGCCGGCGGTACAACTCTTCCAGTTCCACCTGGGGTTCCCACTGAAAGGGCGTATGGGACTTGGGCACAAAGGAAGAGACACTGACCGTAACCCTGAGCCTGTTCCTGGGTACACCCAGTTCCCTTCCCCGGGCCAGCACCCGCCGGGCCAGATCGGCAATACCCTGCAGGTCCTCTTCCTCTTCCGTAGGCAGGCCGATCATAAAATAAAGCTTGATGGCCGGCCAGCCGGCGGCAAAAGCGGCCGAAACCGCCTCCATGAGGTTTTCTTCGGTCACGCCTTTATTAATTACATCCCGCAGGCGCTGGGTACCGGCCTCGGGGGCGAAGGTAAGACTGGCCCGGCGTACCCGCTGTACTTCCCGGGCCAGGGCTACGGAAAAGGCATCCACCCGTAGTGAGGGCAGGGATACGCTCACCCCCATGCCCCCGAATCGATCCAGCATGGAGCGTACCACTTCCTGAACACGGGAGTAATCGGCGGTACTCAAGGATACCAGGGAGAGCTCATCGTACCCCGTGTGTTTCACAATTTCTTCAGCCTGACGCAGCAGGGTGGCCGGGCTTTTTTCCCGCACCGGCCGGTAAATTACCCCGGCCTGGCAAAAGCGGCAACCCCGGGTGCAACCCCTCTGCACCTCCAGCATACCCCGGTCATGAACCACACCTAGGAAAGGGACCAGCGGTTTCACGGGAAAGGGAACCCGATCAAAGTCGCGGATGACCCGCTTGATCACCTTCGGTGGTACGCCGCCGGTAACGGGCTCGATGCCGGCAAGGATTCCACCGGGACGGTAATCCACCCGGTACAGGGAAGGAACATAAATCCCGGCGATACCCGCCGCCCGGTGCAAAAAACGCCGGCGGCCGGCCCGGTGCCCGCCCAGCTCCAGGTACAGGTCCAGCAGTTCTTGAAAAACTTCTTCCCCCTCACCAATGACAAAAAGGTCAATAAAACTGGCCAGGGGTTCGGGATTAAAGGCACAGGGACCCCCGGCAATTACCAGGGGGTGTTCCGGTCCCCGCTGGTCACTGCGCAGGGGGATACCAGCCAGATCCAGCATGTTTAATATATTGGTAAAAGTCATTTCATATTGCAGGGTAAAGGCCAGGATGTCGAAATCCCCTACCGGCCGGTGGGACTCCAGGGTAAACAGGGGAAGCCCCCGGCGGCGCATTACTCCCTCCATATCCACCCACGGGGCGAAGGTACGTTCCATGAGCGCATCCCGGCGGCTGTTCACCACATGATAAAGGATCTGCAGGCCCAGGTGGGACATGCCGACCTCGTAAACGTCGGGAAAGGCAAAGGCCACTTTTACGGCCGTTTTGTCCCATTCTTTATGTATGACATTCCACTCCCCGCCTGTATAGCGGGCCGGCTTTTGTACCCGGTGCAGCACCTGTTCCAGCTCGACCATCAAAATCCTCCTAACTTCTTATTATTGCCCGGAAAATACGCCTTAAAACTATTTTACCTCTATAACCAGAAGCTGTAAACAACACAGGGACAATGTCACAAAACGAGGGACGGCCGCCGCCCTCGTCCATCCCCGGTTTTCAACAATATTTTTCAACAATATTTTTTAGAATATTTAGAGCGGCCGTAAAGGCAAACGGCCCACGGGTAAATCAACCCCGTGGCTCAGCAAGCCATCAATAATCTGGGCTTCGGTGAGAAACCCTTTGTAATGCCACTGACGGTCAAGCACCAGAACCAGATGAAATTTCTGGGGCATAAATGGTTTGACAATTTTTCCTAGAGGGACATCTTCCAGGGCGATCAGCGGTTCCACGGGAAGCACCCCGGCCCTCAGAATTTCGCCTTTTTTACCGGCCAGTTGCCCCATAAAAAGATATGGGGCCATACCCCGCTCCCGGGTGGCGGCAAAAAACAAAAATAAGCCGGTAAACAGCACATCTAAACCGGTAAAACCCAGCATCAACCCGAGGGAACCCAGCAGGACAACGGCTACTGCAAAAACCTGTCCCAGCGTGGCCGCCCGGTAGGTGGCTTCCTTGATACTCATCCGTCCGGCCAGACTGGCACGGTAAACCCGCCCGCCATCCAGGGGCAGGGCGGGCAACAGATTGAAGGCCGCAATGAGCAAATTACACTGCAGAAAAAAAGGACCCAGTTCTTCATGCCACAAACCGTAGTGTTTCAAAGCCAGGCCACCAAGGACCATCACCAGGTTGCATAACGGCCCGGCCGCGGCCACATACACTTCCTTTGCGGGATCCAGGACCAGCTCGCTGCCCATGCGGGTCACCCCGCCGAAGGGCAGCAACTCCACCTCTTTCACCGGTACTCCCAGGTACCGGGCGCAGGCCACGTGGGCAAGCTCATGAACCAGCACCACGGCAAAGGCCACCAGCCCCTTGCCCAGGATGCCGGCCACAAAGAAGAGGCCCAAAAGGGCCAGGAAAAAGGTATTCAGGTATAAATCTACCCCCATGATTCGCCCCAGGCGCATAAAAACCACCTCAAAACTGCAACCTGACCAGGGGATCGATCAACCTTCCCTTTTCCCGCACTTCAAAATGCAAACCGCCGCCGGCCACATCGCCCCTGTCCCCCACTTCAGCCAGTTTTTGCCCCGCGGCCACCTGCTGCCCGGAGGTCACGGCGATCCCTGTCAACCCGGCGTATAAAGTGTAATCCCCCTCCCCGTGATCAAGGAGCACAAACCGGCCCAGGGAAGGATCCTCTCCTACCCTGACTACCCGGCCCTCCCGGGCCGCTTTCACAGGCGTACCCACTGGCGCGGCAATATCAATACCCGGATGGAAACGCTCCAGGTTATCCAGGGGATCCCGCACCCACCCGAACCCCCGCACCACCTTGCCCGAAACGGGGATCTGGAAACGTCCCTCCCCACCGGCAGGAGCCATGGTCTGGCGGGTGCCCGGGGGTATATCGCCGGGAAAGGGTTGATCCATGTTGGCCATTTGCAGGGCCAGCTGTACCACCTTTTGCACCACTGGCTGATAGTTCCATTCGGTGGTCAAAAGGTAACGCAGGCCTTCCCGCACCTGTTCCCCTCCCGGATAAGGAATCTCCCGGGCCAGGAGCAGAACGGCAAAAATGACCATGGCCACCATGGTCCGCCAGAACCAGCTGTTCACACGGCTACCCCTGGAAGGGGGGTACCGGTATGGCCAGTCTTCGGCGCGTGGATATTCAGAGATGGGGTATTTTCTTTTACGCCTGTTCCAGAGCAAGATTCATCCCCCCTGCTGGAAAAATTATATTGGAGAGGGGGGACAAATATGACAGGCCCCGGTCTTAATTTGCCGCGACATCCTTCTGGTCCACCCGGCGGTGAAGCACAAAATTTACCGTATCCTGGAGCATCAGGACGGCGATTTCTTCCCGGGGCTCATAATGGGACGCCTGAACCCGCACCCGGTAGGTGCCGGCATCAATTCCTTCAAAGGCATAACTGCCGTCGGCAGCGGTAGTGGTTTCGTAAAGCACCTCTTCCTGCTCCATGTCCAGCACCTGGACCTTTGCCCCAGCCACAGGCTGTCCCGTGGCAAAGGCCGTCACCCTCCCATTTAAGCTGACCGGGGAAAGATATTCCACCTCAATGTCCAGCCGGCCAATGACACTGATGCGTCCCGGACGCATGGTAGTTTTCTCTATCCCCACTTCATGGCGAATGGAAAGGATGTCCCGGGGATGGGCCAGCGGCCTCAACCGGATAAAGGTGGTGGTGTCGACCAGACTGCTGAAACAACGGAGGCCCTGGCCATTTTGACCAGGGAGATCAGTGGCGGGAGGTGCTACGGCAAAAAGTTTGATAGTCGCCTGCACCTGCAGGACGTTGTTTTCCAACACACGGTGGGTTAATGATTCCACCCGTGGGAATATCCTCATCCCGGCTATGGCAGGGTGAACCGTAACCGAGCCGTACCAGTTTATGCGTTTTTTTGTTATTTGACGCACGGCGCTGCCCTTGGCCAACAGCATAACCTCCCGCAAAGCAACTTGTTACCTGTATTTTTCCCCGCAGGACACCACCCAAAACAGGATTATTAC
This sequence comes from Desulfovirgula sp., assembly GCA_020725525.1. Taxonomy (GTDB): domain Bacteria; phylum Bacillota; class Desulfotomaculia; order Desulfotomaculales; family Desulfovirgulaceae; genus Desulfofundulus. The sequence continues at coordinate 21,160 of DYEX01000184.1, forward strand.
GCACTGCACCCTTCCGGCCTTGATTTTCCTGGGTTTTCAGGTCCCGCCAGTCCCGTTTGCAACCATTTGCAACCCGTGGCGGTCTACCGTCTAGCCCCGTCCGGGGGTGTGGCCGTCAGCCCGGAAGACCTTCTCCATCGCCTTTACCGCCTCCGCCTGTGTGTCCGGCAGGACGTGGGAGTAGGTGTCCAGGGTTATTTTAACGCTTGAGTGGCCCAGGCGTTCAGCGACAATTTTGGGGTGGACGCCCTTCTTCAGCAGGAGAGTGGCGTGGGTGTGTCGAATATCGTGGAAGCGGATGGGCGGCAAGCCCGCCCTGCGGACTGCCCTCCTGAACGCGGCCCTGACGTTCGAGTGGTATAAGGGCAGTCCCCGGTCACTGCAAAAGACCAACCCGTGGTCTGTCCAAACTGGCCCTTTTTTGAGGCGTGTCTCCGCCTGCTTTTTTTTTGTGCTGTTTTAAAACTTCCACAGTGAAAGGGTCCAGCGGTATTTTCCGGCTGGACGTACGGGTTTTTGGGGGCATGAACACAACCCCTTTTACTATTGACCTGTCGGCCAGCGTCCTTCTTACATGCACCACCCCTGCCTCCAGGTCAACGTCCTCCCATTTCAGGCCCAACAGCTCTCCCACCCTCATCCCGGTGGACAGGGCCAGGACGAAGAGGGGGTAGTGGTGGCTTTTCCGGGCCGCCCCCAGGAAGCGGGTCACGTCCCCTTCTGTCCACGCCTTCATCTCACCGGGGTAGGCAGGTGGCAGTTTCACCCCGTCTGTCGGGTCTTTCCCCAACAGCCCCCACCTGACAGCCTGCCGCAGGGCCGCACGCAGAACTGCAAAGGCCCCGCGCACCGTCCTGGGCGCAAACCTTGTATTCAGGGCGGTCACCGCCCGTTGCACCTCCAGGGGTGTGAGTTTAGCCAGAGGCACATTCCCCAACAACCCCTCTTTCCACCACCCCGCCTTCTTACGGTATGTGCGTATTGAAGAGGGTTTTACGCCCAGCCCCGCCGCTTCCAGCCACCTGTCCAGGTATTCCCCCAGGGTCAGCCTGGCGGGTGCCGTGCCCACGCCGCTTTCGTAAATTTCGGCCAGGAGCTTCGCCAGCACCTTCTCGGCGTCCTTTCTGGTCCCCTGGACCGTGACCCACTTCCGCCTGCGCTTCCCGGTCTCCGGGTCCCTGGGCAGGTCCACCACCACTGCCCAGGAGTTTTTCCCGCGTTTCCTGATGTGTCCTTTCACCTCTCCGACCTCCCGAAAATACGGGGGCGGAGGGACGGGTTAGAGATTCGCCGTCCTCCCGCCCGTCTCCTGCCTGTCCTCCTGTCCGTCCGCCTTCATCCACTCCATAAGCCGCGCCTTGGGTATCCTGATGAAACTGCCCAGGCGGATACTGGGGATAATCCCCTGCCGCACGTATTCACAGGCCGTAGACCGTTTCAGGCGAAGTATACGGGCCGCTTCCTCTACGGTGAGGAAAGCGGGCATGGATTCAATTTCCCGCTCGGTGAGCATGGACGAATCACCTCCCACAAAACAAAAAAGCCGGGCGTTTACAGCCCGTTCCCAATCAGCCGAAATATGTTCCCCGGGGAATACTTTCCGGCAAACCCTGTTTTCCTGCCAGTATCTGGTTACAGACCTGCAAAATTTTGCAGCTCGGGCATTTACAGCCCGGTTTCGGTAAAAAATAAGTCCCGGAAATTTCTCCGGGACCTGCTGCTTACTCCACCCTCCCCAAGACCACCGTTCCCCACCGTCCGCAGTCGGCGAGTTCTCCGCCGCACCAGGGGCACCTGGCCGGGGGAGCGGCGGTCTACCACACGTCCGCCCAGATGGCCCTGCCGCATTCCCGGCACCGGTACTCACTGCACTCGGCCGCCTTCCGCTTCGGCATGTCGAAATTCCGCCGTGGAGCCGTCGAAATGTAAGCGTAAAATAAACCCCACCTTGCAATCAGGTGGGGACAAAATCCAGCTTATTTACTGGCCCTGCAGGCAGGGGGTAACGAATCGGACCAGGGGAGTAACTGATCCAGGGCGTTACCGTCTGTGGGGTCCAGGTTGGGAAGTCTTTCAAAAAGATAGCTGAGGTATTGGAAAGGATTCAACCCATTTTCCTTTGCCGTTTCTATGATGCTGTAAGTAATGGCGCTGGCCCGGGCACCCCGCGGGGTATTGGCAAACAACCAGTTCTTGCGGCCAATGACAAAGGGTTTGATCGATCGCTCACTCCGGTTGTTATCCAGTTCCAGGCGCCCATCCTGCGTATTTCTGGTCCATGATGTAAGCCATAAGCGAGGGGGAAACCATACTTCCGGGAAATACAGGAGCCGGCATGGGAGCGGTAACAATGGGGGTGGTTAGCTCGTTGCGCTCGCAATGGCGGCAGGAATAAACGTAACGCACATGCTTGACCACTTTTACCTGGGCCGGGATGATCTGCAGTTCCTGTCGTACTTCGGTGCTCATTTCATGTAAAGGACCACCGCAGCACGAACAGACCCGCTCTTCTTCCGGCAGGCGGTACTCAACCGTTTCCACCGGCAGGTTATCGAGCACCATCTCCCGGCGGCCACGCTGTTTGCGGCGCTGGTAGGTGATGGTTTCGACAGCCGGTTCGGGCAAATCCGGCTGGGCTTCCACTTCCGCTTCATTAAAAAGCGAAAGCTGCTGGTAGCCAGAAGCGGTCCGTTCGCTGGAAACACCGAATTGCCGGCGTTTGCTCAAGCGAAGCTGCTCCATAAACCAATTCAGTTTAGCGGTCAGCTCGGCATTCTGTTGTTCCAGCCATCTACACTGCTCTTCCAGCTGTAGACAGCGGCTTTGCAGCTCTTCTATATTCATGGCAGCGATAGATTGCGAAGTAGTGTTCATGAATAAAAGATTCGACGAAACCCGTCGAATCCCTCTAGAATCAACCACAAAGTGAAAATATTTCTTTCTGCTGCTTATATTACAGTGCGTGCTTTTACCTCGGGATGAGCTTTAGGCTGTTCTATTGATAGGCCGTCGAGCAGCCAGCGCAGTTCCCGGCGGCTAATGGCCAAAGTTGGCGAGCCGGTATCCGCCGGCCAGGGGAATTTACCCTTCTCCAGCCGGCGGTAATAGAGCCAAAACCCATTGTGGTCCCAGTGGAGAATTTTAATTTTGTCCCGCTGCCGGTTACAGAAAACGAAAAGGCAGGAGGAGAAGGGGTCCAGCTCAAACCCTTCCTTGACCAGCACGGCCAGCCCGTCGATGGACTTGCGCAAATCGGTGGCGCCGCAGGCGAGGTAAACCCGGTTGATACTAAATTCATTTAGCATAACGCTACCAGCACCTTAACTACCTGAGAAAGCAAGGCTGGATCAAAGCCGGGTTTTACCTCGATGTTGGCCTGACCTATTTTGACCAGTAGAGTATGGTCCTCTTCTATAAATGACTGGTTGCTTATTTCCACCGGCAGCCACCGGTTTGATTTTCCTGGGGTAACTCCGTTCCGGTCTTTAAACTTTCGCAGCCAGTACCATAACTGCCTGGGGCTGATGCCTTCATGGGCGGCGCACCATTCTCTGACGCTTTGCCCACTCATCTTGTATTC
>DYEX01000185.1 GCA_020725525.1 Desulfovirgula sp.
ACAGCCAGGCCGTCACCATGACCCTGTAAGCTTCTAAAGCAGACCGGGCTGGAACCCCTGATAATTCCAGCCCGGTTTTTTCTTTCGTTTCTGGCTGGTTTTCGTTTGTCAGCTACAAACACTCGAAGCTCTGAACCCCGATTATTCCCTTTTCCTTCGCCCTTTCCACAACCCGGTGGGTACTGAAAACGGCAAGGATGGCGGTGGTCGGCTTGAACACGTTAAGGGACGCCCGCGGCGGTAAGATGCAGCGGGCACGGCGAAAAGCGGGTGCAGGGGATGGACCGGGTACGTGTAAAGGGTGCCGGTCGGGGAGGGTACGGGATAATTACGGGATGAAGGTGACGGTTAGAGGTACTCCTCCAGGTCGGAGAGGGTGTTTATTTCAAAGATGTTATCCAGGATCAGCCCCAGGGCATATTCATCGAGGGTTTTTATTTTATCCACATAAGGGCGGGGTACTTTCTTGAACTTTTGTGAAAATCATGGTCTTCAAGGACGAAAAACCCTTGACTGCACCTGTTTGCCAGGGGTATACTGGGGGTGAAAATTAGTTAAACGGTTTAACAATAATTTAACAAGTTGAAACCGGACAGGAAAAAGGAGGGCTTAAAGTTGGGCCGCATTCTCACAGTGTTTATCCTCATAGCTTCTTTGCTCGTTCCACCCTTCGCCTGGGCCAAAGAGCCGGCCACGCCCGAGCTGACCCTGAACCAGGCGATAGCCCTGGCCCTGGCGCACAGTGAGGCCGTGAAAAGGGCAGAGAGGGATGTGGACCGTACGTACGAATGGCGCGTATATAGGTCGGAAAAACTCAATTATACGCCTTTGGCGCCCCCGGGCGACCCGAAGGTGGAAATAGCCTGGAGCAACCTCCTGGCCGCCGACCTGACCTGGCGCATGTCCAAGAAAAGTTTGACCGCCGAGCAGGACGAGGTGGCCCTGGACGCGTGCAAAAAGTACTGGGATGTACTGAAGGCGCAGGAAAAGGTGCGGGCGGCGGAAGAAGGATTAAAAAAAGCCGACTGGGAGCTGCGCAGGGCGCGGGCCAATTTCCAGGTGGGGATGATCCCGCAGGCCGCCCTGGTGGCGGCGGAAGCCGGGCTGGCCCAGGCTAAGGCAGCCCTGGAAGCGGCGAAAAACGATCTCGATAACGCCTATGCCTCTTTCAACCGGCTGGTGGGTCTGTGGCCCCAGGACCGTCCGGTGCTGGTGGACGGGGTGAACTTTAATCCGCTGCAGGTGTCCGACGTGGAAACCGAGGTGGGCCGGATAGTGGACGAGAGCCCCACCGTCTGGCTGGCCAACGAGAAGGTGACGTTGCAGAAATACTATGAAGACATGATGTTCTATACCGGTGAGTACCGGCCCTACCAGGTAAGAAAAATAGAAGTCGAGCAGGCCGAGCTGGATGCCGCCGCCGCCAGGAAAATGATGGAGGAGATAACCCGGTCCCTATACTACAATGCCAAAAGCCTGGAGGAATCCTACCAGGCCCTGCAGGAGGGGGTAAAAACCGCCGAGGAAAACCTGCGTGTGACGAAGGTGAAATACGACGTGGGTATGGCCACCCGGGCCGAGGTGGCGGCCGCCGAGGCCGCCCTGGCGGAGGCGAAACAAAAGGCGCTGGAGATAGCCTGCCAGCACGCCTACCTCAAGCTGGCCTTTGAAAAGCCGTGGGCCTACATCAGCCTGGCTGCTGCCGGTGCCGGTGCGGGCGGCAGCGGTTCTCCGGGAAATGCTCAGGGTTAGCGTGGCAGTGATAAAAAGACCCCTGTCCTCTAAAAGGGCAGGGGTTTATAGCTTGGGGTTAACGGTTGTAAACAGCCAAAAGCAAACCGCCGATTCCTAAAAATTTCATTTCTTCAACTTCCACAACTAATTTTTCTTTTCTTCTAAGGTAAGTAATCCTCCAGATCAGCCAGGGTGTTTATTTCAAAGATATTGTCAAGGATGAGCCCCAGGGCATATTCATCGAGGGTCTTAATTTTATCCACATAAGGGCGGGGCACTTTCTTGAACTTTTTATGCAAAAGCTTCAACACGTTCTCCCTGAGGGTTTCCTGCCGGCCTTTTTCAATGCCTTTTTCAATGCCTTTTTCAATACCTTTTTCAATGCCTATTTCAATGCCCTGTTGTATTCCCTTTTCGACACCTTTTTTGAAAATCCGTTGATAACCGGCCGATTCTTCGATATTTAGCATCGTTTCCACCTCCCTGAAAATTTGTTCGATGATTTTCTCTTCAAGATACAGACCGGCAAATATCTCCGCTCGCAGAAGGGTCTTTCTTTTTTCCTCCGTGGTGACGGGAGCCTGCAAGATATCCAGCACGCATTCCCGTAAAAAGGCCTCCGGGTGCTGCCTTCTTCTCGTTCTGTCGGCCAGTGGCAGCAGCGCGTAAAGGGTATAGTTGTTCGTTTTTTTGATTTCCTCCCGGGGTATGCTGCCCAGGTCGACGGCCCTGTAGCGGTAATCCAGATGGTTTTGCGGACCGAAGCTGTATTCCAGGCCGTCAGCCATGGTCATTTCCCGCTCACCGAAATAAATGAGGATCTGGTAAACGGGCAACCTGTATTTCAGCTGCAGTTCCGTTGCGTATCTCAGCATGCGGAAAGGGATGTCGCTGTCGTTGGTGCTTTGAAACTCCAGGTGCACGGCGGCGGGGCCCAGTTCCGTCCGGCACTCCAGGATGAGGTCGCTCCTTTTTTTCTCCACCCGGGCAAACTCGATGTTGAGATGCTGGATCACTTTCGTTTTCAGGTGGCCGAAAAAGCTGATCAGTTCTTCCTCGCCGTCACCAAACAGTTCCTTTATGGTCGTATCGTATCTGTCCCGGGGCAGGTTTTCGGTCATAATATCACCAATTTGATTTTAACAAATACGGCAATGGGTGGCAACACAATCTGCCCGCCCTTATTGTCCTGGGATTCACGGCTCGCAGATGAAGGCCTTCCTCCGGCCGGGCCCGTAGCGGTAGACCAGGAAGTGACGGTCGAAGGTAAAGACCCGTTCAATGCGCAGCCTCTCCATGACGGCAAAAGTGGTGCAATCTGTAAAACTGAAATCCTGGTCGGGGAAGGCATGCATTATCTGCCAGGCTGCCTCCATGTCCGGTTGTTCCAGGGCGACTACGGGAGTGCCGGTTTCGCGCAGCATTTGCCAGAAGATCTGGGCGGCATGACGGCCCAGGCGGGCGGCCAGTAAAGCCCATGTTTCTACCAGAATGGCAACAGTCGTTAGAAGCGGGACTTCGCCGGCTACTTTTTCGTAAAAGTTTCTCGCCCGTTCATGGTTCCGATCTGAGATATCGCAAATCGCGTACCAGGCGCCTGTATCAACCAATATGGCCACGGTCTAACGCCTCCGCCAGGTAATAGTCGTGTCGCTCTGAAACGTCTTCCCTGCCGCTTGCCCCCATACCTATAATCCGCTGGAATGCTTCTTTGGGAGCCTTCCTTTCCCCCTGCCTTTCCAGGTGTTCAGAAACGATTTGCCGTATCAGTTCGGCGAGCGAGATGCCCTTTTTTGCCGCTTCATCCAGTAGCGCCCTGTGTTGTTCAGGGCGGAGGTAAATTTGGGTGCGCTGCATCAAACATCACCTCTGCCAACATTATAATGTTGTAACTGGCTTTCGTCAATAAGGTCAGCTTCCCTTTGCATTTTTACATAATTTTTCTCCCGGGGTGCCGGTGGTAATCATCACAAGCTACATAGTATTTGGAGGCCATGAACTGCATCTCTTTCTGTTGACAGGGTCTTACTCGTATACATATACTTAACTTGATAAACTTTTTGCGACGTTAATTTTTTCGACGGGAAGGGTGACTGGGGTGAGCAATCAAAAATTATCCGCCTGGCTGGACAGGCTGGAAGAGGTGTTCAACCAGGTGGCCAGGCGGCTTCACGCCGAGCTGGATCACCACCTGATGGATGGTCTGACCGGGAGCCAGTTTATTGTGCTCATGCGCATCTTCCGGCGTGGGCGCATGAGTGTGTCCGAGGTGGCCGAAAACATGGGGGTATCGCTCAGCGCCGTCACTGCCCTTGTGGACAGGCTGCACCGGGCGGGCTTTGTGGAGCGCCGCCGGGACGAGGACGACCGGCGAGTGGTGTGGCTTGAGCTGACGCCCAAAGGGGAGGAGGTTGCACGCTCTTGCCTGGCCACCAGAAGGCGGGTGATGGAAAAATATTTGGGCCAGCTTCCGGAAGAAGATGTGGAGCAACTGGTACGAATCTACGAGAAATTGCTGTCCATTTTGATACGGGAGGGGGCGGGAGGCGCCGGGGGAAGGTCCGGACACACCAGAGGTGGGCCGGAAGTGTCTTCCGAAGGCGGCAGGAATGCCCCCAAAGCGGAATAATTGAGGCAAAAGAAACGGACGGTCAACCCCGGAAAGTTGGGGGGATGCCCGTATGAGAGGGAGGCCTCCCGACTGCCGGCTATGGTTGAGAGTATTTACCTGGGGAGAGTGAAGAGGAATGCCTGGAAGAAAAATTGCCCTGGTAATTGCCCTGGTGGCCTTAGTGCTGGCCGCCGGATGCGGGAAAAAGCAGGCAGCCGCCCCGGCTGATGCGGGTGCCACGGTGGTCAGTACGGCCAAAGCGGCCACGGGACTGCTGAACAACCGGGCGGTTGTGAGCGGCAAACTGGAGGCCGTTCAAACTGCCGGCATCGTATCCAAAGTGCCCGGCAAGGTGGCCAAAGTGCATGTGGATGTTGGGGACCGGGTTGGCGCCGGGCAGGTGCTGGTTACCCTGGAGAACAAAGACCTGGCGGACCGGGTGACCCAGGCACAGGCTGCTGTAGCTCAGGCCGAAGCGGGTTTGAAGTCGGCCCGGGCGGCCCTGGCCAACGCCCGGGACAATTTTATGGTGGCCGAGGCCAATTACAAGCGTGCCCGGGAACTGCTGGCCATGGGAGCCATTTCCCAGGCCGTCTTTGAGAGCCAGTACGAACTGCCCTACAAGCAGGCCAGGCAGGCATACGAGAATACTGCTCCCGCCCAGGTGGAGCTGGCCCAGGCCCAGCTGAACCAGGCCCGGGCGCAGCTGGCCCTGGCCCGGTCGAGCTATGAGGACAGTTTCATCAGAGCGCCCTTTTCCGGCGTGGTTACCGCCCGGAACGTGAATCCGGGGGAGATGGCGGCCACCATGCCCGTAATTTCCATGGCCAATATCGACCGGGTGGTGGTCAAGGCCACCGTCGGCGAGGATCACATCAATCAGTTGAAGCAGGGGGAAAAAGTACAGGTGAAGATCGGCGCCGTATCGGCCCAGCCCTTTACCGGCGTGATTACCAGCGTCGCCCCGGCCGCCGACCCCACGACCAAAGCATTCCCCATCAAAATTGAAATTGACAACCCCAAACACCTCTTGAAGCCGGGTATGTTTGCCGAGGTGCAGCTGCCCTCTTCGGGGCAGAAGCAGCTGCTGGTCCCCCGGGAAGCGGTGGTAAAAGACGGGGAACGGGATTGCGTGTGGGTGGTCAAACAGGGCAAAGTCCAGCGCCGCGAGATCAAGGCGGGAGAATCGGACGGCAGGTACATTGCCGTTATTTCCGGCCTGGAGGCGGGGGAAGAGGTGGTCACTGCCGGCCAGGAGAGCCTGCAGGATGGAGCCAGGGTGACGGTCAAGAACTGACAGGGGCCGTCACGGGCGCTGCGTTAAGCATCCGGTGACGCCCCTGCGACAGTAAAAATGAACAGGGGCCAACCGAAAATACAGGGTCAAAAGGCCCCGGCTGGCCCCGGCCTGAATGTTAAATTGCCCGGGATGCGGATTTTTTAATTATCGCCGTGCTTTCGCAGGAGGTTTATTGAATGAAAATTACCGATACATCCATCCAGCGCCCCATGCTGGTGGCCGTGCTGGTAACCGTACTGCTGATCCTGGGCGGCGTTTCTTTAAGCCGCCTGGCCATTGACCTGTGGCCCGAAATGAACCTGCCCGTGGCCGCGGTGGTCACCGAATATCCCGGGGCGGGGCCGGAGGAAGTGGAGCAGCAGGTCACCCGGCCTCTGGAGTCCATCCTGGCCACGGTGAGCAACCTGGATACCATCCGGTCCACCAGCAGCATGGGTACTTCCACCATTATCCTCATGTTTGATTGGGGGACGGACATGAACTACGCCGCCCTGCAGATCCGGGAAAAGGTGGATATCATCCGGCAGTACCTGCCGTCGGGGGTCAAGACACCCATGACCTTCAAGATGGACCCCAACATGATGCCCATCATGCAGCTGGCCCTGTCCTCCGAAGATCCCCGGCGGTTGAAACAGCTTACCGATGATGTAATCCAGCCTCGGCTGGAACGGGTCGGCGGCGTGGCCAGCGTCTGGTCGGCCGGCGGGGTGGAGCGGGAGATCCGGGTGCTGGTGGACCCGGAGCGGCTGGCCGGATACGGCCTCACCTTAAACGGCCTGACCCAGGCCCTTTCGGCGGAAAACCTGAACGTTTCCGGGGGCACCGTGCAGGAAGGCACGAAAGATCTGCTGGTGCGGGTGACCGGGGAGTTCCGGGATCTGGACCAGGTGCGCCGGGTGGTGGTGGGTGCTCCGGGAGGGCACCCGGTGCACCTGGGGGATGTGGCCCGGGTGGAGGACGGGCACAAAAAGATCACCCAGTTCAGCCGGGTGGACGGCAAGCCCGGCCTGTCGGTATATATCCAGAAACAGAGCGGCGCCAATACGGTCCAGGTGGCCCGGGCGGTGCACAAAGCCCTGGATGATTTGAAGAAGGAGTTGCCCGGGGTCCGCTTTGACGTGGTCCTGGACCAGTCGGAATTCATTGAGCGGAGCATCAACCACGTGGTGAAGGAAATCCTGGTGGGCGGCTTCCTGGCCATGCTGGTGATGTGGATTTTCCTGCGCAACCTGCGCAGCACCCTGATCATCTCCACGTCCATTCCCATTTCCATCATCGGCACCTTTGTGCTCATTTACTTTAATGATATGACCCTTAACCTGATCACCATGGGCGGCCTGGCCCTGGGGGTCGGCCTGATCGTGGACGACGCCATCGTGGTGCTGGAGAACATCTACCGCCACCGCCAGCTGGGTTACGGCCTGGTGGAGGCCGCCCGGGTGGGTACCGACGAGGTGGGCGGGGCGGTCATTGCTTCCACCCTGACCACCATGGCCGTCTTCCTGCCCGTGGTTTTTGTAAAAGGCCTGGCGGCCCAGCTGTTTACTCCCCTGGCTTTGACGGTATCCTTTGCCATTTTCACCTCCCTGGTGGTGGCCCTCACCCTGGTGCCCCTGATGGCCAGCCGCTGGCTTCACCTTGAGGAGGACCCAGCGGTGCCGGTACCGGAAGGGAGTGCTTCGCCGGGCAGTGCCGCCTCCGGCCTGCAGGGCTGGCGGAAGCTCTACAAACTGTCCGAGCGCTGGTTCAACAATTTAAATAACGCCTACCGCCGGTTACTGGAGTGGGCGTTGGACCACCGGCGGCGGGTAATCATCATCGTGGCGGTGCTCTTTGTCCTGAGCCTGGCGGCCTTTCCCCTGGTGGGCTTCGAGTTCATGCCCTCCATGGACCAGGGGCAGGTGAGCATTACCGTGGAAATGCCCCGGGGCACCTCCCTGGAGGAAACCAACCGGGTGGCCACGCGCATCGAAAAAATGGTGCAGGATCCCTGGGTGGAGAGCATTTTTACCGGGGTGGGCTTCACCGGCACCCAGGGCATGTGGGGGGAAAGTTCCACCGACGTTGCCCAGATCACCCTGCAGCTGGTGGATAAATCCCGGCGCAGCGTTACCGCCGAGGAGGTGGCGGAAATTTTACGCCAGAGGCTGAAGGAGATCCCCGGGGCGAAGATCAAGGTGAGCGCCGTGGAAGAGGGCAGCGGCATGATGGGCGGCGGCGCCCCGGTGCAGATCCAGGTGCGGGGCGATGATATGGCCACCCTCACCCGGCTGGGCGACCGGGTGGCGGAACTGGTGCGCCGGGTCCCCGGCACCCGGGAGGTGACCAGCAGCCTCCAGGAGGGCCGCCCCGAGGTGCAGGTGCTGGTCCACCGTGACCGGGCGGCGGCCTGCGGCCTGTCACCGGCGGAGGTGGCCTCCACCGTGCGCACGGCCGTTGAAGGCACTGTGGCCACCCGCTACCGCACCGGCGGGGAAGAGGTGGACATCCGGGTGCAGCTGGCCGGCGGTGCGGTCACCCGCCTGTCCGATTTATCCACCCTGACCATTCTATCCCCCACCGGCGCGTCCGTACCTTTAAGCCAGGTGGCGGAAATAGTGGAAACCCGGGGGCCCCACGCCATTGACCGGCAGGACCAGACCCGGCTGGTAACCGTTACCGCCCAGCTGGCGGGGCGGGACCTGGGCAGCGTGATCAAGGATATCCGGGCCGGGTTGAAAGGCCTTTCCCTGCCTCCGGGGTACACCGTGGAATTCAGCGGTGAGCAGGAGCAGATGGCCGAAACCTTCGGCGACCTGAGCCTGGCCCTGGTGCTGGCGGTGGTCCTGGTCTATCTGGTGATGGTGGCCCAGTTTGAGTCGGCGTTGTACCCCTTCATCATCATGTTTTCCGTGCCCGTGACCATGGTGGGGGTTACCTTCAGCCTGCTGGTTACCGGGCGTACCTTTTCCGTGCCTGCCTTCATCGGCCTGATCATGCTGGTGGGCATAGTGGTGAAAAACGCCATAGTTTTTGTGGATTACGTCAACATCCTGCGCCGGAGGGGTCTGGAGCGCCGGGAGGCCATTTTGAAGGCCGGTCCCACCCGCCTGCGCCCCATCCTGATGACGGCGCTCACGGCCATCCTGGCCATGCTGCCCATGGCTCTGGGTATCGGCGAGGGCTCCGAAGGGCAGGCGCCCATGGCCACGGTGGTGGCCGGCGGGCTGGCCTTTTCGACCCTGATCACCCTGGTGCTGGTACCCGTGATTTACACCATCCTGGACGACTGGAAGGAGCGCTGGCAGGCCCGGTGGGCCGGGAGACGGACCGCCCGCCTGGAGGCCGGGAATAGAGGTTAGAGGTTGGAGGTCGGAAGTAGGAAACAAGGTCGGAGGTCGGAAGTGGGAAATAAGGTTGGAGGTCGGAAGCCGGAGAGAGAAGGGAGAGTTCGGGATGAAAAACAAAAAGGCTATGCTGGCCGTGGCCGCGGTAATGGTGGCCGTCCTTGCCGCCATATCTTTTTACTACTGGCATATGAACCGCTACTACGTCACTACCGAAGATGCCCGTATCGATGGGGATATTTACCGGGTGAGTCCCCAGGTATCCGGTAAATTGCTGGAGATAAACGTGGAAGAGGGGCAGGCGGTCAGGGCCGGGGATATCGTTGCCCGTCTGGACGACACCACCCTCTCCCCGGGGGCCAACATTGACCTTACGGTGGTGCGGTCACCCGTAAGCGGCGTGGTGGTTAAAAAGGTGGCCCATGTGGGTGAAATTGCCGCTCCGGGACAGCCTGTAATCATGGTTGTGGATCCGTCAGCCCTCTACATCACCGCCAATATCGAGGAGACCGATCTGAAAAAGGTGCGTCCGGGTCAAAAGGTGGACATTACGCTGGATGTCCTGCCGGGGCACAAATTCACGGGCCATGTGGCACGTATAGGGCGGGCCTCCCTTTCCACCTTCTCCTTATTGCCCTCCAGCACCGGGGGAAGCTTTACCAAAGTGGTGCAGCGGGTGCCCGTGAAGATCGTGTTCGACGAGTATCCCGAAAATTATGTGGAAGTAGGCACCAATGCCCGGGTGAAGATTCATATCCGGTGACCGGGCGGGGGGTTGTATGATCATGTCCGAGGCTAAACCGGCCGTTTCTGAAGGAAAGGGGTTTCCCTGGCGGGAATTGTTAATCCTGGTCATCGGTCCCTTTATGGCCATACTCGACGGGAGCATTGTCAATGTGGCCGTACCCAAGCTGATGGCCGTTTTTGGCGTGGGTACAGATAAAGTGCAGTGGGTTTTAACCGCCTACCTGCTTACCTCCGGGGTCGTCATTCCGGTCAGCGGGTATCTGGGGGACGTCCTGGGGTACAGGCGCATGTATATCCTATCCCTGGCGGCTTTCACCCTCGGTTCCCTTTTCTGCGGCCTGTCGTGGAGCAACACTTCCCTGGTGGTGGCCAGGGTATGCCAGGCCGTGGGGGGCGGGATGCTTGTCCCCATCAGCATGGGCATGCTTTTTAAAGTCGTTCCCCGGGGAAAGATGGGTATGGCCATGGGCATCTGGGGGATATCGGCCATGATGGCACCCACCATCGGCCCAACCCTGGGCGGCTACCTGGTGGATGAACTTTCCTGGCACATGATCTTTTTAATCAACCTGCCGGTTGGTTTGCTGGGTATGTTCCTTGCTGCCGTTTTTTTGAAGGAAACCCCCCTGCTGAAAGCCAGGTTCGACCTGGTGGGTTGTCTTTTGTGCGGGGCCGGCTGCTTTGCCGTCCTGCTGGCTTTAAGCGAAGGGCAGGATAAGGGATGGACTTCCCAGTACATTGTCACCCTGCTGGCGGCGGCCTTCTTTTTCCTGCTCCTGTTTGTGCTCTGGGAACTGCAGGAAGAACAACCCATGCTGGACGTCCGGCTGCTGACGAACCCCGTGTTTGCGGCCAGCCTTTTAACCACAGCTGTGGTGACGATCGGCCTTTTCGGCGGGCTTTTTCTGGTCCCCATTTTTACCCAAAACCTGCTGGGTTTAACACCCATGCAGACGGGTTTGCTCATTATGCCTTCGGCTCTGGCCAGCGGCCTGATGATGCCCATCAGCGGCCGGTTGTACGATAAAATTGGGGCGAGACCGCTGGCCCTGGTGGGGCTGTCGGTGGTTGCCTTTACGACATGGGAGCTTCATAAAATAAACCTGGACATTTCCACGCACTGGCTGCAAATGATGATGGTGTACCGGTCTCTCGGTATGGGGCTGGCCATGATGCCCATCAGCACCGCGGGTATGGAGGCCGTTCCGGCCGTGCTTTCCGGGCGGGCGTCGGCATTTAACAACCTGGTGCGCCAGGTTTCGGCTTCCCTGGGCATCGCCTTTCTCACTTACGTCATGACCAGGCGCCAGGCCTACCACTTCAGCTGGTTGGGCGACGGTTTTTCCTGGTCTTCCCCGGTGGCTTATGGAGCCCTCCAGCAGGTCAAGCAGGCTCTGGCCCTGTCCGGGGACAGCGCCCTGGCCGTCATCAGCATGGCCGCCCAGCGGCAGGCCATGGCCAGCGCCATTGCCGATACCTTCATTGTCAGTGCCGTGATGGTGGCCGTGGCCATACCGCTGTCCCTGTTTCTGGGCAAGAAGGGGAAGGATGCCAGGGGTGGATAGGGTTGCTTGACGGTAGGGTTAACGGGTAGTATTATAAGGTGGGCCATTTTTCATTTGTTGACGGCCTCGAGGTGTTGGAAATTAACACAATGCTTGCCGGTCGTTGAATGGAACCAAATGGGGCTGTAATTCGTCTATTAGCGTGGGAGGGTTTCGGAGTCCATGCACATAAACCTCCTGGGTGCCCGGGTTGATGCGGTCGATCTGGCCGGAGCGGTGGAGAAAGTGACTGCCTTTGTGGCCACGGGACGCCCTCACCAGGTAATTACCTTAAACCCGGAAATTTTGTACCGTGCCCAGCAGGAGCCGGAACTGCTGGCCTTAATTAACCAGGCCGACCTGGTCACCGCCGACGGCATCGGCATCGTCTGGGCGGCAGGGGTGGCCGGCACCCCCGTGCCCTGTCGGGTGACGGGCATCGATCTCATGCTGGCGCTGGTGGAAAGGGCCGCCCGGGAAAGGTGGCGCATCTTTCTGCTGGGGGCGGCGCCGGGGGTGGCGGAGGAGGCCGCCCGCCGGCTGCAGGAAAAATACCCGGGGCTTGTGGTGGCCGGCACGCAGCACGGCTATTTCAAACCGGCCCCCGTTGCTGCAGGGGCCGGGGAAACAGGTGTGACGGAGTGGGACGTGGTGGAACAGATCCGGGCGGCAAAACCCGACCTGCTTTTTGTGGCCCTGGGTGCCCCCAGGCAGGAAAAATTTATCGCCCGGCACAAGCAGGCCCTGGGCGTGCCTGTGGCCATGGGCGTGGGCGGCAGCTTTGATGTGATTGCCGGCCGGGTGGCCAGGGCTCCAGTGTGGATGCAGCGCCTCCACCTGGAATGGCTGGGCCGGCTGCTCCGGGAACCGCGCCGCTGGCGCCGCATGCTGGTGTTGCCCCGTTTTGCCTGGCTGGTCTGGCGAAAGGCACGGTTGGGGAAATGATTAAGGCTCACCGGAGCAAGCGAGAGGCAGAACAGGGTAGTTGGAAAGTGGGGATAACTCAGGCAGGAAAGAGAAAGCTTTTGTCGAACCTTAAATTAATTATGGCCATTGGAGGGATTCGGATGCGTAAAAAATGGCCTGCCGTGGTGGCAGCCGTGTTATTGTGCGGACTGCTCGCGGTTGGGGGATATGCCCGCCTGGCCGGGGCGGCGGTTGGCGGGGAACCGGGTTCCGACGCCGATCCCCTGGTAAGCAAGAGCTTCGTGGAGGAATATGTGGCCAGATATGTGCGCGAAGTCCTGGGAGAAAGGCAGGGCGGCGGGGACTTCCAGTGGCGGGTGACCACCGTACCTGCCGGGCAGGAGTTTACCGGCGGTGCGGGAATGGAATTTATCCTGCGTTCCGGTAAGGCAGTGGCCGTGGATCCCACGGGCAGCGGCATACCGGATGTCACTGCCGGTACCAACCTGACCGCCGGGAAGGCGGTGGCTCCCAACCACCTGTATATTATTCCTAAGGCCGACGGCCGGGGCCTGCGTGCCCAGACCAATGTCATTGTTATGTACCGGGGGCAGGCAAGCGGGAAGTGAAATGGACTGCCCGGCTGAGGGGCTAACCGGTGTTCTGCCGCCGGTGGTGCTGAAATGAGGTGTTCATATCGTGGTAAGGCCAAGAAGACGCAGAAGGGGCTTTCTACCCTTGCTGGGGCTGGCCCTGCTCCTGTTTTTGGGGGGCGGTTTTTTACTGGCCAACCAGTTGGGGTTCTTGTGGTTGGGTCTGGCCGTTGACCCGGAAGGCAATACGGTGGAGGCCAGTCAGCCCCCGGAGTCCTTTACCGTGCTGCTCCTGGGCACCGATGCCCGGCCCGGGGAAAAGGTGGGTCGAACCGACAGTATTATTGTGGCCAACGTGGATGGCGAAAAAAAGCGCATAGCCCTGCTTTCCATACCCCGGGATACCCGGGTGGAAATCCCCGGTCACGGGACGGATAAAATCAATGCCGCCGCCGTTTACGGCGGGCCGGCGCTGACCTGTGAGACCGTCTCCAACCTCATCGGGATGCCCGTGCAGTATTACGCCCTGGCCCGCTGGGAAGGGTTCAAGAACATTGTGGACGTCCTGGGCGGCGTGACCATCGACGTGGAAAGGAACATGTATCACTACGACAGTTCCGACGGCCGTCAATATGCCATCAACCTGCGCAAGGGGGTACAGCGCCTGGACGGCGATAAGGCCCTGCAGTATGTCCGCTTCCGGGGGGACGCCCTGGGGGACATCGGCCGCACGGAAAGGCAGCTGAAATTTTTAAAGGCCCTGGCCGGGGAAGTGATGCAGCCGGTCACCCTGGTAAAACTGCCCCGTCTGGTGCCGGAAATAAACAAGAGCGTGGAAACCAACATGGGCTTCAAGCAGATGCTGGCCCTGGCCCGGGCGGCCCGGTATTTCGACCAGGCCGAAATCGTCACCCAGACCCTGCCCGGGCGGTTTCTGGATTTAAGGGGCGTCAGCTACTGGTATGTGGACCCGGCGCAGGCCCATGAGGTGGCCCTGGCCCTCTTTGAAGAGGGGCGTGTGACGGAAGTGGTTCAGGGCCCCACGGTCAGCGAGGGTAAGTCTTCTTCCGGCCCGCCCGCGCGCAGGACGGGGACGGGTCAGCTTGCTGCCGGTGAGCCGGTGGTAACACCGTCTCAGTCACCCCCACCGGCGGTGCCGCCAGTTCTTCCTGGACCGGAAACAAACTCACCGGGCAGCGAGCCCGCGCCCGGTGATGGTGCCAACGGCGGTGCACCTGCAGGCGCTACGCCGGGGCAGGATAACGCTCCGTCTCCCGCCGATCAGCCGGGTAACGGTGGAGACACCGGTGACGGCAGCCCTTCTCCGCCTGCAGCGCGCATAAAAACGGGCGAAAAGCAGAAGCCTCCCGCACCTGATGCGGAAAAACAGAGCGGTGATACCGGCGGGGTCATAGAAATTATCCCCATTCCCAGCGGAAGTGCCAGTTAGTGGAAAAATTCAGTAAAACGTTATGAGGAGGATGCGGCACTCACTGGAATACTAGCTCTTCCCAAAACCTGATGTGTCAATTAAACCTGAAACACCGGAAGCAGAGTCATATTTGGGTGAGTGGTGGGCCGCATTCAACCTGGTTCACTGAATATTTACCCGTGAAGGTTTCCGTACGCCTCCTGTAGCACCACTTGCAGTGCCCGCAGGAGGCTCGTAACTTAAGGGCCCCCTCCGGGGAACAATTTGCCTGTGCTGGAGGTCTGTATATTATGAAACAACGCTGGTACCCCCTGTTGCTGGTGTTTCTTTTGCTGGCCGGTTTGGTGGCGGCAGCGGCGGTCGGATGGCAGCGCTACCGGGTGGAGGCCGGTTTTCGCACCGTGGAAGTGGCCATGCCCTATGACGAGCTGAACACCCTGGCCCGGCTGTCGGGGCGGGATACCCTGGAGGTGATGCGCCTTTTCCGGGAGCAGGGGCTGACCACCGTGCTTTTCAAAGAGCCCACGGTGGACGAACTGCGCCGCGCGGGAGAGCTCGCGGTAATGACCGGCCAGGAGCTGCAGTTAATGTCGCCCTCCTGGCTGGGGCAGCTGCGGGTCGGGGGTGAAACAGGTACGGGCGGTACCTATCTGATTACCTCCCGGGAAGAGACATTCCGGCGCCTGCTGGTCCAGCTGGAAGCCAGGACCCCGGGAGCGCGGGGTTACCGGCCGGCACCGGGGGTTTACGTGGTGCACACCCCCGCCGACCCCGCCCTGCTTTCACAGCTGGGCCTGGGCTTTCCGGACGGTCCTCTGCAGGACAGCGCCCGGGCCGGGTTGATGGCCATAGTCCAGGTGCGCAGCTGGCCCGGGGCCACCGCCAGGGGGATTGAGCAGGCCCTGGCGCCCTTGAAAGAGGTCCCCAACCTCTCGGCCCTGGCCTTTAACGACGACACCCTGCCCGGCTACCCGCAGGAATTACGGGCACTGGCCCAGGTGGTGGACCAGCTGGGGGTTCCTGTGGCCCAGATTGAATTTTACCCCCAGAAAGGCCTTGATAAGCTTGGTGTGCTGCTGGACAAGGATGTGGTGCGCCTGCACAGCATTCCCCCCAGGGATATGGGTCGCTACACCCCGGCCGAAGCACTGGAACGCTACAGGCTGGCTGCTGCCGAACGCAACATGCGGGTGCTGCTGGTGCGGCCCTTCCTGGGGGCGGGAGCCCGGGACGTGCTCCAGGAAAACCTCGATTATATAAGCAGCCTGAAAGAGAGTTTGCAGCGGGAAGGCCTGGTGGTGGGACAGGCTTCCACCCTGCCGGCACTGCCCGTCTCCCGCGCGAATCTCTTCGTCATGGGCCTGGGGGTTATTGCCGGCGGCCTTTTGCTCGCCGGGCGTCTGGGTTTACGCCGGGGGGAACTGTGGTTGCTGCTCCTGGCGGTGGCGGCCTGGGCCGGTCTTTTAGCGGCGGCTCCATCTCCGGCGCGCAAGCTGATGGCCTTAGCTGCGGTCATCATTTTCCCCAGCCTGGCTCTAATTACCAACGTTCGCGCCCGGGGTGCTTCCGCCCTGGAAAGTGCGGGCATGCTTTTGCGCACCACCCTGGCTTCCCTGCTGGGTGCGTTTTTTACCGTGGGCCTTCTGGCGGACGCCGGGTTCATGCTCAAGCTGGACCAGTTCAGCGGGGTTAAGCTGGCCCACCTGGCGCCGCTATTGCTGGTGGCGGGGGTGTTTTTCTTCCTGTCCGGCCCTGCAGAACCCTTTGGAAAGCGCCTGGAGAGGACGTTGAACCAGCCGGTGCTGGTCAAATGGGCCGCCCTCGCAGTAATGTTGCTGGTGGTTCTGGCCGTTTACCTCGTGCGTACCGGCAACGAAGGGCAAATGGCTACCTCCGCCCTGGAGCTGAAATTCCGGGGGGTCCTGGATGCCGTCCTGGGAGTGCGCCCGAGAACCAAGGAATTTTTACTCGGCCACCCCGCTTTGATGCTGTTGTTTTACACCGGCTACCGTGACAACCGCTTCCTGCCCCTGCTGCTGCTGGGGGCCATCGGCCAGGTCTCCCTGGTGAACACCTTTGCCCATATCCACACGCCGCTTCTGGTTTCCCTGATGCGGCTGGTCAACGGCCTGTGGCTGGGGATTCTGGTGGGCCTGGCGCTCATCCTGGTGGTAAACCTGGCCGGGCACTGGTGGCGCAGGTTCTCCCCGGGGGACAATTAGAGTATATCAGTAAAACCGTGTTGTTAACTACAAAGGCACGGTGTTGTCCAGAGCGAACAATTTTGCGCCCGGCACTCACCGGAAAGTTATACTTTTTTAGACTGATGTAACAGGTTGTAAACGCTGCCCTTTCCAGTATATCTTTTTCAGTGGGTGCTGGGGAGGACGCCAACGAAACCAGGCGAGAGTAATGTAGAAGAACCATATCGGGTGGAAAAAGTAGATAGCATAAAGACAGTATCGATGGCAATCCGCAGAAGACCCAGCACTCACTGGCCTTAATGCTCTTTCTAAGCTTGCTGTAACAAAATAGTAAATGCAGAGCTTTCCAGTATAGCTTTTTCAGTGAGTGCTGGGCGGCCCGAAGCGAACCGGGGTGCTGTCGGCGTGGAGCATATGAGTGAGCGGGACAACACCGTGCCTTAAGTTGGAAAGTGAATTCGGGTGAAAACGGGGGTGCTGTTATGGCGGCCGGCAAAGGGCCGGTGGTGGCCATCTCCGGTTACTACGGTTTCGACAACCTGGGGGATGAGGCGGTCCTCTACAGCCTGCTGGAGGCTCTGCGGGAGGCGTGCCCCACCGTCCGGCCGGTGGTCCTTTCCCATGCCCCTGAAAGAACCAGTGCTCTCTACGGCGTAGAGGCGGTAAACCGCTGGCGGATAGGGGAAGTCTACCGCGCCCTCACCAGAGCCGATCTGCTGCTCAGCGGCGGGGGCAGCCTGCTGCAGGATGTCACCGGCCTCAAAAGCCTGGTTTACTACCTGGGGGTGGTCTGGCTGGCCCGGCGCCTGGGCAAGCCGGTGGTTTTTTACGCCCAGGGCATCGGCCCCGTAAAAAGTAAAACCGGCCGGCTGTTGATGCGCCTGGTGGCCAGCGACGTGCAGCTCATTACCGTGCGGGACGAAAATTCCGCCCGGGACCTGGCGGAAATGGGGGTAACCCGCCCCCCGGTGGAGGTCACCGCCGACCCGGTGCTGGGTCTGGACCCGGCCCGGGCGGATAGGAAGAAAGGGATGGAGATCCTGGAAAGAACGGGGGTTTTTGAACCCTCAGCCGGCCGGGATGGGGGGGACAACCAGCCCGGATCAGCCCCATCCCCCGGGGAGGTATGCAGTGCGGGTAAACCCCACCCCCTGGTTGGGGCCGGACCGGCTTTGGGTGGAGGCGGGGGCAGGGGAAGTACAACAGCCCCCGTGGCGGGAGTGTCGGTGCGGGAATGGCCCGGTTTTGGGGAGAAACAACAAGAGGCCCTGGCCCGGGTGTGCGACGATCTCTGCCGGCGGGGCTACCGGGTGCTTTTCATCCCCCTGCAGTACCCCGGAGATCTAACCGTGAGCCGGCAGGTGGCCGCCATGATGCGGGAACGGGCCGCTGTCCTGGACCGGAGGCTGACCGTTGGTGAGGCCGTTTCCCTGGTTGCCTGCCTGGACCTGCTTATCGGCATGCGGCTGCACGCCCTGATCCTGGCGGCGGTGATGGGTGTGCCGCCGGTGGGAATAAGTTACGACCCGAAGGTCGACCGTTTCCTGGAACAGCTGGGGCTGCAGCCTGCGGGGCAGGTAACCGGCCTGGAGTACGCCGCCTTGAGCCGGGCAGTAGATGAGGTTCTGGCCGATCCTGCCGGGTTCAGAGCCAGACTGGGCCGGGCGGTGGTCCCCTTGAGGGAGCGTGCCCGGGCCACCGCCCGGCTGGCCAGCGCATTAATGGAAGTTGGAGGTCGGAAGTCGGAAGTTAGAAACAATTGATTAGTTAAACTCGCCCCGGGCGAAAGATTTTTTGCCCCTTCGCCATGGAAAAATTACGAAAGCAAGGCATTGTTTGTCTGGGGAGGTAATTCTGTTGATTGGTGTGAAAAAATTAGCCGCCATCCTGCTCGGGGGGGGCCTTTCTGTGGGGCAGCATGGCCGCCTTTGCAGTTAAACCGGCCGGGGCGGATAGTGCCGCCGCCGGTTCCCAGGCCGTACAGGCCACGCTCGTGGGCAGGCCGGCACCGCAACCCCTGGTTTCCAGGCCGCCTGCCGGCCAGATCCAGACCCTGGCCCCGGGCGTCCGCTACTACCCCATTTCCGGCCGCACCTGGCAGGGGGAGCCCCTGCAGGGGCATGTGGTGGAGGTGGACCCCGGCCAGGCCCTGCTGGAGGTGCGGGTAGCGGTTGGCGGCGACGCTCTGGGCAATAGGGAAACTTTGAGCCAGCTGGCCGCCCGCCACGGGGCGGTGGCCGCCGTAAACGGGGGATTTTTTGATCCCTCCCGGGGACACCCCATCGGCAGCCTGGTCCAGGACGGCCGGCTCCTGGCCACCTCCGAAATTTTGCGGACCTCCATTGGTATCACCGGGCGCAACCAGGTCCAGTTTGGTTACTTTGCGCCCCGGGTGAGTGTTCGTTTTGGCTCGTCCGGGCCCCTGGCGGTGGCGCGGGTCAATACTTCTCCCGCATCCGAGGGCATTACCCTTTATACCCCGGCCTGGGGTGAGCGCGCCGGTTCCGCCGGTGACGGTATTGATGTGGTGGTGCGCCCGGAGACAGAAAAAAGCAACCGGTACATAGTTTCGGAAATTGGTTACGGGGGCAGCCCCATCCCGCGGGACGGATATGTATTCACTTTCCGGGGCGGCGCAGTGGGAGAAGCTGCCAGCCTGGCCGAGGGTACCCCAGTGATCCTGCAGTTTGACTGGGGTCCCGGATGGGAGGAGCTAAAGCACCTGGTTACTGCCGGGCCTCTTTTAGTGGATGAAGGACAGCCCGTGCTGCAGGCCATTATGGAAGGGTTCCGGGGCAGCGTCCTGGAGCCGGCACCCCGCACGGCCATTGGTGTAAACGGCAAGGGTCAACTCCTGCTGGTGGAGGTGGACGGCCGGCAGAAGGATTGGAGCGCCGGTGTCACCCTGGAGGAACTGGCCTACCTGATGACCGACCTGGGAGCGGTACGCGCCGCGGCCCTGGACGGGGGCGGTTCCAGCGGCCTTTGGGTCAAGGGCAAGCTGGTCAGCCGGCCTTCAGAGGGCCGGGAGCGGGGACTGGCCAACGCCATCCTGGTGCTCCGCCAGGTACCGGTTTACCTGAACGGCAAGCGCCTCTTCTTTGACGTCCCTCCCGTAGTGGATAAGGGGCGCACCCTGGTACCCATGCGGGGGATTTTCGAGGCCCTGGGGGCCACGGTGCACTGGGATGAAAAAACCAAGACCGTAACGGCAACCCGCGGCGGGCGTACGGTCAGCCTGACCCTGGGTAAGGGTGAGGCGCTGGTCAACGGTAAAACGTTGCTCCTGGACGCCCCGGCCCGGGCGGTGGAAGGACGCACCATGGTTCCCCTGCGCTTTGTAGGTGAAGCCCTGGGGGCTGCCGTGACCTGGCAAAACGCCCCGCCGGCGGTAATAATTGAGGCAAAATCAGCTGGTTAGCCAAGATAAGTGAAAGGTGAGGATCACCATGACCATAAGGGCAAATAAGTTCCTGGCGGCCGCTATTGCCGTATGCCTGGCCGCCGTCACCCTCCTTCCCCTGCCGGCCCCGGCCCAGGAAGCGGCGGTGGAGGTGGATTACCGGGACGACATTACCGTTAACCACCCCTACTACGTGGAGCAACTGCCCGACGGCAACCTGCTCATGACCCGGGTGGGACACCAGTCCCCGGCGGTGGTGGAAGTCACTCCGGCCGGGCAGGAGGTATGGTCGTACCAGGGCGTCCAGGCTGCTACGGCCCGGCGCCTGGCCAACGGCAATACCCTCATCGCCGATTCCGGTGCACCGGGCAACCCCTTTGTACCCCGGGTAATAGAAGTGAACCCGGCCGGCAAGGTGGTCTGGGAATACCGGCTGCCTTCCCCGGCACGGGCACCGCGGTATGCCCAGCGCCTGTCCGGCGGCAGCACCCTGATCACCCTGCCCTACCAGATTATCGAGGTAACCCCGGACAAAAAGGTGGTCTGGTCCTACGGCTGGGGCAGGCCGGTGCCGCCCGGCACTCCCGGCCACCTGGCCAATCCGGTGCAGGCCGTCCGGCTGCCCAACGGGCACACCCTGATTGTGGACCAGGGCTTTACCGGGGGACGGGTACTGGAAATCAATGCTAAAAAGCAGGTGGTCTGGCAGGTAGGGGACGGCACGTACAACCCGTCGCCTGCCTCACAAGGAACCGTGCAGGGAACAGCGGGGAGTAGTGAAGAGCAAAGCAGCCAGCCGGAAGTTCCGGGTTTGGCCGGGTCAGGTGCCGGTACTACCCCGGCGGTCGACACCGTTCCCCGGGCAGTCAGGCTCAAGCGCCCCACGGGTGCCCTGCGTCTTCCCAACGGGAACACGCTGATTGCCGATGCCGGTACTTCCACCTTGTTAGAAGTATCTCCAGACCGGCAGATTATCAGTTCCTGGTCCTGGAGGGGCGCGCTGGCCGGCCTGCCCGTGATGAACCAGTGGCTGGTCACTCCCCTGGACCAATCCAGGGTGATCGTACCCCTGACGCTGACCAGTTCCAAATCCCGCGTGCTGGTGGTCACTTCTCCAGCCTTGCTCCCATTCGGCGCAGGGTTTGCTGGACCCAGCTGATCTGGGCGGGGCCGAAGCGGGCCGGCGCCTCGCCGTACAGGACGGCCCGGGCCGCTGCCGCCCCCGCCGCATCCCCCAGCACGCATAAATTGGGAATAACCCGGATTTCCGCCCAGGCCAGTGAGGAGGCTCCGGTGGCATAGCCCGGCACCAGTAAATTTTCGGCCTGCGGGGTGACCAGCATGCGGTAGGGAAGGTAGACGGGGTTCTGCGGCTCCCCGCCCTTCTGCTCCCAGTCGGGGCGCACGGTCCCCGTAACCGGCCAGGTGTACACGCCGTTTTGTTTTAAATCCCGGCAGGTGTAGGCATTGATATCCATGGCGTAATAACCCAGCCCGATGCGGGTGGGGTAGTTGGCCGCATCGGCTCCGTGCAGGATTGTCCGGTAATCTTTGGCGGTTGCTCGTTGCAAAACCGCTTTCCCGTTCCGGTCCGGTGTCGTGCCGTTTTCGGACCCGTCCCCCGCTCCCTGGCAGGCCTTTGCCGTCAGGGCATAGTTTGTGTTCTCCGTTCCATGGCCCACCTTTTCCGCATCCAGGGGCAGGTGGATGGTTTCCCGCAGGTAGAGAATATCCCCTACCACCGGCTCTCCCCGGCTGTCCCGCACCAGTTCCGCCCCGGCAAAACCGTAACGTTGCCCCGTGGCAGGGTTGACTGTGGAAAACTGCCGCAGCGCTTCCAGAAAGGCCGGGTTTTTCAGCATCTCCCTGGCCTTGAGCCGGGCGGTGTCCACATCCAGGTAGTCTTCACGCACGGCGGGATAGCGGGCAGTGCCCCGGTCCCGCAGGCAGGCCCGGCCGTCCACGTTGAAAACCACCAGGGCGTTCACCCACCACTCGGAACTGCCCGGGCCGTTGGAGGCGGCATTTAACGGTTTTAAAGCAAACCCCCGGGGGGCGTAGCGGTCGTTGAAGGCCCTTACCACCGGGTTTTCCCTGAAAGTGCGGCTGCCTCCGGCAATACCCAGGCCGCCGCGAGGATCACGGATAAAGGTCAGGTCGCCTAATTTGAGCACCCTTCCCGTTTCCGGAGGGGGTACTTCCACGCCCCTGACCTTAAACATCAGGGTGGCTGCCTGCTGGCGGGCCAGCCCGGCGGTGGTGGTTTGAGCCTTTATTTGTCCCAGCCGCAAGTTCCGTTCCGAATCGTCAAGGTACTCTGCCGGCCAGTCGTAGCGCCCCCCGGTGGTGGCGACTCCCGCCAGGCGCGTCAGGCGGCCGTCGTCCGAGGCGTCCACAAACACCTCCCCCTTCACCCGGCGCACGTCGCTGCCCCAGCGGGTTACCCCGTTCTGGTCCGGGAAAACTTCCCGCAGGACGAGCTGTACAATGCGCCGGGGGTGGCCGGTATAATCTACCGCTTCTATATCATGGCACCAGAGAATAGAGATATTATCGTGTGCCGCCAGGTCCGCCCGCAGCAGGGTGGCCATGGTTCCCGGGTGGTAAAACTGCCCGGTCTGGCCGTACCAGCGGGCGAAGGAACCTCTAGCCACCAGTTGCCCCCGCCAGTGCCAGACATCAAAAAAGTTTTGCCCGCCGATGGTGCCGGTACTGCCCAGGGCCGGTACGGGATCCGGTACCACCAGCAGGATGGACTTTTGCGGGGCGGCCAGGGCGGCGGTGCGGGCCGCGGCGCAGCCGGCGAAGCTGCCGCCGTAGATCACGACGTCGTATTGTTCTACCCTGGCGGTTAAGCCGGCATCGTACCAGGCGGTCAGCGGGAGGAGGGAGAGGAGAAAAAGGACCGGCAAAAGGGATGTAAAAAGGCGATCGCCGGCAAAATGCCGCGGCCGGTAACCGTTTTCACGCACGGGCCAGGTCTTGTTGTCCATACCATTGCCACCTTATTGTAAATTTTTCCGGCAAAAGGGTTGGCCAGGAGAAGGACTCCTGTGGTATAATATTCCTGTTTTAGCTCGAAGCTTTAGCGTAGTCCGTTTGCAGTCGTTCGCTCCGGACCCAGCACTCACTAGCATATCAGGTCTTCAAAAACCTCGGGTATCAATTAAGCCTGAAATACCAAGAGCTGAGTCGTATTCTGGTGAGTGCTGGGCGGCATCCGTGTCAAAACGATTTTATTGAAATATTTACAGAAAGGAGTGTCAGCCCGGCTGCGGCCGGGAAAGCGCATGCTGGACGTACAGTCGATACAAAAAATTCTCCCCCACCGCTACCCCTTCCTTCTGGTGGACAGGATTGTGGAGGTGGAAGAGGGGAAGCGGGCCGTGGGCATTAAAAATGTCACCATCAACGAGCCCTTTTTTGCCGGGCACTTTCCCGGCCATCCGGTGATGCCCGGGGTGTTGATTATTGAAGCCATGGCGCAGGTAGGGGCGGTGGCTCTCCTGCAAATGCCGGAGTTTGCCGGTAAGCTGGCTCTTTTTGCCGGTATCGATAAAGCCCGGTTCCGCCGCCAGGTGGTACCCGGGGACCAGCTGCACATTGAAGTCCAGATTCTCAAAATGCGCGGGAGCATTGGCAGGGCGGCGGGGCGGGCCATGGTGGGAGACCAGCTGGCGGCCGAAGCGGAGCTCATTTTTGCCGTAGAACAGGGAAGTTAATCAAATTTTCCTTGAGCAGGCAATAAGTTAAAAAAGCTTGTCCAGAATCCACCGCACCCCAATTATCACCCTCCGACATCATATAGCGCAGTTTGTAGATATAAAGTTCATAATGGTACAATACCTCTGATACTATGGGTTATTGTCGTTAGCGGAGGGATAGAGCTTGCTCAAAGTGTTGCTGGGCCTGTTGCTGGCCGTCGGGATTACCCTGGTTGCAACCCCCTGGGTGCGGCGGCAGGCCTTCCGTTGGGGAGCGGTGGACCGGCCCAATGCCCGCAAGGTGCATAAGGGTGTTATGCCGCGATTGGGTGGTTTGGCGGTATACGCAGGTTTTGTTACCGCAGTTCTGGTCACCATACAGCCCACCCGCAGCCTTTACGGCTTGCTGCTGGGGATGACGTTGATCATGCTCCTTGGTGCGCTGGATGATATCCGGGGTCTTTCGCCCCGGGTGAAGCTGGCCGGGCAGGTGGCTGCGGCACTGGTCCTGTTGCCTCTGGGTGTGCAGGTGTATTTTGTCACCAATCCCTTTAACGGCCATATAGTCGATCTCGGGTGGCTGGGTATTCCCATCACCATTTTCTGGGTGGTGGCGGTTACCAACGCGGTCAATTTAATTGACGGGTTGGATGGTCTGGCCGGCGGCGTTTCCTGTATTGCCGCTTTAACTATGGCGGTGGTGGGCTGGACACAGTGGCAGGTTTTTGGTGCCGCAGGACAGCGTGAGGTAATCATGCTGGCCTTAATGCTTGCGGCGGCATTGCTGGGCTTCTTACGCTACAATTTTCATCCGGCTAAAATCTTCCTTGGTGACTCCGGTTCCATGTTGCTGGGTTATACCCTGGCCGTAATGGCCATCATGGGCTTGACCAAGAGTGTCACTGCCGTTTCGGTGCTGGTGCCCCTGGTTATTCTGGGCATCCCCCTGCTGGATACCTTCTTTGCCGTATTGCGCCGCTACCACAGGCACCGTCCCATCTTCCAGCCGGATAAAGAGCACCTGCATCATCAACTGCTGGCCTTGGGACTTTCCCACCGGCAGGCCGTGTTGGTGATTTACGGCATCAGCGCCCTGCTGGGAGCCAGCGCGGTGGTATTGAACCTGGTGGCTACCGACCAGGCTCTGGCCCTGCTGGCTGTACTGGCCGTCATCGTCATTACCGCGGCAAACAAAGTGGGCGTGATTGGTGGGGCCCCTGAAAAGGATCGGCAGATTTCGAGTAGATTATAGCTTGTGTTACAGCAGCGGTCCTGCCGTGATGGAGGACCGCTTAATTTTACATGATGGGGGTGTTGCTTTTTGCAGATCCGTAAGGCCATTATTCCGGCAGCCGGTTTGGGGGTACGTTTTTTGCCGGCCACCAAAGCACAGCCCAAGGAAATGCTGCCCATAGTCGACAAGCCCACCATCCAGTACATCATTGAAGAGGCGGTGCATTCAGGCATTGAAGATATTCTGATCATTACCGGCCGCCATAAGCGGGCCATAGAGGATCATTTCGATAAGTCTCCAGACCTGGAGGAGCAGTTAAGGGCCAGGGAGAAGCTGGGGCTGCTGGAACTGGTTCAGGATATCAGCGAAATGGTTGATATATATTACGTGCGGCAAAAGGAACCCAGGGGCCTGGGCCATGCCGTATACTGCGCCCGGAAGTTTATCGGCAGCGAGCCCTTTGCCGTGCTCCTGGGCGACGATATCGTGCGCAGCAGGACGCCGTGCTTGAAACAGCTTTTAACCCTCTACGAAGAAATGCCCGGCACCATCCTGGCGGTGCAGGAAGTGCCTCCGGAAGACGTCAGCAAGTACGGGATCCTGGACGCCGAGCCCATCAGGGAAGGCGTTTACCGGGTGCGGGATCTGGTGGAAAAACCGGCTCCCGGTGAGGCCCCTTCCCGCCTGGCCATCATGGGCCGTTACATAATTGACCCGCGTATCTTTGACATACTGGCCGAAACACCCCCCGGGGCGGGCGGGGAGATCCAGCTTACCGATGCCTTAAGGGTGCTCTGCCGGGAACAGCCCGTGTACGGCCTGGTCTTTAAAGGGCGGCGCTACGATGTGGGAGATAAGCTGGGCTACCTGAAAGCCATGGTGGAATTTGCCCTGGACCGGCCGGATCTGGGTGAAGAATTTGCGGCCTATCTCAAGGAGGTTGCCCGGACCCTCTAAGGGCCCGGCAGGTACGGGAGCCGGTGGCAAAGGCCGGCTCCTGCTGGGCCACTGATGACGAAAGGAGTTAATCATGCGGGTTCTGGTTACCGGCGGTGCCGGTTTTATTGGTTCCCATGTGGTGGAACAGCTGGCGGCCTGCGGGGCGGACGTTGCGGTGCTGGATGATCTCTCCCGGGGCAGCCTTTCCAACCTGCACCCTGCGGCCAGCCTCTATCACGGAGATATCCGGGACGAAGGGTTTGTGCGGGAAACCCTGGAGCAGTTCCGGCCCCGGGTGGTCATTCACCAGGCGGCCCAGGTGGACGTACAGGCCTCCCTGGAAGACCCCGCCCGGGATGCCGCAGTAAACATTGGCGGCACCATCCACCTGCTGGAGGCCTGCCGGCGCACCGGAGTGGAAAAGGTGATCTATGCCTCCTCGGCGGCAGTTTACGGGGATCCCCTCTACCTGCCCGTGGACGAGGAACATCCCGTTCGCCCCCTGGCGGGGTACGGCATTTCCAAACATACGGTGGAACACTACCTGGAAGTTTACCGGGGGCTTTACGGGCTGGATTACACCGTGCTGCGCTACGCCAATGTTTACGGTCCCCGGCAGGATGCCACCGGTGAGGGGGGCGTGGTGGCCGTTTTTGTCCACCGCCTGCTGCGGGGTGAAACTCCCTGTATCTTTGGCGACGGCGAGCAGACCCGGGATTTCGTTTACGTGGGGGATGTGGCCGCGGCCAACCTGGCCGCCATCAAAGGGGGAAGCGGCCGGGTGCTTAATGTGAGCACCGGCCGGGCCACGTCGGTGAACGATCTATTCCAGTTGCTGCAACAAATTACCGGGAGCAAAATAAAAGCCCGCTACTGCCCGCCCCGCCCGGGGGACATTCGCCACAGCTATTTATCCTGCGACCTGGCGCGGAAAACCCTGGGCTGGCGGGCCCTCACGGACCTGGCTGCCGGTTTGAGCTTAACCGTGGAGTGGTATAGTAAAGAAAGGCGCCTATTTATGAGCGGTTCTTGAGCTCCTGTGGCTGAGCGGGGCCTTGCTTTTCCGGCTTTGTCTAACCTGCCGGAGATATTCTTCAAACATCTTTTGTTTCTTTTCAAGCTGTTTAAGCAGTTTTCGGCTGTTCATGCATTACACCCTCCCAGGGGGTATTATTACCATAATATGGTTAAATTATACCCCGTTTGCAAAGAGTTCCCGGATGTCCCGGCCTTCAAGAGGTATAAATTCCCTGACCCCCGGTAAACTAAGGCCTGTAAATTAATACTGACGGAGGGAAGGGAAGATGAATCCTTATTTACAAATCCTCATCCGGGGTATCGGGGCCTTTGTGGGGGTGCTGGTGATCACCCGGGTGGTGGGTAAAACCCAGGTGGGCCAGCTTACAGTCGCAGACTTTGTCAATGCTATTGTGATCGGCTCCATTGCTGCGGCCATGGTTACGGATTTAAAGGAAAACGGCTGGTATTATGCCTTTGGCCTGCTGCTTTTTGGCCTTTTGACGGTTATTTCGGAGTATGCCTCTCTAAAATACCGCCCCCTGCGCAAGTTAATTGAAGGCGAACCTACTGTGGTCATCCATAACGGCAAGATCCTGGAAAATAACATGAAAAAATTAATTTACAATGTGGATGACCTCATGATGCAGTTGAGGGAAAAAAATGTGTTCAATATTGCCGATGTGGAGTTTGCCGTGGCCGAGCCAAACGGGGGGCTAAGCGTGCTGTTGAAAAGCCACAAGCAGCCCCTTACCCCCGGCGATATGCAGATCCCCACCAAATACCAGGGTATTCCTTCGGAGTTGATTGTGGACGGTGTAGTAATCCAGCAAAACCTGAAGCAAAACAATCTGACCGGGGACTGGCTCTACCAGGAACTGGAAAAGCAGGGCGTCAAATCGGTCAAGGATGTCATGTACGCCAGCCTGGACTCGGAAGGCAAGTTGTATGTGGACAAAAAAGAGGACACCATGCAGCACATTACAGATATTACCGACAAACTTCCCGGCAAAATGCCCCAGTAGGGCCACCGGGAAAAGGAATCGGGCGGTGGTGGGAAGAATCACCGTTAATATGGAGGTTAGAGGTCGGAAGTCGGAAGTCGGAAAAGAGGTGGGAATTCGCGCAGCGAATTCCTACAGCAGTTCCGACCTCTGACATCTGACTTCCGACGTCCGAATTAGAGGGGGGACTTAACCTGGCAACCAGAATTTCCTTCGGTACCGACGGCTGGCGGGGTATTTTGGCCCGGGATTTCACCTTTGATAATGTGGCTCTGGTGACCCGGGCGGTGGCCGAATACCTCGAAGCCCACCACCTGGCCGGACAAGGTGTGGTGGTCGGTTACGACAACCGTTTCCTGTCGGAACAACTGGCCGCCACCGTGGCCGGTGTTTTCACCGGGCGGGGTATTCCCGTCTATCTTACCGGAAGGGCCACTCCCACCCCCGTTACCGCCTTTGCCATCAAGGAGCACCGGGCCGGGGGGGCCGTAATGCTGACGGCCAGCCATAACCCGCCGGAATATAACGGTTTTAAGTTTATCCCCGAGTATGCGGGGCCGGCCCTGCCCCACATTACCCGGGAGATTGAAGATAATATTCACCGCCTGCAGGCAACCGGGGAACACGAAGGCGGGCCGGCTGAGATGCCTCCCGGGGCCGCTGCTCAAAAGATCGACCCCCGGCCTGCTTACTTCCAGCACATTACAAGGCTCGTTGATCTTGACGCCATTCGAAAGGCTCGTTTAAGGATTATCGTGGATCCCATGTACGGGGCGGGTATCGGCTACCTGGAAGATATTCTGGCCGGTGAGGGGATCGAGGTGGAAGCAATCCATAACCGGCGGGATCCCCTTTTCGGCGGCAGCCTGCCCGAGCCAACCGGAAAGTCCCTGGGGGAGCTGCGCTCCCTGGTCCTGGAGCGTAATGCCCATCTGGGCCTGGCCCTGGACGGTGATGCCGACCGTTTCGGCATCATTGACCGGGACGGCACCTATATCGCACCCAACCTGTTCCTGCCCCTGCTGTACTACCACCTGCTCCAGACCCGGGGTGAACGGGGACCGGTGGCCCGCACGGTGGCCACCACCCATTTGCTGGACCGCCTGGCCCGTGCTTTTAATCAAGAAGTTTACGAGACGCCCGTTGGCTTTAAGTACATCGGCCAGCACCTGCTGGAGAAGAACTGCCTTTTAGGGGGGGAAGAAAGCGGCGGGTTGTCCATTCGCGGGCACATTCCCGAAAAAGACGGCATCCTGGCCGGGCTTCTGGCGGCGGAAATGGTGGCCGCCCGCGGCAAAAGCCTGACCGGCCTGGCCTCCGAGGTATGGTCCCGCTTTGGCCGCCTTTACAGCGAGCGGCTGGACATTCATACTTCGGCGGAAGAAAAGGAAAGGGTCCTGGGTGTTTTAAAGGACCTTTATCCTCCGGAAATTGGCGGCTTGAAGGTGGAGCGGCGCATCGCCGTGGATGGGACCAAGCTGGTGCTGGAAAACGGCGCCTGGGTGCTGGTGCGGGCTTCGGGCACCGAGCCCCTTTTCCGCATTTACGTGGAGGCCAATACTGAAGATGAGCTGCGCCGGCTCCAGCAGGCCGCGCGGAGTATCCTGGGGCTGTAGGAGGTAAAGCCGGGCAATTTTTTAGCCCGGCTTTGCTCAATTCCGGCACGAACCGACGCTACCACCTTTGCAGTCATAGAACGCCTGGGAATAAGTAGTGCTTTTGCTTTTGATCGCCATTTCATTCAGTTTGGCTTTGATCTGTACGGGGTGGAATCTTAATTGCGAAGTGCTGGCGGTAAAAGTGAGTGGCTCTGTAGTTTTCCAGCCGGGGTTGCTACTTCCGCAGGGCGTTCACCGCCTGGGCCAGGCCGGCGATGCTGGCGGCCAGACTTTCCAGCCTGGTTTCAATGCGCACCAGCAGGTAGGCGGTGACCACAATGGGAAAGCCCAGGTTGCCTACAGCCTGCAAAATGGCTTCCACAAGGCAGCACCTCCGTATATGGGAAGTGAGAAGTGAGAGGTGAGAAGTGAGATTAAGAAGGTATTCGGCTAAAGCCGGATACCAGCCTTAGAATCCCTTCTTACGTCTTTCAAAGTTTGTGGTTCGGGGCAGCCGGCCCCCGGCAGTGTTGCCGGGGGCCGGGATGTTGAAGGGGATGGTTTAGGCCGGGTCGTACAG
The DNA here is from genome assembly GCA_020725525.1 of Desulfovirgula sp. Lineage (GTDB taxonomy): Bacteria > Bacillota > Desulfotomaculia > Desulfotomaculales > Desulfovirgulaceae > Desulfofundulus. The sequence continues at coordinate 29,877 of DYEX01000185.1, forward strand.
GTCGTTGGTGGTGCGGTCGACGATCTGCACATCCTGCTTGGATACCAGGGCGCCGCCGCCGGTGAGAAAGACGTTCCTGCTGATGATCAGGTCCATTACGGCTTCGATTTCGGCGGCGGTAACGTTATTCCGGGGGTTGTCCAGGCTGATGGTGAAGTTGGAGCCGCTTTCGTTTTTAAAGACCATACGCAGGGTCTGGGTGGTGGTAACAGCCATAATGATTACACCTCCTGTTTTTTCGGCCGGCTTTGAACCGCCGGGGAATCTAACTTTTACTCGATTACAGGATCAACAGGCGGGGCCTGTATCCAAACCGGCCCCGCCTCCTGTGCGCTGATCGTTACACCTGCACCAGGCGGGCGCTGTCAATCCGGTTCACGCCGGCCAGGGGATATTCCTGCAGGCCGGCCAGGGCCTGGGCCACATCAAAAAGATCCTGGTCGGCGGCACCGGGGCGCACGTTATTTAAGTTTTTGTTGCGGTAGACCGGGTTGCCCTCCCCGTCAACGCCGGTTTGCAGCACCAGCCGCAGGACCGTGGTGCTGGGAACCTTGCTCACTGCCATAACTTTAAGCACCTCCTTGAGCTTTGACCGAACACGTGTTCGCCTTGTGGTTTTATTATACCCCGGGCAGGGGGTACCGTCAAGGCCAGAATTTGTCAGTTCATGTCTAATTTTGGAGCAGTTCTATTTTTGGTACTTGCTGTATGCCAGAATATGGTTGGCCCGTGCTGTTGCCGATTTTCAAGATTGATGTTGATTTAATTTGACACTATTCGGGCTATTTGCTAGAATAGTCGTGGCAGTTTTTGCCCGCAGGACATGGAGGTGGGTTGTCATGGCCAGGAGGCTGTTTACTTCAGAATCAGTTACCGAAGGCCACCCGGATAAGGTGGCCGATCAGATTTCCGATGCCATTCTGGATGAAATTATCGCCCGGGATCCCGAAGCCCGGGTGGCCTGTGAAACGCTGGTCACCACCGGTTTGATTCTCGTGGCCGGCGAGATTACCACCAAATGTTATGTGGATATCCCCCGGATTGCCCGGGAAACGGTGCGGGAGATTGGCTATACCCGGGCCAAATACGGTTTTGACTGCGATACCTGCGCGGTGATTACTTCCATTGACGAGCAGTCGCCGGATATTGCCATGGGTGTGGATAGGGCCCTGGAGGCCCGCTCCGGGGAGATGACCGATTCGGAAATTGAAGCCATTGGTGCGGGGGACCAGGGTATGATGTTTGGTTTTGCCACCAACGAAACCAGGGAGTTCATGCCCCTTCCCATTGCCCTGGCCCACCGGCTGGCCCGCCGGCTGGCCACGGTCAGGAAGACCCGGGAACTGCCCTACCTGCGCCCCGACGGCAAGGTGCAGGTGACGGTGGAATATGAAGACGACCGGCCGGTGCGCATTGATACGGTGGTCATTTCGGCCCAGCATCACCCCCGGGTTCCTCTGGACCAGATCCGGGAGGACCTGATCGAAAAGGTTGTCCGGCCGATCATACCGCCGGAACTGCTCAACTCCACCACTCGCTATTTCATTAACCCCACCGGCCGTTTTGTCATTGGCGGTCCCCAGGGGGATACGGGTTTGACCGGGCGCAAGATTATTGTGGATACCTACGGCGGTATGGCCCGGCACGGCGGCGGATGCTTTTCCGGAAAGGACCCCACCAAGGTGGATCGTTCCGCCAGCTATGCCGCCCGCTACGTGGCCAAGAACATCGTGGCCGCCGGGCTGGCCGATAAGTGCGAGGTGCAGCTGGCCTACGCCATCGGTGTGGCCCGTCCGGTGTCCATAATGGTGGATACCTTCGGTACCGGCAGGGTCGGTGATGAGCTTCTGGTCAAGCTGATCCGGGAACATTTTGACCTGCGCCCGGCCGGAATCATCAAAGCCCTGGATTTGCGGCGGCCCATCTACCGCCGTACTGCCGCCTACGGCCACTTCGGCCGCACCGACATCGACCTCCCCTGGGAGCGCACCGACAAGGCCGAGATCCTGCGCAAGGAAGCGGGAGCGTAGGAAACCAGGCACATAGACATTGAGTTAAGCAATTTAAAAGTATTCAGTAAAACCGTTATGAAGAGGATGCGGCGCTGTCCGGAGCGAACGACTTGCGAAGCGCCGGTAACAGCACCCGGT
>DYEX01000186.1 GCA_020725525.1 Desulfovirgula sp.
GCCGCCCGCAGGGAAATCCCCCGCTGCCCCTGGTGGGCTCCGTCGGGCTGGGTTCCCTGGCGGGCGAAGACCACCTGGTTGTCCCTGGTCCAGCCCAGCAGTTGCAGAACCAGCGTACCGCCGGTCAATTCGTTTTCCCCGGTCCGGGCCAGGAGCCTTCCCCCGGAGCCGTCCAGGGCCATCACCCACAGTCCGGCCGTCCGGCCGTCCGGCTGTTCCTGCCTGCCCTGAAAGGCAATCCACCGGCCGTCCGGCGAAAACATGACCGCGGCCGGCGTATAATCAAGCGCGCCTCGCTCCATGGCAAAGGAGGCCAGGTGGATCGCACCGCCCCTGACCGTACCGCCGCCGGTGGTTACTTTTATCCCGTGAATTTCCGCCGTCTTTTCCAGCGGCGGCTGCCCTCCCTGCTCCTGTTGCGCCGGCGGCGCCTGCTCCGGCCCCGCCTTTGGTCCGCAGCCCGCCGCCCCGATCACCAGCGCCGCCCCCAGGAACAGGCAGGCGGCTAAGTGTTTGTAAGCCTTTTTAACAGCCACCCCGGTCATCTCCCTTGTCTGGTTTTTATACGAGGAGGTTAAAGATTTAATGTATTCTCATCAATATAAAATATGTAACACAGATGACCTTACCCTTCAAAAAGACTGGATAACTATTACTAAGTTCATGCTAGATAAAGCCAGGTTTATACGGGTAAAATATTGGCCTGATGATACTATACTTTCTCTGCAAAATAAAGACTATCTCGCAACCACCTTTGGGATTGACTCTTTAAGAAAGTATTCAATAAGAACCTTAAAAATAGAGTGCAATATGGAGGAAATGGTTTGCCCTGTGAATGCTGAGACAAAACATATTATTTTACAAATTAACAATAGCCAAAGTAATATTCATAACCAGATTACTTCATGGTTTCATATAGAGCTACTGAACGATATATATAATATAGTTTTATATTCTGGAGATTTTGGCCATGACATTCTTTTAAATATATTGGTAGAAGAGGAAATGAAACTAAAAGAGTTGCTTATTAAGCCTGCTAATCTAACCCGGTTTAAGTTTAAGACCCAATAATCATGCGGGTTTATGGATTATAAAGCTGCCTAGCCAGTCAAAACTACATGGGTACACGTTTTATGTCCTAAAAGTTGTAATTAGTTGATTTGTGCATCAAGATACGAATGGTACTTGCGCTCTTTAGGCAGCAAGTCTTGACGGCATAGGTTAAAGCGGTGTTCATAGCCCTGCTAGCGATATTATAAGCAACTTCTTTCCTGGTGAAAATTTTGACTATAACGGAAGGTTCGTGTATATCGGTACTTTTCAGGGCGGCCCCGTAGGGGAAATCCATCTGAGGCAGCGCTGGATTTTCCACCGGCTCATCAGCCGGTAAAGCCTCCCATTCCGGTTAGTCTTTCACCTGCCGCATTGTTTACGCTAACAGGATATGGTATAATTCTTTAAAGAAATTCCCCCGGGGGTGAAGGTATCTGTGTTATTTTTAACTCCGGTCGAGGAAAAGGCGCTTCGGGAATTTTCTTCGCGGATCAAGGCCGCCCTTGCCGGTAATTTACGGGAGGTTAAATTTTTTGGTTCGAAATCTACAGGGAGATTCCACGACGAATCAGACCTTGACGTGCTTATTATCGTCAACCAAAGAAACGAAGAAGTCTTTGATACCATCAGCGACATCCTCCTGGACGTGGAATTAAAATACAATTCCAAAATTTCTCCCGTGGTTCTCTCCACCAGTGAATTTATAAAAAACGCTGAATATCAAACTCTGTTTTACCACGAAATAGCCAGGGACGGGGTAACGCTGTGACCGGCAACTACGTTGACCTGGCCAACTACCGACTACAGAGGGCGCGTGAGCATCTGAAATCGGCTGAGATACTTTTGAATTCAGGGATGTACAGCGACTCCCTGGGGCGTTCGTATTACGCCATGTTTGCCGCCGCCAGGGCCCTTCTTGCCCTAAAGCAACTGGACAGCAAGAAGCATGCTGGCATAATCTCCCTTTTCAATCAGCATTTCGTTAAAACAGGACTCGTCGAACGCTCTGCGGGGAGAAACTTAAGTAAAGCCCGGATAAAACGTGAATCATCGGACTATACCGATTTTTACCTGGTCAGCAAAGAAGAAGCATACAGTCAGCTCGCGGCAGCAAAACAATTCATGGCAACAATCGAAAGCACTATAAATAAATTGCTGCCGGAAACGATCGAGAATCGAAAAGATGAAAACCCCTCTGAGTCAGATAATTAATCTTGAAATACGCGGGCCGGACAGCGAACTTTCGGCCGCCGTACGCCACCTTTTCCGGCCACGGCTGCTGCCCTTCCTGCTCCTGTTGCGCCTGCGGCGCCTGCCCCGGCCCCGCCTTCGGTCCGCAGCCCGCCGCCCCGGTTACCAGCGCCGCCCCCAGGAGCAGGCAGGTGGCCAAGTGTTTGTAGGTTTTCTTAATATCCAATCCCGGTAATCTCCTTTGGTTATCCTCTTTAACTTATATCTATTTATCTGACGGCGCCAGGAAAGGTTTTGTTTAGGGAAAGAAGACTTCAGGTTGAAATTAATTTTTGATTAATTTGAGGTCTTCCAGGGCTTGCCGGGGTTTGTCCCAACCGGGCAGGTAAATTAAGGCTTTCTGGAAGTATTCAGCGGCCCTTTGGTTCTGTCCCAACCTGGCGTAGATCTCGCCTGCCTCGTAACAGGCTTCGCCCATCATGCGGGGGGAAAGATCGGCGGTTAAAAGACTTCGGATAGCAGAACCCATACTGGCGGGTTTTTGCGGGGGGGGGAAGCTTTTTCTCCCCTGCGGCGATGATGTCCTGGTAGATGGCGGCGGCCTCATGATAGCGTTCGAGGCCGGTTAACGCCCGCGCTTTAATCAGTTGAAAACCATATATAGAAGGGTAGATTACCTTGTCTGCAACCATCCCTTTTTCGGCTGCTTCCAGGGCCTGCCGGTATTCCCTCACCTTAACCAGGGCGTCCGCCAGGTAGTACCAGTAAAAGCTGGCCTGCGGGTGTTCCCGCACCCTTTTCCGGTAGTACTCCACCACCCTTGGGAAATAGGCGAGGTAAACGTCTTCAGCGGGGATCAAATTTTTCCCATCCCAGCGCAGTACATCTACGGCCATGGCGTCACCGGTGTCCTTGACCCAGACGGCCAGTTCCTGCCGGCCGTCTTTACCTTTTTCACCGGCCAGGTCCTCCACTTCCAGGCGGTGGTAACCTGTGCCGGCAATTTTTTTCAGGTTTCCATCCTGCCAGGTCAGGATGTTCAGGCCATTGCCCGCCGAGGCGCCGATGGCCCAGCCGATAAGCAATTCATCCCGCCCGTCGCCGGTAATGTCGGCCAGTTGCAGCCGTTCCAAACTATATCCGCCTTCCTCCTGCCACAACTTTGCCCACTTACCGTTCTTTATTTCCTCCAGAACCAGGACACCTGCACTGCCCTGGCTCGTGCGGTAACCGGCAATAATTTCCGGTTGCCCGTCATGGTTTAAGTCGCCGGTTTGAATTAATTCCCGGGTGCTTTGGGCCACCTCCCCTGCCGGTTCCGGGGCTAAAAGGTGTGCACCGGCAGGTAAGAAGGTCTGCACAATCTTTAGCAGCTCGTTCTGATTACCCGCCTTTCTTCCGGCGGCAGTGCTGGCGCCTGTTCCCGGGGGCTTAATCAATGCTCCGGGCGTGGGGAACTGGGCGCAGGCGCTGAGGATTATGCTTCCCGCAATGAGCACGGACACAAGTTTTTTGCGCATGGCCACCATCCTTTTGCCGCTGTTGTAAAAAAAGGGCCTTTTAGCGCAAGTTCACCAGATCTTTAAACCGGAGTGGTTACAAAAAGGTTACAGAACTAACCTGTTAGGCGCTCAAATAGATATTTAATCGACCATTCTATATTCGAATGGCGATATCATATCTATCGAGTTAACCCTGCTGTTGCCAGCTTACTATCTCCTATCCCCGGAGGGGACTCGGCCTTACTTTTGAACCTGTAAATGAAATCGTA
>DYEX01000187.1 GCA_020725525.1 Desulfovirgula sp.
AGCGTGCGCTGGCTGAATGGCCGGTAGACCCGGCAAGCAGCCTGATGATCGGCGACCAGGAAAAAGACCTGCTGGCCGCCCGCGCCGCCGGCATCCGGGGAGTATTGTTCGAGGGAGGTAACCTGCTGGAGTTTGTGCGATTGCATTTATAATCTGAATCCGTGATTGGTTAGTGGTAGCTCTTAAAGTTTATACATAACGGAAAGAATTTTGGCTATCGGCCAGGATGGTACGCTCTGTGACTTTATATACAAACCATATTATTCCTAATTTAAATCTGGGGGTTGTCCGGTGGTTCTAATACAATAATACGGTGTGGATATACAGTAATGTAGCGTATTGGGGAGGTGGAATTTTTGGATACTTTAACGACCTATGATCCGGTAATGGAGGCCCTTCATTTACGTGAGCAGCTTTCTTCTCCGAGCAGGCGTTTGGGCTTTTTCTTTGGTGCTGGGACATCAATGGCTGTTGGTTTGGACGGCATAACAACAATTACGAAAAAAGTTGCTGAGATGATCAGTGAGGAATTGAGGCCCTGCTATCAGAAACTTTTAGATGAAACTGGAAACAACGGTAATGTTGAGGATGTACTGAACAGGGTTCGAGTTTATCGAGAATTGCTTGGCGACGATGCTTTACAAAGTTTTAATGGTATCAGTGGCAAAACTGCTAAAACATTGGAGCGAGAGATATGTTTAGCAATTTATCGTTTAGTGAATGTTGAGCCGCCAAAAGGAATAGAGTCTCACCGAACTCTGGCGCAATGGATTAGATCGATAGAGCGAACATACCCGGTTGAAATTTTTACAACGAATTATGATCTTTTATTTGAAAGGGGCATGGAAAGTGAACCCGCTGTACCCTATTTCGATGGCTTTGTCGGTGCGTCCATGTAGTAACCGAAGAAGATTTAAAGATTATTTACGGCAGTACAACAAACAAATCTTATATTCAAGTAGGATGGCACTCTGCTTCAGAAGGCTTGCCTGCGCTGGTTAATGTAGAAAATATGGTTTCACGACACTGTGCAATCGTAGGTTCTACCGGCAGCGGGAAATCTAATACCGTCGCCCAAATTTTAAAGGCTCTTACAACCGGTTATTATCCAGGTATCCGGGTTGTTTTGATTGATCCTCATGGTGTGTACTTTTCGGCTTTGAAGGATGTGAGCCGTGTTTTCAGAATAGATGATCCTGAAAACCCGCTTTATATACACTTCTGGACGCTTACATTTGATGAATTGGCCTGGTTTCTGGTTGATCGAAAGACAGGAACGGAGACGGTTCAAGATGGTAATTTACGAGGAAAAATATTCGAACAGAAACGGACTATGATCGAAAAGCTGAAAGCAGGGCGTCCTGATGAATCTGCGATCACGGTTGATTCACCCATTCCTTTTTCTATTAGAGAGACGTGGTATCATTTTGATCGGGCAGAAAGAGTTACCTATGAAGATATGGCCCGTACAAAAGAAGCATTGGTTGAAGAAGGTGATGCTCAATCACTAAAATCAGCGCAATTTAAACCACCAGGTGCCGGAAGCAGCCCCCCTTTTAAGCCGTCTGGTGGCACAGGACAAATGCTCCAGTATGTCAGCAAGATTTATGCCCGCCTTAAAGACCGCAGATTTGATTTTATTTTATCACCAGGGGGTTATGATGGGTTGGAAAAAGATCTCCATGACCTTCTGGCAAGCTGGGTGGATCATGATCTTCCAGTTTCCATTTTCGATCTTAGTGGTGTGCCTTTCGAGGTAATGGACATGGCTATAGGCACTCTTGTTCGTTTATTATTTGATTATATGTTTTGGGGACGCAATGTGTCAGGCACGGGGAGGCAACGGCCAATTCTCCTCATTTTTGAAGAGGCTCATGCCTATTTGCCGAAAAGTGGGGGTAAATTTATCCAGGGTTATGCCCTGCGTTCTATTCAGCGTGTTTTTAAAGAAGGTCGGAAATATGGATTGGGGGCTATTGTGGTTAGCCAGCGTCCTTCAGAGATTGATGAAGCAGTTTTATCTCAATGTGGTACCTTTTTTGCTATGCGGTTGTCTAATAGTACAGACCAGGGTCATGTAAAATATGTAGTTCCCGATTCTCTGGCCGGTTTATTGGATTTAATACCAGCGCTTAGAACTGGCGAGGCGTTGATTTTAGGTGAGGCCGTACAGATTCCCAGTAGAGTTAAGGTGATGGAGGTTTCGCCACGGCCTGATAGCTCGGATCCTGAAATTACAAAATGTTGGTGTAATCAAAGGCTAACTTCAGTTCCACACGAACTGATCGTTACAGCATGGCGACAACAAAAACTACCAGAAATAACTTAATAAGAAGGGGGTTGCAGAAAAATGGAAAGGATTCCGGTCTCATCCTCAAATATAGCTTCAGTAGGATATGATGTTGAAACGCAAACACTGGAAGTGGAGTTTTTACATGGAGGAATTTATCAATACTTCGGCGTCCCTGTTGAGATTTATGAGGCTTTTATGGGCGCAAGTTCACATGGCCAGTTTTTTCACTATAATATTAAAAATCATTATCCTTTCGCCCGTATTTCATAACTGGAAATTACAATCTCGCCGCCGGGGAGCGGAGGAAGTCGCCACACTAGCTACCTGCTGCCGCTCTCGAAGGACGTTATAAATAAAATCGCTATTTGACTTGGGCCGGGCACGGTTTTACCACGGCCTTTGTCATTTCCGCCTGTTTGTAAGGTAAGGAGCGGTTCGAAATTGGTGTTGTATGCTGCGGCAAGCTTCTTGAAACCCTGCCGGACCTGATGTAAACTATAGCCAGAAAGAATAAAGGAGCCGGCCGATGAACGAAAACCAGATCGACCACGACCGCCTTTTTAAAGAATTGCTGGAAACGTTTTTTGCCGAATTCATGGAGCTTTTCTTTCCGGAGGCCGCTCGGGCCATTGACCTGAGGCAGATTAAATTTCTCCAGCAGGAGGTATTTACCGACGTAACGGCCGGGGAAAAACGCAAAGTGGATATTCTGGTGGAGACCCGGCTCAAAGGAGAAACCGGTTTGATCCTGGTACATGTAGAGCCGCAAGCATACGTACAAAAGAATTTCAACGAGCGGATGTTTATCTACTTCAGCCGGCTGTACGAAAAATTCCGGCGCAAAATATTACCCGTAGCCGTATTCAGCTACGACCGGGTACGGGATGAACCGGACAGCTTCGAGCTGGGGTTCCCGTTTCTGGATGTTCTAAATTTCCGTTTTTATAAGCTGGAACTGAAGAAACTGAACTGGCGGGAATACGTTCAAAGCGATAATCCGGTGGCCGCAGCCCTTTTAAGCAAAATGGGCTTTAAACCGGAAGAAAAAGTAAAGGTAAAGCTGGAATTCATGCGCATGCTGGCCCGGATGAAATTGGACCCGGCCCGGATGGAACTGTTGGCCGGTTTTTTCGAGACCTACTTGAAACTGAATCGGGAGGAAGAAGAACAATTTAGTAGGGAATTGGGAAGACTGGATAGTAAGGAGGTCGACGTGATCATGCAGATAACCACCAGTTGGCATGAGAAAGGCCGCATGGAAGGCCGCATGGAAGGCGAAGCCAGAGGGGAGATAAAGGGTAAGGTAGAAAAAGCCCGGGAAGTCATCTGTAAATATCTGACCCGCAGGTTTGGGGGAAAGACGACAGACCTGCAACAAAAAGTTCAGCAGATAACCAACCTGGAAGTGCTGGATTATGTTCTTGAGGAGCTATTTGCTGCCAATACCCTGGAAGAAGCCCGGGTCATCATCAATGACGGCGTTGGTAAGCCGTCATGAAGCGCCAAGCTTGAAAACCTGCAAAAGGGGACTGTCCCCTCTCGAAGTATGTCGAAAGTGAATGCGGTCAATCCCGGAAGCAGCCGCTTCGTCGTGATTGGCCGCTTGTTCGTGGAGGAACGGCTCGAGTGTGGTGCCGTAAGTCTCTTGAAACCATATCGCCCATATCGCTGTTGACCGGATTTACTTTCTTTTTACCGATGGATCTGGTTTTTTCCTTGGTATATAATGGGTGGGTGGACTGGAGGTATCTGCATGACCGGACTCACCCACCTGGCCGTTTCGGCGGTGATTTACCGGCGGGGCCGGTTGTCCCCGCCCCTTAGCTTTGCCCTGGGTTTCGTATCCCATTTTTTCCTGGATCGTCTCCCTCATTATGATCTGAACATGGCGGCCAACATGGTCATTGGTCTGGCCGGTGCCTGGTTTATCTGGCACCTGACCTGTCGGGATCGGGATTATCTTTTGCCCTTTGGTGCCCTGATGGGGGTGTTGCCCGATGCCCTGGTTTTGTGGAAGGTCAACCCATGGTTTACCTCCTTCCATAATTTTTGCCATTATCACGGCACTGCCGCCACTCCCTGGTTGCTGGTGGTGGAAATTTTGACGGTGGCCGGCTCCTTCTGGTTATTATCTAAACCGGAAAAAAACGGGGGGCGGTTCGCCACTTTCTCGTAAGAAAAGCTTTGTATAAAAAGTACAGGCCCTGCCTTAATGTTGGAGGTTGAGGTATTGAGTATTTTTGATTAAAAGCAGGAAAAAAGTTTCCTTAGATAGAAAATATTTTAAGGTAAACGGCGGAAAAGGTATTTTAAAAAACCATAAAACCGGGATGAGACTGTGCCGGTATGAAATGGGGTGTTCACAGGCTGTTTTGTTTTTTTAAGCCCGGTTTTAGTCCTGGGGGTGATGCCATCGCAGGTGGTCGGGTTGCAGATTGCCGGTTTAACCCGTGGGCGGACGGTAATTGAGCCATATCGTTTACAAGAAAAATTTTTGAGAGGAGGTTAGTTGATTGAATAGATTCAGTATGATATTCCGGCGAGTGTTCTTTGCCGGGTTGTTGCTGTCGCTTCTTATGTTCAGCCACATGGCCCTGGCTGCCGATGTTCCTCCCGACGTTAAGGGGCACTGGGCGGAAAAGGAGATTATGAAAGGCATGGTCAAAGGCCTGGCCAGGGGCTATCCCGACGGGCTATTCCGGCCCGACCAGCCGGTAACGCGGGCTGAGTTTGTTGCATTTGTAAACAGGGCGTTCGATAATAGGGCTACTGGAAATAATTCTTTCGTGGACGTAAAGATTGGGGATTGGTACTACAACGAGGTAGCTGCTGCTACAGCTGCCGGCTACGTGGGCGGTTATCCCGACGGCACCTTCCGGCCCGGGAAACCTATCAGCAGGCAAGAGGTAGCCAGTGTTCTTTCACGGGTTTTGAACCTGACCGGTAGTGAGGGCACTCTTCATTTTAAGGATGCCGACCAGGTTGGGGAGTGGGCCAGATCCTCCGTGACGGCACTGGTGGAAAAGGGCATTATTGTCGGTTACCCCGATCAAACCTTCCGTCCTCTGACATCAATCACCCGGGCGGAAGCGGTGACCATGATCAACCGGGTCCTGGCCTATAAAGAAGGTCTGTCTCCCAAAGCCCCATCTCTGACCCTGGAGCCCGGGGAACAGGAGAAATATTTAGGAGAAACGGCCACACTGACGGCCACCCTGCTGGATGATAAGGGCCAGGGTGTTGCCGATAAAGCCGTAAAA
>DYEX01000188.1 GCA_020725525.1 Desulfovirgula sp.
ACACCGGGAGCAGAGTCATATTGTGGTGAGTGCTGGGCTCACTAAACGTGCTTCACAATGAAGTAGACGCCGTTTTCCAGATCGTGGACCATGGCGTCCAGGGTTCTGGCTAAATAACGGGCCATCTTTTCCTGTTCCTCCTGGTTGCGGGCAAAAAAAATAGGCGCTCCCCCGGCTACAATATTCATATCCAGGGTTACCACGGCCAGTATGCGGTTTTCCATTCCCTTCTCCCCGCCTCTTTACCTGGCGGCCATCCGTCCGGCCTGAGTCTTCAAGGGCCGGGAGCGGGCACTTTCCAGCACAGGCGTGCGTTTTACCGCCAGAATCAAAGCATCCATATCCCTTTCCACCGGTACCGTATACAGCCCCACCGCCCCGCTGTCGGGATCGATGCGGGCTAGAGGAGTGAACTCGGGAAGATCCACGTCCTTTTTGGTTCCCAGGATTACCGCTACGGTGTGGGCCATGGCCTGCCGCTGCCCCAGATCCTGGATGGTAGCCCGGGCATCGGCATTTTTAGGTTTAATTAAAACCGCCAGGCCTTCCGCCAGGATATTCTGGCGCATTTCCTTTAAGCCGATATTGATAAACCCAATATTCTCCACCATGAGTATGGAGTCTTTAAACCATATTTTCGCCGGGAAGACCTCGCAGATGTCCCCAATGGTTTCACCGGCCATAAAGGTGCGCACAAAGAGGATGGTTAAGAGGGTCATGATCACAGCCGCCGGAGCCTTCCCCAGTTCATAGGCAATGCTGGTTAAGAGGGCACAGGCCATGGTCAGGTAGTTGCGTGCTTCAAAAGTGCGGGCGATCCCCTCGATGTAATCGCTGCCGCGCTTGACCAGCTCATTCTCATCCAGATGTTCCAGGGTCTTTCTTTCGATGCCCCGGATTTCCCGGAACTGGCTGGCAGCCAGGGCCAGAAAAGTCACCGCCGTGTAATCCGGTTTTAAAATGGCCGGAATGGCCACCGCTCCCAGGGCCGAGGCAATAAAACCAAGGGACAGATGGGAGAGATAGCCATGGGGATAACCGGGATACTGGCGGTAATCCAGCCGCAGCATGACCATGCGCGCGACGGTTCCGGCCAGTGTCCCGGCAATGATGGTACCCAGGTAGTTATCCAATTGCGCCCACCCCTAATCCTGGCGGATGCGTTCCAGGTGATCCCGGGCTACTTTGCTGGCATCGGGATCTTCATTTCCCGGGGCTGGGGTACTGGTAGCCTTTTCGGCAGTATCTAGACCCGGTTTTCTGGCCCGCCGGGGGGCAAAGAAGCTGGTAAATTCCCGGCCAAAGAAGTGGTCGAGCCTGCTTTTGGCCCTGTTCCAGTTGCCGGCGCTGATGAGCAGAAAAGCACCGCCGCCTAAGAGGGTTAGAGCGATAATCCAGCCCAGGGCCTTCCAGCTGCCCGGTGTTCCCGCCGTACGGTCGGTAATTGGTTTGGGCGCTCCTTCCGGTGCGGGGCCGGTGAGACCCAGCACCACCGGAACGGCGTCCGCCAGGAGGGCAATGCCCCGTTCGGCCTCATCTCTGCTGTTGGTATGGGTACCCGCTTCAATGAGCAGGGCGGTGGGCATGAGATCCTGGTTGTAGTTACCCTGCGCGGTGAAAATTTCTTTCACGATCGGCTTGTGCACGCTGTTAGCATAGGCCATAAGCCGCTTGGCAAAGTCCAGGTTGGATTGCATGCGGGGGTTTTCCCGTCCCACCACCAGCCGGGCCTGCGCCACATCCTGCTGGGAAATGGTACGCCGGTAATAAGTGGGATCGGGTACTCCATCCCTGTGCACATCCAAAAGGGCAATGGGGTTGTTTTGCATCAGGCGAACCGCCGTTCTCCGGGAACGGTAATAGGCGTTATCATCGTGGGGGTCATGGGGAGTTTTGTCATAATCCACCCTGACCCCACCACTTTTCAAGCGATTTACCAGGGACTGCCCTACCTGATAAATGCCTCCTTTAAAGGGGATGGACTCCGAACCGTCCGTAGGGACATAAGATTCATCGCTATGGGTATGATAGATAGCCACCGGACGGGGGTTGCGGGCCATTTTGGCCACGGGGACCTCCAGCCGGCTGTAAAATTCGCTATAGGCCAGCAGGTCCCTGTCCATACCAGTAAAGCGGGCATAGGCGGTATTGCCCTGTATTCTTACCACCCGGTAGTGACGGCCTTCGGCGGTGAATATTTCATCACCCACCGTCACCCGGCGTGAAACCTGACTGATTACCCGGCCCTGTTCGTCCTTCACCGTGTATATGTTGCCCACCTGGTGGTCGTTTTCCGCTTCCTTAAAAAATGAAGTTAAAGACCACACCGGTTGCGACAGGCGGGAAGCCGACAGACCCACCAGTAAGGAGATTCCCGCCAGTAAAAGGCCGATGCCCAAAATGATCCTGCTTTTTGCCCTGGTCACTGTAATGACCCCCCTTTGCCGGTTTCCGATCCTTCCCCGGCCCCGTCCTGATCGGCGGTACCGGTATCCAGTCCGGGTTTGCGTAAAGCCTTCAGCAGCGCTTCCGGGCGTCCCTTTTCGCTGGGTCCCCCTTGAAGTCGTTCCCGTACTTCGCCCACCACTTCAGCCAGGAGCACGGCCAGAATTCCGCCCATCACAATGGCATCGAAGGCACCGGCTCCACCAATGGCCACCCGGCCGGCAGGGGCGCCGCGGCTCACCAGCCAGAAATAGTACCCTACATCCAGGGCCAGCAGCCCGAGGGTGGCGGAAACAAAGGCAGCCCGCCGGGAGCGACCGGCCAGGTAACCCATCACTCCAGCCACCAGGGGGTAAAGCCACAGGGCATCCAGAATTTCGTACCTACCCCCCGGTTCGGGCAGGCCGCGCATGACAAGGGAACCCACGGCATAAACGACCAGAGCAGTCACCCCTGCCCCGAACAGAGCACGGAGGCGTTCTGCTGCCGTACCTGCCCTGGCCAGCAGGTAAATGGCCAAACCCAGGGGAACCAGTCCGCCACCGACGTTAATGGATACGGGGTAGCGGCCGCCCGGAATGGGTATGGAGATAAAACTGCCTATGATGAGGGCGACAATTACCGCCAGGGCACCCCTGTCCGTTAGACGCATGCGGTCCAGTGCCCGGTGTGCCAGACCGAAAAAGATCAGCAGGGAAACCACTATCAGTGCGGTGATACCCACGGGAAAGCCGGTCATCGGCAAACCTCCTCGTTTTTAATTTCTTTTTTAGACTGCCCCGGCCAGGTGTAAATATACAAAAAAAAGGCGGCGTCTTGTACGCCACCGTTCTACAACTCAAATCAGGTTTATTTTTCAAAAAGGTCTCCCACTACCTCGCCAATGGTTACGCTGGCACCGTTGTCGGGGTGTTGGTGCCTGTGCTCCTTAGCGCGCCGGCTTTCCCTTTCCCTTTCCCGTTCCCGGTTAACTTCCCGGATGGACAGGCGGATGCGCTTTTCGGCGCGGTCCACGCTGAGCACCTTGACTTCCACCTCGTCCCCTTCCTGGACAACCTCATCGGGTGTAGCCACATGTCGGTCGGCCAGGTGGGATATGTGTACCAGTCCCTCCACTCCGGGCTCCAGCTGTACAAAGGCCCCAAAGGGCGCCAGCCTGACTACCTTTGCCCGCACGATGCTGCCCACGGGATATTTTTCTTCCACTGTGTCCCAGGGGTTGGGCAGTACCTGTTTTAAGCCCAGGGAAATTTTTTCATTTTCCCGGTCCACCCGGAGAACCATTACATCCACTTCATCCCCTACATTGACCACTTCGGAGGGATGATTGACCCGGTACCAGGCCATTTCCGAAATATGCAGGAGTCCATCCACTCCACCAATATCGACAAAGGCACCAAAACTGGTGAGCCGGCGCACCACGCCGCGCACCACCTGTCCCTCCTGCAAATTCTCCAGTATCTCCTTGCGCCTGCGGGCTGCTTCTTCCTCCAGCACGGCCTTGCGGGATAAAATAACCTTCCTCTTCCCCCGGTTCAACTCAATTACCTTGGCCTTAATGGTCTCTCCAACATATTTGCTGAGATCCTCCACATAGCCCCGTTCAACCAGGGAGGCAGGCAAAAAGGCTCTTAACCCTACATCCACCAAAAGCCCGCCCTTGACCACTTCCCGCACAGTGCCCTCCGCCGGTTCGCCGCTCTCCAAATGCTCATTCAGTTTGACCCAGGCCCTTTCAGCATCAGCCCGCTCTTTGGAGAGGATGAGTCGTCCTTCGTTATCTTCCGCTTTGATCACGGCTACTTCTATCTCATCCCCGACTTTGACCACATCGGCGGGGGAACTGATGTTGTAACAGGAAAGTTCCCTTAAAGGGATAATGCCTTCAGACTTGGCTCCCACGTCTACCAGCACCTCATCGGGACCCACCTGAACCACCACACCCTTCACGATTTGCCCCGGGTACAGGGATTTGACCTCCACGGCCTGTTTCATCCCGTCTTCCACACTGGTGGCTTCCCCGGCGTTTTCCCCCGTCTGCCCGGCGGCAGTGCCGGTGGCTTCATCCTTTTTGTCCCCGGTGGTGTCCTGGGCGGTACAATGCGGGGTTTCTCCTGCTGTTACCCCCGCAACGCCGCTGGGGGCGGCCTGTTGTCTTTCCTCCTCAGCAATATTTGTGTCTTTAGTGGTTTCCTCCACGGCTACCATCTCGCCCAACTCCTTCATCCGTCGTTCTACCTCCTCTATAATCCAGTCAGGTGTGGATGCCCCTGCCGTCAATCCCGCAACCGTCACCCCCCTGAACCAGGCGGGATCCAGTTCCCGGGCGGTTTCCACCTGATAGGTTGGTACGCCCGTCTGCCGGCACAGGATGGCCAGCTTTCGGGTATTGGCGCTTGCTGCTCCACCAACCACCACCATCACGTCAACCTCCCGGGCCAGTTCCAGGGCGGCCTGTTGCCTGTCCCCGGTGGCATGACAGATGGTATTATATACTTTTAGCTGCCCTGTCTTTTGCTGCAGGACATCCACCACTGCCTGGAAGTTGGCCAGCGGCTGGGTGGTCTGGGCCAGCACGGCCATTCGGGGCACTGCCGGCAGCCTCCGGGCTTCCTCAGGACCCTCCACCACTACCGCCCGCCCACCGGTCCAGTCCACAATACCCTGAACCTCGGGATGATTTTTATCGCCCACTACCACCACCAGCGTGCCTCCGGCAGCTTCCGAGTGGGCCAGCTTCTGTGCCCTGCCCACAAAGGGGCAAGTGGCATCCACTACCTTCAAATTTCGTTCCCTGGCAGCAGCCAGCACACCGGGACCCACACCGTGGGAGCGGATAATCAGCTTCCCCCCGGGACAAGCTTCTTCCACCCCGGCAATTTCCTGCAGCCCTGCTGCCGCCAGCTTTTCCATCACCTGTGGGTTATGGATCAGGGGGCCCAGGCAGTAAACGGGCCCATCCCGTTCCCTGGCCGTAATCATAGCCAGATTCAGTGCTCTTTTAACGCCAAAACAAAAACCTGCTTTTGCAGCCCGCCGCACTTGCATCTACAATCACCGTTCTTAGCCGCTACCCATAAGCCTGGCAATTTCCCGCATTAATTCCCGGCTGACCGCCTGATAGTCCGGCCGGCCGGTCTGGTCGTCACGGGAAAAAACCAGGGGTTTACCTATATGTACCCGGACCTTGCCGAAAACTCCCCGGGTATTGAGCACCGCCACCGGCAACACAGGCACCTTTGCCCGCAGAGCCAGCATGGCTGCCCCCAGATGTGGCTCCAGCAGCTCACCGCTTTTGCTTCTGGTTCCTTCGGGGAAAATACCTACCACCCGGTCCTGTTTTAACAGTTCCAGTGCCTGGCGAATGGCCTGCCGGTCACCACCCCCCCGGCGAACGGGGAAGGCACCTAAAGCCCGGATTACCGTCCCCAGGAGGGGTATGCGAAACAGCTCGGCCTTGGCCATGAAATGCACCTGACGGTCCAGGGCACAGCCAACCACCACGGGATCCCAGTAGCTGATGTGGTTACTGACCACCAGTACTCCCCCCGTTGGGGGCAGATGGTGTGCTCCCAGCACTTCCCAGCGGCGCATAAGGGCCAGAACAACCCGGCACACTGCCCGGGCAAACCGGTAAAACATCAGGACAACCTCCCCAAAACCCGGGCGACGATCATTTCCACCACCTGTTCTGCATTCAGGTGTGAACTATCAATAATCCAGGCGTCAGGAGCCGGAACCAGTGGAGCCACGGGACGGGAGCTATCCAGCCTGTCCCGTTCCCTGATTTCCCGGATTAAGAGATCCAGCTGGATATTGTGCCCCTGGGCCAGCAAATCCCGCTGGCGTCGTCTGGCCCGGGCTTCAGGGGAAGCGGTAAGGAAAATTTTTACCTCGGCATCGGGGAGAACCACTGTACCCACATCCCGCCCATCCATAACCACATTTTTGCATCTGGCCATCTCCCGCTGCCGGCGGACCATGACTTCCCGCACGCCCGGGAAACGGGCCACCAGTGAAACGTGGCGGGAAACTTCCGGTTCACGGATGGCCTGGGTTACGTCTTCACCGTCGAGAAAGACCCGGGTCAAATGCTCGGGGTCGGTGGTCAGTTCTATGCAACTCTCCCCGGCCAGTGCCTTTAAGGAATCTTCATCATCCAGGTTTAACCCCCGGCGCAGAGCCTTTAAGGTCAGGGCCCGGTACATGGCTCCGGTATCGATGTATAAAAAGCCCAACCGCCGGGCCAGTTCACGGGCCACCGTACTTTTACCCGCCCCGGCCGGACCATCAATGGCAATGGATATCTTGGGAACCATGGTCATCTCCTATTATAGTAACACAAATACCCTTTTAATTTCGACATCGCAAATTTTTTTCCTTCAATAAACGAAAACAAGCCGGGAGAAACTTCTCCCGGCATTAGTCTACCCGCAGGGAGCTTAAAATACCGGCAAAACCGGGGAAGGAAACATCCACACACCCGGCATCCTGAATTACCGTCCTGCCCCGGGCTGCCAGGCCGGCCACGGCCATGGCCATGGCTATGCGGTGATCCCCATGGCTTGCGCACAGGGCCCCCGTGAGAGGCCGGCCTCCCTGCACCCGCAGACCGTCGTCCAGAGCTTCTACTTCTGCGCCAAATTTCCTTAATTCTTCCACCACGGTGGCAATGCGGTTGCTTTCTTTCACCTTTAACTCGCCGGCATCCCGTACCACCAGCTCCCCCTCGCCCAGAGCACCGGCCACTGCCAGAATGGGGATTTCGTCTATAAGGCGGGGAATCAGTTCTCCCCCTATGGTCACACCCCGTAAGCGGGAATAACGTACCCGGACATCGGCCACCGGCTCACCGCCCAGCTGGTGGTAGTTGGAGATCTCCAGGTCGGCACCCATGGCCCGTAGCACTTCCAGAATGCCGTCCCGGGTGGGATTGACCCCCACTTCCCGCACAGTTACGTCGGAACCGGGTACCACCGCCGCAGCCACCAGCAGGAAAGCAGCCGAGGAGATATCACCCGGCACAACCACCCGGCGTCCCCCCAGGACCTGCCCGCCCTTTATCCAAACGGTACGTTCCTTTTGGGATATTTCGGCGCCGAAATATTGCAACATGCGCTCGGTGTGGTCCCGGGAAGGGGCCGGTTCAGTGACCCGGGTTTCGCCCCTGGCCGAAAGGCCGGCCAGCAAAAGGGCCGATTTTACCTGGGCGCTGGCTACGGGTAAAGAAAAGTTCCCCCCCTGCAGTTCACCTCCCTGCACCGCCAGGGGAGCCAGATTCGCTTCCTGGCGTCCCCAGATGCGGGCACCCATCTGGGATAAGGGTGCGGTCACCCGTTTCATGGGTCGCCGGCGCAGGGAAGCATCCCCGGTAATCACGGTAAAAAAGGGCAGCCCGGCCAGGATGCCCAGCATGAGACGCATGGTCGTGCCGGAGTTGCCTGCATCCAGTACGTTTTCCGGTTCCTTCAGTCCCGCCGGGCCACGACCGTGTACGGTAAGCCGGCCGTTTTCGTCGGGGCCGGTGAAGGTTACTCCCATACTCTCCAGGCATTTCACTGTAGCCAGGCAGTCGGCGCCCATAAGAAAGTTTTCAATTTGTGTTTCCCCTTCGGCCAGGGCGCCCAGCATGGCCGCCCGGTGGGAGATGGATTTATCCCCGGGAACTCTGGTAATCCCCTTTAGTGCCCGGGGTGGGGTAATTTCCAGGTTCACTAATGTACTTTACCTGCCTTTCATGGTAGGTCGGTAATTGTTCAGGCAAGGCATTGTCCCCGCTCGCTCCGGTGCTTCGCAAGTTGCTCGCTCAGGACAACGCCTTGCCCTTTGGTTAAACGTGAGCGGTCGCACAGTCGTAAAACAGATGTTACCTCTTTACTACCTGATACCCGGCTTGTCTCAAGATATTCACTGCTTCGTCCTGTTCGTTGACGGTGGCGAAGGCCAGGCGTATGGAGCCTCCTTCACCTTCCCGCACCCGGAGGATTTCGATGTCGCTGATGTTGATACCCGCATCTCCCAGCCGCCCGGCTATTTGGGCAATCATGCCCGGGCGGTCGGGAACGGCCACCACTATTTCATACATGGCCCCGAGATATCCCCGCATGCGGGCAGGTATTTTTTTACGCACCTGGCAGGCCTGTTCTAAAAGGGTAAGGACTCTTTCGCCTGTCCCGTTTTTAATCACTTCTTCCAGCCGGTTCAGCTGACTGCGGAAAACAGCCAGCGCCTCGGTAACGGCCCGGGTATTGGAAAGAAAAATATCCCGCCACATCAGAGGATTGCCCGCCGCCACCCGGGTGGTATCCCGGAAGCCCCCGGCGGCCAGGGGGAGAAATTCTTCTCCCCCCGGCAAATCCACCAGTGTATTTACCAGGGCCACCGCCACCAGGTGCGGCAGGTGGCTGACGGCGGCCACGGCCCGGTCGTGCTCTTCTGGAGTCATTTCCACCACTTTTGCCCCCACCCCGCAGGCCAGGGCCCTTACCCGTTCGAGGGCCGCCCGGGGTGTTTCAGGGAGAGGGGTGATGATGTAAAAGGCGTTCTCAAAAAGGTACGGATCCGCCCCGGCCATGCCCGAGTATTCGGAACCGGCCATGGGGTGACCGCCCACAAACCAGCTTCCCGGCGGCATCATTTCCGCCGCCCCGGTACAGACTGCCGCCTTGGTGCTGCCCACATCGGTAACCACCGTACCCGGCAAAAGATGTGGTTTCAACCCGGCCAGCACGGCCGGGGTTTCCCCCACCGGTGTGGCCAGGATGACCAGTTCCGAACCTGCCACTCCTTCAGCCAGATCAAATGTACTTTCGTGAACGGCCCCGGCTTCCCGGGCCAGGCGGAGGTTTTCGGGATTTCTATCCACTCCAACTACCCGGCGGGCCAGGGAGCGGCGGCACAGGGCCAGTCCCAGGGAGCCGCCAATCAAACCCACACCGATGATGGTTACCTGATTAAACATCAACAACTCCCCCGGCCAGCCGGCGGTTTACGGCCCGGGCTGTACGGTGCAGATCCTTCATCATCAGGGCAAAATTTTCCGGGGTAAGGGACTGCGGGCCATCGCACAGGGCCTCCGCCGGATTGGGGTGGACCTCGATTAACAGGCCGTCTGCGCCGGCGGCAATAGCGGCTCGGGCCATGGTGGGGACAAACCGCCATTTGCCAATGCCGTGACTGGGGTCCACCACAACCGGCAGGTGGCTTAAATATTTGACCACCGGCACGGCGGTAAGATCCAGGGTGTTACGGGTGTAGTTTTCAAAGGTGCGGATACCCCGCTCGCACAGGATCACCCGCTGGTTGCCCCCGGACATGATGTATTCTGCCGCCATTAACCACTCTTCAATGGTAGAGGAAAGGCCGCGTTTTAAAAGAACGGGCATATCCACCCGGGCCACTTCCCGCAGGAGAAAGAAATTTTGCATGTTCCGGGCACCTATTTGTAAAATGTCTGCATATTCCGCCACCAGGGGCAGGGTCCGGGCATCCATGACTTCCGTGACTATTTTCAGTCCCGTGAGTTCCCGGGCCTCGGCCAGAAGCTTCAACCCCTCTTCTTCCAGTCCCTGAAAGGAATAAGGGGAAGTACGGGGCTTAAAGGCGCCTCCTCTTAAAATGGTTGCGCCTGCAGCTTTTACCTGCCGGGCCACCTCCAGTAACTGTTCCCGGCTTTCTACCGCACAGGGGCCGGCCATCACATGAATCTTTTCTCCTCCGATGGCCAGGTCCCCCACCATAACCACACTGTCTTCGGGATGAAAGGCCCGGCTGGCCAGCTTGTAAGGCTGGAGCACCGGCATTACCTTTTCCACGCCGGGCATGGCCTCCAGGGCCATATCTCCCAGTCGGGTGCGGTCGCCAATGATCCCGATGATGGTCCGCTCTACACCCTGGGAGAGATGCACTTGAAAACCGCTCTTTTCCAGCCGAGCCACTACTGCTTCTACCTGCTCACTGGTTGCATCCTGTTGCATTACCACAATCATTGTTTTAAACCCCCGTCCTGTCTGTACTGCCGTTATTTTACCCGCAAAACTGAACAGAGCACCCTTTTAAGGAGGTGCCCGTAAGGTCAAAAATACAAGACCCACCCCTCCCCTACCGTACTACCATCCTGCAAGCCTTGCTGCATTTTTATCTTAGCACATGTTCCCATTGAGTGGCAACGATAATAAAGTACTGGCTTCACTCACAATGTGGAACCGCTGGCGGAAAAAAGTTTCCCCGTGGTCAATTTTCTTATTCTTACAGCCTGCGTCCCAGGGCTTCGGCCAGGGGGCGCAGTTCTGCCATCAGCTGGCCCAGCTGTACGGGCAGCAGGGACTGGGGACCGTCGGAAAGGGCCTCATCCGGGCAGGGATGAACTTCCAGCATTAAGCCGTCGGCCCCTGCTGCTACCGCCGCCCGGGCTACCGGGGCTACCAGGGAGCGGCGCCCGGTGCCGTGGCTGGGATCGGCAATTACCGGCAGGTGGGAAAGTTCCTTGACGGCGGGAATGGCGTTTACATCCAGGGTGTTGCGGGTATATGTTTCAAAGGTGCGTATACCCCGCTCGCACAGGATAACCTGGCGGTTACCTTCAGCCAGGATGTATTCTGCTGCTAAAAGCCACTCCTCAATGGTGGCGGAGAAACCTCTTTTGAGCACCACCGGACGCTGAAGTCGCCCCACCTC
Organism: Desulfovirgula sp.; assembly: GCA_020725525.1. Classification (GTDB taxonomy): domain Bacteria; phylum Bacillota; class Desulfotomaculia; order Desulfotomaculales; family Desulfovirgulaceae; genus Desulfofundulus. Next base: position 11,122 of record DYEX01000188.1, read on the forward strand.
CCGCAGTAACCCGAAGTTTTGCATGTTCCGGCTGCCAATTTGCAGTATGTCACTGTATCTCAAGACCAGATCCAGGTAACGCACATCAGTGACTTCAGTAACCACGGGCAGACCGGTCAGTTCCCGGGCCCGGGCCAGGATGCGCAGTCCCTCTTCACCCAATCCCGGGAATGAATAGGGTGAAGTGCGGGGTTTAAAGGCTCCACCCCTTATAATATGCACCCCCAGTTCCTTGAGGGACTGGGCCAGTTCCAGCATCTGTTCCTCATTTTCCACGGCGCAGGGGCCAGCAATAATGACCACCTGACCGTCTCCCAGGCGGCAGGTTTTCAGGTCGATCACTGTGTTTTGCGGCTGGCTTTCCCGGCCAGCCAGTTTACAGGCTTGCAAGGTGCGTACCTGGTTCAAAAAAGCTCACAATACCTAACAATTGTTAGTTTTTGTGAACCCGGCCTCCCCATGACCAGGCTTTCGCTCCTTTCTGGATTGGATTTGCCTGCTCCTGGGGGCAGACTTCGCGACAGGGAGACCTCGGCC
>DYEX01000189.1 GCA_020725525.1 Desulfovirgula sp.
GGCCGAGGTCTCCCTGTCGCGAAGTCTGCCCCCAGGAGCAGGCAAATCCAATCCAGAAAGGAGCGAAAGCCTGGTCATGGGGAGGCCGGGTTCACAAAAACTAACAATTGTTAGGTATTGTGAGCTTTTTTGAACCAGGTAACGGTGCAATGAGGCTTGACGACCTCATCCATTTTGCCGCCGGAAACCTCGCCGCTTACCGGCTGCGGGCGGCATTGACCATTTCCGGTATTGCCATTGGCATTGCCGCAGTTATTGCTGTGGTGGCCATCGGCCAGGGCGGCCGGGCGGTGCTGATCGCAGAATTGGAAAAACTGGGAAGCACCCGTGCTTTTGAAATCACAGTGGATCATATGCGGGGGGAAATGGCCACGGCTGGTACTTTCCGGCTGCAGGATGCTGTTCTGATTAAAGAAGTTTCCCCGTATGTGGAAAAGATGGCTCCCCTCACTTTCAGCCAGATGATCGACGTGCGACGGCCGTACAGCGGGACAAAGCCCGTTTTATCACAGCTCATCGGAACCACTGCCGATTTTACCGCCGTCAGAAATATGCCCCTCCAAAAGGGACGCTTTATCTCCCCGGCGGATGTAACAGGGCGCCAGGGGGTGGTGGTGCTGGACGCAGCGCTGGCGGAAGATCTTTTTCCGGACACGGATCCCCTTGGCAAACAGGTGTTTATCAAGAACATTCCGGCCACAGTGGTAGGCATCCTTGAAAGAGAATCCTCGTTGCTTATGGGAATGATGAACATAAGGAGCGCTTACGTTCCCATTACGTTTGCCCAGGAAATCTTAAACTCACAGATCATCCACCAGTTAGCCGGGGTGGCGGTATCCAGGGAAGCCGTTCCACAGGCTATAGAGGATAGCTTGAAAGTTCTCAAAGCCAGACACCCCGGCTCAGGTGTGCATTACACCGGTTTGTCAGTGGAGGAACAACTGGCTGCGGCAGGCAAGGTCACCTCGGTTATGACCCTGATCATAGGGGCGGTGGCCGGCATAGCCCTGCTTGTCGGAGGTATTGGAGTGATGAACATTATGCTGGTGGCAGTGACCGAACGTACCCGGGAAATAGGGCTTTTGATGGCCCTGGGCGCCCGCCGGCGGGACATTTTGCAGCTTTTTTTGACTGAAGCCGTAACCCTCTGCCTGGTAGGCGGTATCTTCGGCGTGCTGCTGGGCGCCGGCGGAGCTCTGGCTATTGCCCGTTTTGCCCACTGGCCGCCGCTCATCTCTTTATGGACAGTGCTCCTGGCTTTTAGCTTTGCCGCTGCAGTAGGCCTGTTTTTCGGGCTGTACCCGGCCAGCCGGGCTGCTTCACTAAGCCCGGCGGAAGCGCTGAGGCACTTATAATGGAAAAAGGAGGTATTGACACATAAGCGGATAATATTCACCTTTCATCGCACTTTGATTATTATTTGCGATTATTTGCGAGTTATAGTAAGGCATGCTTGATTCCCCCAGGTGCCGGAATTCCCGTAACCAAGGCGAGCCGACACTTCCTGGA
>DYEX01000033.1 GCA_020725525.1 Desulfovirgula sp.
CGGAAGTGCCCGCCGGCACCACTGCGGAATCCCTGGCCGGCAAGATCGTCATCACCGTGCAGGAACCTCCCGCTCCCGGCCAGTGGCCTGCGGAAATGGAAGGGCTGCCGGTGATCAGCTTCAGCGACCTTACCCAGAAGACCTACGCCACCATCACCATCAAGGCCGGGTATGTGGATAAGGTAACGGCTGTGACCATCGCGGGTAAGGCGGCGGTACAGCAGCCCGACAGGAGCAAGTGGCGCGCGGAAGTGCCCGCCGGCACCACTGCGGAATCCCTGGCCGGCAAGATCGTCATCACCGTACAGCAGCCTCCCGTTCCCGGCCCTGTGGATGCCATCAAGGAAATACGCGCCAAACTGGATCTGTTTGGCCAGACCCGCGTTTGGGTGTTCCTGAATGAAGGCGTTGAAGCCGCTTCCGTCACCGCCAACGGCCAGGCCCTGCAGTATAATGCAGTGGATCAGAGATGGGAAGGCGTTTTGGACAACCTGAAGGTGGGAGACACCGTTAAGGTCGTGGTCACCACCACCGGCGGGAGCAGCGACGAAGGCACCGCAACAGTGGTTGCCATGGGTTCTTAAATGAAACTGACCGGCCATTGCGAAGGGGTGATGGTATGGTCTGAGGGTGTTTCATAACAAATAACTGAATTGTTGATGATTGTAATGTGAAAAACGTTCAGGAAATCAAAGGAGGTTATGTCACTTGATGCCTCGCGTTAAGCACATGCGGGTTATCGCCTTAACCGTAGCCCTGGTGTTCCTGTTCTCCAGCGTGGCCTTTGCCGCCGTGCCGCAGTACGTCTACTTCAAGAGCGGCAGCGACATGGTGAAGGTGGACTACGCCAAGGCCGTAAACGACGCCATGAACAACAACAATACCCTGTACAATGCCGTCAAGCAGTACGTGGGTGCGGCTGAAGAAACCGGGGCGCCGGTTATTGTGGAAACCGACGACAAGAAAGTCCTTGACTATCAGAAGGCCCTTGGTGCGGGCAAGCGCTTCGCCGACATCGTCAATGACCCCGCTTACCAGGCCACCAAGCCTGATGTTCAAAAGGAACTGCGGGTGGAAAACGGCAAGGCCGTGATTGGCGACATCCGGCCTGAAGTGGTGGAGATCAGCTCCATCAACCAAACTGATACCCTTGGTGTTGTGGAAATTGTAGCCGCGGGAACCACTGCCCAGGCCCTGCAGGCCGCCATTACTCCTGCCTGCACGGTAGTGGCCAAGGAAGGCGTACCGAACACCTACACCGTGACCATCAAGAACGCCGGCTACGACCAGGAGATCACCTTGCAGTTCGCGGCCGGGTTCCAGCTCAAAGCGGGCGTGAACAACAAGGTCAAGTGGGCTTCGCCGAAGCTGGAAGTTGTCTCGGTGAGTGTTATTAACGCTACTACCATCGCGGCGACAATGGCAGAAGGCGTCGACGCTACACGTGCTGCCGATAAGGCAAATTACACAGTGACCGTGGCTGGCGAGGCCGTCGATGTATCTAATGTAAGCTACGACCCTAATACCAAGGTTGCGACCCTAACCGTCGACCTGAGCGGCAAGGAAGGCGAACTGAAGGTTAACGGTACAGCTGCATCTGCCGCTGTTGACTACAAGGCTCCGACAATTACCAGTGTAACAGCAATTAACTCTCGCCAAATCGAAGTAACCTTCAGCGAGAAAGTCGATTACGCAACAGACCCAGCTAACTATTCCCTGTATTCCGCTGCCGGTCCCAGCCTTAGCACTTTACAGAGTGGAACTCCCACTAGTGCAAATCAGATTCAAGCCTCAATCATTGACGTAACACCTGCGGGCTCCAACAATACCAAGGTCCGGATCACAATATTGGCTGTTGGTGCCGGGACAACCGGATATATCGGCAACACTCTTTCCACCGGGCAGTATGTTTTGTATGCAAATGACTCAGCGCTTACAGCCGGAACATCAATCGCTGACAAAGCCGGTAACTTCCTCGTTAGGAACACTACTGCTTCATTTAACGGCGTGCTGACGGCCGACAGCCAAGGCCCTGTTGTTCAGTCCGCCCAGTATGACAACGGGGCAATGGAGCTTACACTGACCTTTGATGAACCTGCCACTGTTGTGGATAAGACCAAGATCAGCATTATCAATGGCGGCTCAACTGTTGCGCTGGCGGCGTCTAATGCTGTAACTGGAGATGGCACAACCTCTCTGGTATTTGCCCTGACATCTGATCAGAACGCAGCAATTGGTACGCTGGGGTCTGCTGCCACTGTACAGATTGCTGCCGGTGCGGTCAAGGATGCCTTAGATAACAACAACACCCTTGCTTCTATAAGCCTTACTGCCTTAGTGCGGCCTGTACTGACCAGCGCGACCTACGACGAGAATACCAATAAGATAACCCTTGGCTTCAACAAGCCTGTCAAACTGTCCACCTTTAACAGGAGCGGCTTCTCCTTCTGGTATGTTACCGCTGGTGGCGCGACTAACTTGAACGTTGACCCAACAAACTTGGTTGTAGAAACTACTGGGGCTACAGCAGATACGGTCGTTCTTGCACCTAACCAGGCTGGGATTCTTCAAATCAACGCTCAGCGCGCCAACGCTTCCGTAACTGGCTATCAGGTTAGAATGGCAGACAACGCGGTTGAAGACGCAAGCTCTGTCAAGTGCAAGGCGCCGGGTGGTTTCCAGACCCTGACAATGGCTTACACCAAGGAAACCACAGCTCCTGTTGTCTCCGGCGTTCAGTACACCACTGCGAACAACACGCTGGCCATCACATTCTCCGAGCGGATGAGGACCGATTCCTTGGATAAGAGCAAAATATACGTCCAGACCAAAAACGATAGTGGCGAGCTGGTACAAATTGACGCGAAATTGGATGGTATGAATGGTACCACCAACTGGAGTAACGATGGTAAAACTCTGTGCATTGTGCTTCAAGATGATGAGGCAGCAGCCATGGAAGCTACGACTATCACACGCGGTCGCTTCCTTGTTATCAACGCAGGCCATAATTTAATGGATGTCAACCGCAATGCGCTGGCTGACCTGGATACCAAAGATAAGGCTGTTGCAGTCACATACACCATCACAGAACCTGCAGGCACAATTACTGCTGAAGACCACGGAGTGAACCTCGTTTATGTAACTTATGCGAACAACTTACCGAGCGCCGACTCAGCGAACAAGGCGAACTTCAGCATCTATGAAACCGGCAACGTCAACAATACGAAAACTATTGACGACGCTTAATTGTTGGATCTCGACAATAACGGAACCAAGGAAACCATTGCTTTGAAACTTTCCAGCAGCACTCCGTTCACAGCCGGAGACGCTGCAGGAAAGTGGACATTGGCTTACAGCAACCTCAAAACTGCTAATGGCGCGGCTGTGCCTAACGGAACCGTTGCCATCAGCGCCGGAAACGCCATCGCTGCTGATACAACCAGTCCAACACTGTTAAGTGCAAGGCTGACCGATGTTGATTCCTCTTCCTCCGTATCAGCGGGAGACACCATAGAATTGATTTTCGACGAGCCTGTTAAAGTGCCTGCTACGGGGACACTGACCATGGCGGCGCTGGGAACAGGCAACAGAGTTGCCCAGGGCGGTGCCTGGAACAAATTGGTCATTACTCTTGGGGCTAACCCAACTCTCGTGCTGGATACTGCAATTACTGGCGAACACGGCGGCACTGCTTTGGTGAACCCAGCTGACGCTAACCAAATTAAAGACTACAGTAATGTTGCCTGGGATACTCAAAATACCAACAGAAAGTACGTAATGTACCCTGATGGCGTTGCGGCCCCGGCTGTGTCTGGTGATATCACTGTTCAGGATAACGACAGTAATGGCAGGCTGTCCGTTGGCGACACCATCACAATTCCGTTTGACCGTACTCTCGACAGCAGCCTGGATATTGATGAAAGCAAAATTACCATTGCCAACAAGGCTGCCGGCACGACGTTTACGGCAGCCGCTAATGGCAAGAATGTCGTCCTGACCTTCACTGCAGTAGACAATAGTGATGCGACTAATTACACGGTTGATAAGACTGTAGCCATCGAAGGGGCGGGCTCCAACATCAAGTCCACTTGGGGTATGGAAACAGGAGACCTTACTGCAAAACGTGTAACACTCAATACTACTAATGTACCTCATATCACAGCAGCATCCTTCGACCGTACTAACCGTAAACTCTATGTGACATTTGACGAGCCTGTGTTTGTAACAGGAGATGTCTTCGCCGGTGATAACAGCGACTTGGATAAAATATTTGAAGTATCCGCTGGCTATGACCTTGACAAAAGCACTACAGAAAGCCCAGGAAACCCAGTTTCGGTTGCGCTCGACGCCAACGATACCACCAATAAGACAATTGTATTGACTCTGGCTGATGGTGAATTCGTCATCGATGAAGGCGTAACCACCCTGAATATTATTGCAGGTGGAGCCGCCTCTGCCGGGACGAAGATTGTCGACTTCGAAGGCAACCAGCCAAAGAGATCCAATACAACCGGCGTAGTTATCCAAACCAAATAAGAATCGGATGATGCCAGGCACTTAACTTATTAACTTACTGATAAGTGCGTGCCCGTGGCCGGCGCCCCGGTGGGTTGAGCCCCACAGGGGCGCCTTTCATTAACTTCGACGGTACCGTGTATTCCGACAGGTGATCTGTTGACTGGCATTCCCCACCCCCCCTCCTCTATGAACATCATGGCGGTTGAATTTTACAGAAGCAGGCAATGGTGCGGCCTATTAACTTAAATTGTTGCGTGGCAATATCTAAACTTCGGAGGACCTGGGAAGGTTATGAAGCTGGTATTGCCGGGGCACCGGCCGGCTGCCCGCCCTTCTTTATATGTGCTGGTCATTTTAGTGGTTTGCTTTCTATTTGGAGGGCCGGCAGGTGTGGCCATGGCGGAAGGCGTTACGGGCCCGCCGGCGGCAGAAACATACGGCACCGACAGGATAATTGTCAAATTTAAGCCGGGAAGACAATTTTCTGCCGCCCGGTCTGACGCCAGGGCCATGTTGCACATGCACGGCTTCTATTCCATAAAAGTTCCCCCCGGGGAAAAGCTGGAATCTGTGATGGACGTTTACCGCTCCCGCAGCGATGTGGAGCTGGTCCAGCCTGACTATATAAGGCAGGCCTGCTTGCTCCCCGCGACTGTCGCCGGGGAGAACTGGGGCATTGCCCGGACGGGAGCCGATAAGCTCAGCCAGCGGGTGACCGGCAACAGCGAAGCGGTGGTAGCGGTGGTGGACAGCGGTGTCGAGGCCCGGCATCCCCTGCTGTATGGCCGGGTGCTGCCGGGATATGACTTTGCAAACGGGGACGATGATGCTGCGGACGATAACGGTCACGGCACGCACATTGCCGGTATCATTGCCATGGAAGCGGGCAACCAGCGGGTGCGCATCCTGCCGGTGAAGGTTTTGGACAGCGGGGGTAAAGGTTATGATTCGGACATTGCCGAGGGCATATACTATGCCGTGGATCACGGCGCCGGCGTTATAAACCTCAGCATCGGGGGGCCGGGCCGGTCCCCGGTTCTGGAGGAGGCCGTGAACTATGCCGTAAGCAGGGGAGTGGTGGTGGTGGCCGCCGCCGGGAACAGCTCTGCCGATGCGTCCGGCTACTATCCGGCCGGCATCCAGGCCTGTATTACCGTTTCGGCTGTGGACCGTAATGATACCATCACAAAGTTTTCCAATTACGGTACCGTGGTGGATATAGCCGCCCCCGGCAAGGACATTGTCTCCAGTGTCCCGCTGGATGCGGACACCGACGGCATTCTGGATGGTTATACTTCCTATGACGGCACGTCCATGGCGGCAGCCTTTGTATCGGGAATAGCCGCCCTCCTGCGCGTCAATGATGGCAGTATTACCGTGCAGCAGGTTGAAAATGCCATTGCCCTGAATGCCGATGATGCAGGGGAGAAGGGCAAAGATCCTTACTACGGTTTCGGGATCATCAATTTCAGCAACTATTTAATAAATGAGCCGGTTAGTTTAAAAATTTTAGCTCCCAGCCCCTTTACGGCACAGGACAGCCGGTTGAGCGTCTCCTATGCCGTGTACGGGACTTTCAGCGGCTACGCCCGGTTCTGGGTGGACGGCCTGTTTTACGGTTCGCAGAAGGTTCCCTCCGCCGGTTGTTACAATACCGTTTTAAATGTGGAAGCGCTGGCTAAGGGGTCTCACACCCTGGCGGTGGAATTGCTGGATAATACGGGTAAAATTGTGGCCAGCGGGCAGGCCCCGTTCGTTATTCCGTCCACCCTGGATGACCTGTTCGCCAGCTGGCGGGTGCTGGGTTCCGCGCGCGAAAACATCCCGCTGGATCATATCTTTACCGTTAAATTTTCCCTGCCCATCGATGAGAAAACCGTAACTGGGGAAAGCCTGCAGCTTTACCGGTATGATACGGCGCAGCCGGTGGCCGTGATAATCCGGCGGGTTGATGACTTTACTTTTCAAATGAGGCCGCAGGAAGCCCTTGAACCGGCCACCCGGTACTGGGTGGTGGTCAGGCCGTCCATCAGGAGCCGGGCGGGGCTTAACCTGAAGGAAGGGGTGGTGGCCCACTTTGTTACGGTGCAGAGCTCTTAACTTACCGGGCACCCATGCCGCTCGGGCACCGGCAGCAGGATGAAAATGGTGAAGGGAGGTGGAGTTGCCGGAGGGTAAAAGTACAGTTTTTTCATAATTACGTGGCAGCGGAGGGATTTGACGGAAGGGGAAGGGCCGGGCAGGCCTTCCCGCCTGTTTTTCGGGAACACCTTTTTTAAAGGGGGAATTGCGGGTGAAAGGACTGTTCAGATACGCAGCGATTCTGGTCTTCTTGCTGGGACTGGTAATCTTCTTCCCGGGCGCAGGGGCGGCGGTTGAGCCGGGCAGCGTCGGGCAGGAAGTTTACGGCAATCAGGGCGAAGCCCCCGTTTACACGTCTATGGGAACGGTGCCGGGCGGGGGCGGGACCAAAGTGCGGGGCTATATTGAGCAGGACACCACCTGGGTGAAGTCCAAAAGCCCGTATTATATGACGGGCAGCGTGACGGTACCTGAGGGCGTCACCCTGACCATCGAGCCGGGCGTTACTGTGTATTTTGCCGACGAGGCCTACCCCTGCCAGCTGAAGGTCTGGGGCAAACTGGTGCTGAAGGGCACCGGCAGCGAACGCATCGTGCTGCGAAAATCAAGCGACAAAGTACAGGCGGGGATCGTTCTCTATAACCAGGGCGGCAACGTCATCGAAAATGTCGACTGCGGCGTCGACCTGACCATAAGTGGCGACAACACCACCGTCCAGAAATCCACCCTGGGCGCCGTAAACATCCAGGGCAACGGGAACAAGATTCTGGAGTGTTCCACTGTTTCTTATGAGATTGGTTTGTATAGCTACTATAGTTTTAAAATAACCGGTAACAACAATGAAGTGAGGAAATGCAAACTTAACATCGCTGGAGAAAAGCAACATGACTTGATTAATGGGGACAACAACATCATCCAGCAGTGCAGACTAATTTTTTATGGTGATTACTATTATTACTATATTAAGGGAAACTATAATAAAATCCGTCAAAATGACTTTTCTACTTCTAGTCATTGGTATACTCACACAGATCTGGTTCTGGCCAGCAACAACAACCAGTTTCACCATAATAACTTATCCGGCGAATATTTTTATCTGCTCACCCGGCAGAAGGGCCTGACCAATGTGACGGGGAACTGGTTCTATTCTTCAATAAATGTGAAAGGCGACAACCAGTATGCCACCCCCGTCTATAAACCGGTATCCCAGAACAAGATCAACATCGACGAGGAAATCGACATGGACGATGCGCCGCCGGTCCTGCGGTCCTATACAGCCGACCGCACCAGGGTGGCTGTGGGCGAAAAGGTGACCCTTTCCCTGCGGCTGCGTGACGACTCCCACATTTTCGGCGTATTCCTGGTGGACGGCGAAAACGCTCCTTTTTATACAAATAATCAGTTCACCTACAATGAACAGAGCGATACCTATACCATGGACGTAAGTTTTGATAAGGAAGGGGTCTACACCCTGCCCAGGGTGGCCCTGGTGGACGCCTGCAACAACATTGCCTGGGTGGACGTGACCACCTACCAGGGCGGTGCCTTCAACCAGTCTATTGTGGTGGGCAATGCCAGCCTTTCCGGCAACGCCAATCTTAAGTCCCTGACCATTAACGGACTTTCCCCCTCCGGCTTCAGCCCTGACGTCACCTCCTACACCCTGACCGTGCCCGGCAGCGCCCCCGACCGGCTCACAGTTGTGGCCGTGCCGGAGGACGGCACCGCCAGCGTGTCCGTCAGCGGCGATACCCTGGTCAGCGGTGCGGCCACAGTGACCGTTACCGTTACCGCCCGGGATGGAACGAAAAAAGTTTACACCGTCAAGGTGACCCGGCAGTCCACCCCTCCCCCCGCAGGCAGGGGCGACGTCAATGGGGACGGGAAAGTGACCATCATGGATGCGGTAAAGATCGCCCGGGCGGTGATCGGCCTGGAGACCCTTAGCGACGCCCAGAAGGCTGCCGCCGACTTCAACAGTGACGGCCGGGTGACCATCATGGACGCCCAGAAAATTGCCCTCTACCTGATTGGCAAGTAGACCGGTTAAACAGGTTCAACCTGGAATTTCGCAGGGCGAATTCCTGTATATTCCAACGACTGGAGTATGATGACCGACGACTATTGTCCGGGGAGGTTGAAGCAGTGAAAAAAATGATCACCCTTCTGGCGGGCCTGCTCCTGGCCCTCCTCCTGGCCGGCCCGGCCGGGGCGGCGGACAGTGCCTACAGGAGCTGGCCTGCGCAGCAGTGGGTTTCCCCCAACAAGGTGTGGCAGGTCAGGTTCAGCGTGCCCATGCGGGCCGGCAGCATTAACAGCGCCAATATTTACGTGCTGGATGCTGGCGGTGCCTCCGTGCCGGTGAACGTCAGGCTGGATCCCGCCGACCCCCTGCACAGGACCGTGCTGGTGGAGCCCCTGGAACCCTATACGGCCGGGGCCACCTACACGCTGTATATTCTGAAAAGCGTTACCTCGGAAGCGGGTGCCGGGATGCGGCAGGATGTAAGAATGTCCTTTACCATTGCCACGGGTGCGGGCTCTCCCTCCGACCGCCTTTTCGGCATGGTCCGGCAGATAAATGAAGAAACCGGCACCGTTTACGTGGATGTGGCCGGCCGGGGTCAGAACCTGCTCTATGAATATAATGAAAGCTGGTATCCCTACGGCAAGGCCAGCCCGGTGATGCTGGACGGCAGCGGCAACATAGTGCCCGTGGCCCCCGAGAATCTGATCGTGGATCAGATCTGGAATTTCTCCGGCTCCAAATTGAGATTCGTCAACCACCCGGGAGCTTACCCGGTGGCGGACCAGGCCTTAATCGAGCTGGTGGACCAGAACGGGGACCTCATCCGCCCGGGCTTGGCCGCGGACCTTTCTGCGGCGGCGGACAGCGGCAGGAACGCCCGGGCGCTGTTGGACCCTTCCACCGGCCAGATTATGGTTGTGGTCATTGAACAGTAGGGAAAGGAGAGTTGCTGCCATGGAACAGAGAAAACGCCCCTGGCGAACACCCCTTCTGGTGCTCCTGACCCTGCTCCTGGCCTTTACCGCCGGGCAGGCGGCCCTGGCGGCCGGCACCAGCGCGGGCTTTGACGATCTGGTCATCCCATCCGGCGCCACGTCCGTCACCATCCCCGTGAAGGTTGACGGGCTGTCCCCGGATAATGCCCTGGCCGGGCTGTACATGGAAATTGAATTTGATAACACCCGGCTTGCGTATACCGGCCTGGTGGCGGGGAGCAGTGCCCCGGGATTGCAGTGCTTCGGCAATGTGCAGGGCAACAGGCTGCTCATTTCCGGTTTTACCGCCTCCCCGGTTACTACCGGCGGCGAAGTGCTGAAATTACAATTCAATGTGAAACAAAGGGGTAACCCCGTGCAGTTTAAGATTCTGAAATGCGAAATCAACGACGCCCCGGTGGGGGTGAAAAATGGCACCATCTCCTTCCAGCAGGGCGCCCCGGCAGGGAACCTGACGGTATTCTTTGCAGATGTGACGGTGGCATCCGATCAGTCCGAATTTACGGTACCGGTCAGCGTAAAGGGCATATCGCCGGGCAGCAGCGTGGCCGGCGTTCTTCTGGAAGTGAGCTATAATCCGCAGGCGGTTGTCTATGCCGGCATGGCCAGCGGTTCCGTGGCCCCCGGGTTCCAGTATTTTGACAACGATAAAGCCGGCACTCTTCTCATCACCGGCTTTGCCGCCTCGCCGGTGACTTCCGACGGGGATATACTGAAGCTCAAGTTCAAAATAAAAGACCGCCAGGTAAATCCCGGCATCAAGATCACCAAAGCGCAGCTCAACGACCTGGACGTGCCCGTGGAAAACGGCACGGTAACAGCCGGTACCGGCAGCTCCACCACCGGGGTGTACTTTGCGGATCTGACCGTGCCGGCGGGGGAAGAGAGCTTCACCCTGCCCGTAATGATTCGCGGCCTGACCAATGACAATGCCCTGGAAGGACTGCTGCTGGAAGTGTCCTATGACAGCACCTGCCTGAGCTATGAGGGGGTGGAGCCCGGGACCATGGCCGCCGGCTTCCAGTTTTTTGCCAATGATGCCGGGGGTACGGTCAAAATCAGCGGCTTTACTGCTTCCCCGGTGAAGGCCGACGGCGAGATCCTGCGCCTTAAGTTCAGGGTGCTGAAAAGGGTCAGCCCCCTGGCGCTGGCCATAAAGAGCGCGCAGGTCAACGACCGGGACGTGCCCTGCGCCAGCGGCCGCATAACGCTGGAAGAGGAGGGAGCATCCTCCGGCGCCCTGGGGCTGGCCTCCTTCACCGTCAACGGCAACAGGTACAACATCAGCAACCCGGACCAGCTCACCTACACCGTGCAGGTGGAAAAGGTTGGCGAGCTGAAAATTGAGGCCACACCTATCAATAAAAACGACCTGGTCCGCATTACCACCGGAGCCTTTGATCAAAAGGGTATGGCCACGGCCACCATCCAGGTGATGTCCGCCGCAGATAACACTAAAATTAAGACCTATACCATCACCATTGTGGCCAAAACCCTGAGCAGCAATGCCAGCCTGAAATACCTGGCCATAAACGGCAGGAAGCTGCCCGGGTTCAGCAGGGACAGGCTTTCCTATAATTACGCCATTCCCGATTGCGTAAAGACGCTGGACGTGAAAGCCAGGCCGGAGGACCCGGGCAGCAAGGTGCGTGTCAGCGGTAATACCCTGGACGACAAGGGCAATGCCCGGGTGGAAATTGCCGTGATCGCCCCGGACGGCACCACCAGAACATATACCGTCAATATCACTTCCTACAGTGAGGGCGGCTTTGTCATCGTGGCCATGAGCCCGGGCGAAGAAGAGGACAATGTGCCGGTGGACACAAATATAGTCATCGATTTTTCGCAGCCCTTAAACCAGGAAACGGTGGATGAAAACTCGGTGTATGTGCTGAACCAGAACGGAACGGCCATACCGGCCAAAGTGAAACTGAGCTTGGACAAGAAGCGGGTGACCATTGACCCCGTTTCCGACCTGGCCGAAGAATATGAATACACGGTGGTGGTCACCACCAACCTGTACAACCAGAAGGAGGAACCCTTCCCGGAGGACGTGCAGTGGGTCTTCAAGACCGGCAAGAGGGCCATTGAACCCGTGAAGATACCGGCAAAACCGACCGACCTGAAGGGCAGGGCCACCTCGGCCTTCTCCATCACCTGGACGTGGAAGGACAACAGCGATAACGAGCAGGGCTTTTTGCTCAGGGACGAAAACGGCAGCGTGGTGGCCAAAATAGACCGGGCCAATACCACCGTTTACGTGGAAAAGGGGCTGAACCCCAACACCCAGTACAAGCGCACGGTTTCGGCTTATGTAATTGATGAACTGGGCAATATGGTGGAAAGCGAACCGTCCCTGCCCAGGACCGTCAAGACCATGGCTTATAAGGTGAAGCCGCCCGTCATCTTTGCCCGGGTCACCGAAATAACCTCGGAAAAGATTATCTGGCGCTGGTACAGCAAGGGCGAGCCCGGCATGATCCTCAAGGTGTACGATAAGGACATGCATGAGGTGGGGCAGGCGAGCCTGTCCTCCCAGAAGTACGAGGACTACATCGAAATTGACAAGAACAGCAAGGAATTCACCAGGAAATTTACCATCTGGGACCCCACCATGAATCTGGAAAGCGACCCCGTTCGCGTATCCATCGTTAACCCCTATTACGGCACCGGCAGGAGCCTGAACCCACCCCTGATCAAGGCCGGCGCCTTAAGGGACGGCAGGGTGACCATCACCCTCAAGGACCGCTCCCGGGATGAACAGGGCTTCCGCATCTACCGGGTGAATGCGGCCGGCCAGGTGCAGGAGCTGGTCAAGGAAGTGCTCACTCCCGACGTGGGCGGCATCAACCAGAACATTGGCGTGGAGCTGGAAGGGCTGGACCCGGCGACCACCTACCGCTATATGGCCAAAGCGTTCAACCAGACCGGTGAAGGGGACGCTTCGGAGATAGTCACGGTGAATGAATAGTGTTGGGGAGCAAATGAAGCTCAAAACTTTACGGAAGTCATAAAGGAGGTATGGCAGTTCATGTTGCGTATTAAATGCCTGGGGGTTCTGGCTCTGGCCCTGGCGCTGGTGTTTATGTTTTCCAGCGCGGCCTTTGCCGCTGTACCGAAATACGTCTATTTCCAGCGCGGCAGCGACATGGTGGTGGTGGACTATGCCAAAGCAGTAAACGATGCCATGAACGATAACAATACCCTGTACAATGCCGTCAAGCAGTACGTCGGTGAGGCCGAAGAAAGCGGCGCGCGCGTAATTGTGGAAACCGATACGCAAAAGGTTCTGGATTATCAGAAGGCCCTTGGCGCAGGCAAGCGCTTTACCGAGATCATTAACGACCCGGGCTACCAGACCGGCAGGCCGGAGGCTCAGAAGGAGCTGCGCGTGGAAAACGGTCGGGCGGTCATAGGCGATATGCAACCGGAGGTAATCGAGATCAGCTAGATCAGGTGCCAGGCACTTAACTTATTAACTTATTGATAAGCGTGTGCCCTTGGGGTGTCCCCGGTGCTCGTCCCTCCCTGTCGCCAGTAATCGGCGCAGCTGTTCGCAATTTGATTAAGAAATTAATCTTTCGTCACGACGGCTCTCCCTTTTGGCAGGCTTGCTCCGGGCATTCCGGCTTTTCGGGTTGGGCTTTTCCAGAAAGATCCTTCGTAAAGAAGTCCCCTGCCGGGGGAGAGCCTTTTTCGTGCCCGGCACCGGCCGGCGTAGCGCTTGAGGTTGGTTGATATGGTGCTAAGGAGGCAAGAGGGGGATGCTTGCAGCTTCAAACTGGCGGGTGAAGTGGTTATTTATAGTACCATTGTTGATTTTCTGCCTTGCCTTAGGGTCAGGCAGAGCACGGGCGGCGCAGGAAGAGGGCGTGGCAAAAGGGCAACTGGCAGAAGCGGGCGGAAAAGCGGCTTTAACGGAAACGGTAACGGTAAAGGTTTATGGCAGGCACGGTTTGCTTTTGGAAGAACAGGTTACCGTGGGAGCGGGGGAGTTGACCCTGCCGGGCGGGGAGGTCTACCGCTATGACCGACCCACGGCCCTGGCGGCTTTAGCGCTGGCTTTGGAGCAGGAGAACCTTCCCTGGGAAATGGCGCCTTTAGATAAAGGCGGGGAGGTAATTCACCTGGGCGGCGAGCCGGGGCCGTGGGGCTGGGTTTTGCTGCCAGGAGTGGCGCAAGGCCGGGATGGAACAGAGGAGAATAGTGCGGCGGGTGTGTTAAGCAAAGGTGACCTGGGCGGCATAAAATCAGGGAGGAGCAATGAGCTGAAGGAACTCCTTTTATCCGGTGGCGAGGTGCTGGTGGTTTATCCCCTGGAGATGGAGGGTAGGTTCTTGCCGTCGGTAGCGGGTGAGGTGTACGGTCTGCGGGCGCTCGAGGGGAACCGGAAGCCAGCCGTTGGCTACCAGAGCGCCCAAGGCGGGGGCCCGGAAGTGGAGTGGGAAAGAAGTTTTAGCGGGGCGTCTTATGATTCTAAACCAGAATTGGAATATGTATGGCTATCTGACGCAAATAATACTCCGCCAGAAATAGAATGGTATTACACTTATGGTGACGGCTGGTCACAGATACCTAGAGAAATTGAGCAAACATCTGATGGTGGTTATATTATAGTTGGCAAGAAATATCCGGATCGATATAGTAGTAGTGGGTACTTATGGCTTTTGAAAATTAACAAAAATGGTCAATATGAGTGGAGTAAAACTCTGGGTCCATGCGAACCTTACACTGTAGGAGGGTGTTCGGTTCAGCAAACGAAAGATGGGGGATTTGTCGTTGGAGGGTCCTTACAAGGTGAAGGTGGTGTTTTAATAAAAACTCGTCCCAATGGTGAACTGGAGTGGAAAAAGGAGATCGGATTTTCTCTCCTGTATGTGCGGCAAACTAAAGATGGAGGATACATTGTCACTGGTGGGAAAACAAACGAAAATGATTATACCCGGAAAGTGGATGTTTTTTTGGCAAAATACAACAACAAAGGTGAGGAGTTATGGCACCAGTTCTTTGGTGGACCCTACGATGACTGGGGTCGCTGCGTTCAAGAAACTGCCGATGGCGGCTTTATCGTAGTTGGAGGCATAACAAAGTATTACTCGGGACCTATACCTCCTCCGATCGGAGGCAGTACGCATGGTTGGAGTCCAAATCTCTACATGATAAAAACCGATGCCGGCGGCAATAAAAAATGGGAGAAGATTTTTGGTGAGATATGGAGCGAGGATAGAGGTTTCTATGTGGTGCAATGTAAAGACGGCGGTTACCTGGCAATAGGAGAAACAGACAGGGTAAGCAATTCCTGCGATTGGGATAATATGTTTTTAGTTAGAACAAATGCAGATGGAGATTTGATCTGGCAAAAATCGGTAGGTTACCAACGCGTCTACAGCAGAAAAGGAGATAATAACACAGGTTTTTGTGTTCAGGAAACGAGTGACGGCGGTTTTGTGATCTCTGGCAAAGTTTTTGTGATCTCTGGCAAAGTTGAAGTAAGCAGAGAACAGGCTATGATTCTGGCGAAGTTTAACAAGGCCGGCTCACCTGACTGGCATTTACTGCTAAAGACCGGTTTTTCAGGTTATGGTGGGGATTATGAGGTGGGAGCATCTATCCGGCAGACTTCAGACGGTGGGTATGTGGCTATAGGAAGAGTAAAAGACGAAACAGATGAAAAGGCAAAAATAGCAGTCATTAAACTAAAACCCGAAGCCCAGGCTCCTAACGACCAGCCCCCCGGAGGCCAGCCCCCCGGGGACCAATCCCCCGGAGGCCAGCCCCCCGGGGACCAATCCCCCGGAGGCCAGCCCCCCGTGGCCTCCTTCACCTTCACTCCGGCTGTTCCGGTGGCGGGGCAGGAAATTACCTTTGACGCTTCCGCCTCCTGCGACCCGGACGGCGGCAGCCTTATTTATGAATGGGACTTTGGTGACGGTACCAGGTTAAAGACAACGGATCCTCGCGTGACAAACATTTACATAGAACCCGGCTGTTACCAGGTCTTACTTACCGTTACCGATGATCAGGGGGAATTCAGTATCACATCGCGATGCCTTGTCGTCATTGGTGGGGGTCAAGCGGTTGAAGAGGTAAAGAACCGCCAAAGTATTACGGTGGGGCCGTGGACCGTTTTTGCGGACACAATCACCAAAATCAGCGAAAGCACCTGCGTGGCAAAAGGGAATGTTGTGCTGAACGGCTGGATCCGCACTGACGCTGATCTGACAATTGATACGGCTAAAAAGGAAATACGCGCCCCTTTTGGTTCTCTGTACATTACTCCGGGCTCACTGCTTGGGCTTAATGCAAAGGCGGGCAAAATCGTCATCTACCAGGGGGAAATTGCTTTGCAGGGCGGTGAAATCCAGCTGCTGTCCAACGTGCCGGGGAAAATCTACCTGGACGGGATGCCCTTTGAGCTGAAGAAGCTGTCCCTGGTCGACGGCCTTCTGGAGGCTGATCTGGAAGGCGAGATCATAGGGGCCAAATACAGCCTAAAAAAGGTGAGGATCGGCCCTAACGGGATTTCCTTTGAGGTAAAGCTCGAGGGGAGCGAAAATTTCCCCATCCTTTACAAGGGGTTCGAACTCAAGGACGTTACCTTAAAATACGATTCCACGGAGGACGTTCTGGAGGGAGAATCGACCGTAGGCATACCGAAACTTTGGAATATCAGCGGCCTGCACGGCGCTCTGGGGTTCCGGGAGGGGAAACTTAACCGTCTGGGTCTGGGTGCCCAGCTTGATCCCGGCGTCCCCCTTGGTTCCACCTCCATGGTGATGACCAGATTATACGGAGAAGCAAACAATATAGCTACAGGGCCGCTGACTATCGAAGGCCAGACGGACCTGGCAGCTGCCGGGGGGATAAAAATTGATGGCTACCCGATCTTCAGTGCCAAGGACGTGACGGCAACTATCGATTTTTCCTGGCGTCTGGCAACGGAAGGAGACTTGTACCTGTTTAAGTATAAGCTGGGCGACGCCGAGGCTGAACTGAGCGCCGCTGAGGGACTGGACGTTTCAGCCTCCATAAATTTGCTGGATATTTTTGAAGGCAAAACGGGATTCAAGGTAACGCCCCGGTTGTATGTCAGCGGCTCGGCTACGGGCAAAATCAGGGCTCCCGAAGGTTGGAAGGTGATTGGCGGGAAGGAAATAGCAGAAGTAGAAGGTGTGGTGGACAGCGAAAAGATTTCCACAGGTGTTAAATTCTTAGAACTTTTCAAGGTCACGGTCAAGTTTTATTATACCTCAGGATTCCAGGTTTTGGGCCTGCAGCCGGAGGGCAATGGAAGCTGCCTGGGAAGTTACGTTATCGACGGCCAGCGGGTGGATGTAGGCACCAATTTAAGACCGATAGCCACCAGAAAAGCCCAGATGCAAAGTTTCAGCGCCCAGGCGGGCGGCCCATCCATTGTGCTGGACCAGCCTTATAACGAAGTGGTTATCTGTGTAACCTGGGAGGAAGGCGACTCGGAGATTGCCCTGGTGACGCCGGACGGGACTAAAATTACCGCCCAGGAAAGCATGACCGAATTAAACGGGGTAAAATCACTGAAACTGGAAAAAGAGGCCTACTTTGTGCTCACGAGGCCGGCAATGGGGACGTACCGGGTGGAGTATGACGAAAACAAAATAACCGGTCTGCAGGTGGAAGCGCTGAACGTCAATATCGAGCCAACCCTCACATTCTCGGAAGTCAGCTACGATCCGGCGCAAAAAGCGGCACAGATCAGCTGGACGGCAGAAGATCCCGACGACAACGCTGAAATTACGCTGTGCTACGACAGAGACAAGAGCGGCGCCGATGGCATCCCCTTTGCCTCTGGCTTCTTTACCGGTGACCACCAGGGGACGTACCGGTGGGATATGTCTAACATCCCCACGGGCCGGTATTACATTTACGCCAAGGTTGATGACGGCAAAAATGCTCCGGTAATTGTTTACAGCGACGCGCCTATCGACCACGTTCACCCGCAGGCGCCGCCACCTCCGGCAGGGGTGAGCGCGAGAACACGTAACGGCGGGCTTGACCTCTCCTGGAAGAACCCGCCGGGTGTTACCTGCTGCCTGGTAACCGTCATCGACCCCGGAACGGGGGACGTCCTGCTGGCTTTTCCGGTGGAAGACGAAGAATCGTGCCATATTTCCAGGGAAGCCATTGCTCCCGGGGAATACCTGGTGAAGCTGGAAGCCGTCACGGCCGGAGATGTGCGCAGTGTCCCGGTGGAAAAGAGGGTTGCGGTTGTCGAAGTGACGCCGCCCGTGCTGGACCTGCACTGGTCCAATGACACGGGCATTACGGCTGATGAAAAGCTTACTTTAACGGCATCCCTAGATGAAGGCGTGGTGGTTACAGTTTACCACCAGGGGCAACCGGTCTGCACCGGGTTAACCGGGAACATCAGCGAGACATTTATCCTGGATAAAGGGTGCAATTACTTCCGGGTGCACGCCGTTGACCGGGAGGGTGACGAAGCCGAAGAGGAATATGAAATTTACTATGACGACATAAAGCCCTTCCTGGAGATAAACAGGGTGGAAGAGGAAATGCGAAACGGCCGGGTTTATGTGCTCATTCAGGGAACAACCATCCCCGGCGGAAGCTTAACGATAAATGAGCAGTCAGTTGCCGTCGACATAGATGGCAGTTTCAGCGGCAGCGTTCTTTTGCCGGACAACAACGTAATCATGCTGCGGGTACAAGACAGGGCCGGAAATGAAACAACGAGGGTCCTCCAGTACACTGTAGAACGACTTTTTGTGGCCGGTACTGAACCCGTCGACGGAGCCACCAATGTGCCGGTGGACAGGACCATCACCGTGACCTTCAGCAAGGATGTGCAACCGGGACCGGCTTATGATTCCATCACTCTGAAGAACGCGGCAGGCGGCACCGTGTCCGTGACCAAGAACATCGGCGGCAGGGTCCTCACCATCAAGCCAAATGCCAACCTCGCTTACAGCACCGCCTATACCGTCACCATCCCCGCCGGTGCCGTGCAGGATGCCGCGGGCAACGGCCTGGCCGGAGACTATGCTTTCAGCTTCACCACCGCGGCTACCCACAAGAAAGCGGTGCCCCGGTATGTATATTTCCAGAGCGGCAGCGATATGGTGGTGGTGGACTATGCCAAGGCAGTAAACGATGCCATGAATGATGACAATACCCTGTACAATGCCGTCAAGCAGTACGTGGGTGAGGCCGAAGAAAGCGGCGCGCCTGTAATTGTGGAAACCGACACGCAGGTGGTCCTGGACTACCAGAAGGTCCTGGGCGCAGGCAAACGAATCACCGAGATCATTAACGATCCTGGCTACCGGACCGTCAGGCCGGAGGTTCAAAAGGAGCTGCGCGTGGAAAACGGCAAAGTGGTCATAGTTGATATGTAACCGTAAGTGTGTCAAGGGGAAAGGGATGGTGCCAGGCACTTAACTTATTAATAAGCATATGTAACTTATTGATAAGCATATGCCTGTGCCGGTGCCCCCGGGGCTTGTCCCTACGGGGGCGCTCTATCTTATCGTCACGACAGTGGCCGGGAACAAACCGCCCCGCAGGACGGCCTGTGACGGTCGAAAGATGACCGGCGAAGGGAACCAGCTGACCGGGCTGTCCGGAGAGGTCGTTTTGGTGCTGAAAAGTCAAAGAAAGGGTGAGGGCGATGAAAAAACTATTTCTCACAGGCCTGATGGTGCTGGTAATGTTTGTGGCCAGCTTTTCATTGCCATCCTGGGCAGGCAGAAGTGCCGGGGCAAGTACTTTTGATGGAAAAGCAGGGTTTAACCAGTCCGGGCAGGCGGGGCAGCAAGATATAAACCAGTTGCTGTCCGTAAATTCCGTCGCCAGTGCGGCGTACGGCCAAGTAAAGGCAGTACCCCAGGGGGATCGTTTGCTCCGGCCCACCCTGCCGCCCGAGTTGAGCGAAAAACTTTTCGGGGATCAGCTTAAGACAGCAAAAAGAGAGCTTTTCCGAACGGCGGCAAGAGACCTGCCCAAGAGCCCATGGGACTATTTAAGGCCGGGTCCCTGGGATCCGTACTGGGACATTCCCAGTGATGATCCGGAAATAACCGGCCTGGTGCAGGAAATAACCCGCGGTCTGACAAGTGATAAAGAAAAGGCAGCGGCCATTTACAAATGGGTGGTTCAGAACATTGAATATGACTATAGTTTTTCAATTTACGAAGCGCTGCCCACTTTACACGCACGCAAGGGGGTCTGCAACGGGTTTTCCCTCCTTCTGGCGGCCATGATGCGGGCAGGCGGCATACCGGCAAAATATATTCTCGGCGCTGCTGATGGGTCAGGAGGGTGGCCCCGCCTGCCGGAGAAGACAAATCATGCCTGGAATGAAATTTATGTTGACGGTAAGTGGTACAGCGTGGATGTCACCTGGGATTCATGCAGGTATCATTTTTTTAAAGGTTTCATAGAGGATTTAATGGAAAGTCATCCGGAATATCCTTTTGATTATTATCTGGAATATTATCTGATTGATGAAAAGCAATTCTCTGCCGATCACCATAAAATCCTGGTCAACGCCGACTGGTTTGATTACCAGGGGGAGGAATTGGACCTGGAACTTTCCTGTGCCGAGGCGGAGGCGAAAATCTTTTACACCCTGGATCTTTCCGAGCCAACCAGCAACTCCACCCTTTACTCCACCCCGCTGCACATCACCAATGGAACCACCCTCAAGGCCATTGCCGTAGTTCCCCAGGGGGTGGTCAGCTATGTGGAAATACCTTTTATCCACATTAACGAAGGGGTTAAATTCTTTGACTCCCAGCGCGGCGTCCTGGTGGACATCCCCTTAGACAGGGAGTCTTACCAAATGTACGCCTACTTTCTGAATGGCCAGAAGGGCAATTATATACCCGGCTTTATCATTGCGGCAGAGCCTCTGGAGGTTGTGGTTGGGTTCGTCGGAGAGGCCAGACCCTACAGGATTGTTGACTTAAAAAAGGGCGGCATGTGGGTCACTATTTCAGTAGGAAATAGCATTGAAGACCGGCGTGAACTGGAGATTGACTTTACGGTCTATTCCCTGCCTCCCGGTTTCCAAAAGCCCCTGCCGCCCCTGGCCAGTGTTTCCCCGGGGCGGTACGACCGGCCCCTGGATGTGAGCCTGGACTGCCCGCTCGCGGAAGACAATCCCTGGAGCGCCATTTACTACACCACCGACGGCAGTGTTCCCGGGCCGGGCACAGCCCGCCTCTGGGACGGGAAGCCCGTGCACATAGCCGCCGACACGACCGTCAAGGCGGTGGCGGTGCTGGGCAACTGGGATTACGTCAGCGACGTTGCGGAGTTGAAATACGAAATACGCCTCAGCGACTATTACGCGGTGGCCGAAGACACGGCAGCCCTGGCCATCGGGTTTGCCCCGGGAGACAGCAGCACCGGCGTCACCCGTGATTTAACCCTACCGGTGCAGGGAAAATGCGGCTCCACCATCCGGTGGCAGTCCGACAGGCCGGAGATCATCTCTGAAGACGGAAAAGTATCCCGGCCGGTAATGTCCCGCTGGTTAATAGATGAATATCTTTCTGGTGTGAATGTAATCAAAGAGGAACGGGTGAATTTAACAGCTACCGTGACCAGGGGAAATGCAAGCGATACCAGAACTTATAACCTTACAGTGGCAGGTAGGCAAAAGCTGGTAGATACATACTGGGCGCCACTAGATCCCATAGAAGATGACACGGGGGCGTTGCAGGGAGTGGCTGCCGGCGGGAACCTCTGGGTAGCCGTAGGCGATCACGGTGCCATTTATACCTCTCCCGATGGGTTTAGCTGGACCAAACAGGACGCCGGGACAAGGGAAATGCTGCGGGCCGTGGCCTTTAACGGCCGGATGTGGGTGGCCGTTGGAGAGCACTTCCTTGTCTCCCGGGACGGGGTAAAATGGGATAAAAGAAGTACGTCCGTTGTCAATCCTTACCTGGTAGGAGTTGCGGGGAGCCCTTCCCTCTGGGTGGCCATTTCACGTTACGGCCTCATCTTTACTTCCCCGGACGGGTACGTTTGGGAGTGGCGGGACCTGAACGAAAAAGGGCCGCGTACATTCAATGCCGTTGCCTGGAACGGGAAGATGTGGATAATAGCAGGCGATGATGGGCTGACCCTTACTTCCTCCGACGGGCTGAACTGGACGGAGCAGGTTTCCGGCACCACGGGCAACTTACGTGATGTGGCCTGGGACGGCAGCCAGTGGCTGGTGGCGGGGGAAAACGAGATGCTTACCTCTGCTGATGGTGTGGTGTGGAAGAGATATGATTGCCTTGATGCGCCGGCACATATTGCCTGGGGCGGTTCTCAATGGGTGGGCATTCCCTCTTTTTCTGGCAACAGCATCCTAACCTCACTGGACGGAACCAGTTGGGATCGGGTTATAAAAGACCCCACCGGCTTCCCTTTTGGCCAGATAAATGACATTGCCTCCTGTGACCATCGTTGTGTAGCGGTTGGTGATCGGGGGATAGTGCACGTCATTGATTCCGTCGGCTTCCCGGATCCCGGCCTGGAGGCGGCAGTCCGGAAGAGTTTAAATAAACCGTTGGGCGCCGTTACCAGGGAGGTACAGCAATTGGATGCCGGTTACCGCAACATTCAAGATCTCGCCAAGCTTGAGTTTGTCATTAACCTGGTTTCCTTAAATCTTGCCGGGAACCGGATTGAAAGTATCCGGGAGGTTGAGAATTTGCAGAACTTAAAATACCTCAACCTTGCCCATAACAATATCCGGGATATAAGTCCTCTGGTTAAAAACAGTGAACAGGGCGGTTTAGGATGGGGCGCGGTGGTTGATTTGCGGGACAATCCCCTGGATCTGGAAGAAGGGTCGCAGGCTTATCAAGATATTGCCAGGCTGATCAGCAGGGGAGTAACAGTGAAATACGGCAATGACCGGGAAGAAGCCGATGCCCGGGAATGGGCTCCGCAAGTAAATGTGCCGCCCAATAAGGAGTGGACTATTAAATTCAATATGCCTGTGGATCCAGGTACCATAACCATTCAGAACATAAGTGTCAAAGATAACAGCGGTAATGTAGTAAACGTTACGGTAGAAATGGGCAATGACGGCAGGTCGGTTATAGTTAAGCCGCCGCCGGCGGGGTACACCCCGGGCCAGGTTTACACCCTGTATATTGGCAGGGGTATTAAATCCACATCCGGCCTACATTTGAAGAATGCGGTAAAAATGCAGTTTATAATTGGTGCCGGGCACTTAACTTATTAACTTATCGATAAGTGCGTGCCCGTGGACGGTGCCCCCGGGGATTGTCCCTCCGGGGATGCCTTATCTTTCCGCTATAGGTGAGATGGTGCCTGGAACCTAACGTATTAACTTATAGTGTCAATGGACAGTGAAAATGTCACCTGAAAAATGCTTTATCTGGACTGAGAAAATGTCACCCATATTGATCATTCATCCGGACTGAGAAAATGTCACTTTTAAGTTAATGGGAGGCGGCGGTCTTGACGGCCACCCCTCA
>DYEX01000034.1 GCA_020725525.1 Desulfovirgula sp.
GCCATCATCAGCGCCCTGGAGCATTTCGGCTGGAACGAACAGGGCAAAACAAAAGCCGCCCGGGCACTGGGCATAAGCCGGGCGACCATCTACCGCAAAATTGCCAAATACAACCTTCCCACCCGTACGGACCGGGAAACAACCACGGCTGAAAAGCGTTAATTCCTGGAAAAGAGCCACTCTATGCCTGGTTTTGGGTGAAGGTGGCCAGGGAGCGGGTTGTTTTTATTTATCCTCCAGCAGCGGGATAATTGACAGAATGCTGTTATGGTGGATAAAATGGGAATAAAAATGTTCATGCTGGGGGAAATAGATGTGGGCATTACCTATGTTGAAGGCATTGTAATCGGGCCCACCGGAAAAAAAGAGAAGGTGGACTTTCTG
This sequence comes from Desulfovirgula sp., assembly GCA_020725525.1. Classification (GTDB taxonomy): domain Bacteria; phylum Bacillota; class Desulfotomaculia; order Desulfotomaculales; family Desulfovirgulaceae; genus Desulfofundulus. The sequence goes on from DYEX01000034.1 coordinate 385, forward strand.
GTTGACAGCGGTGCTACTTACTCTTTACTTCCGGAGGTTGTTTGGAAAGCGATAGAACTGGTGCCCAAGAGAAAGATGTCCTTTATCCTTGCCGATGGTACCAGTGTGGAAAGGCAGGTATCCGAATGTTATCTTATTCTTCCCCAGGGAGAAGCCCACACCCCGGTCATCCTGGGAGAGCCGGGCGATGAAGCCCTTTTAGGGGTAGTTACGCTTGAAATATTTGGTCTGGTTTTAAATCCATTTAACCGTACTCTACAACCCATGCGTATGATCCTTTAGCAAGAAACAGAAAACGGGGTGGGGCTACCCACCCTTTCTTCTTATGATATACTAAAAGTGTTTTTATTTTTTTCAGAGGAATAAATTATTTTAAAAGCACTGGCGGGGAGGACGGCCTGATGGCAAAAAAGAGGGTAGCGGTAATCTTTGGCGGGCGCTCGGGGGAGCACCAGGTTTCTTTAAATTCGGCGGCTTCCGTAATCGGTGCTCTGGATAAGGACAGGTACGAGATTATTCCCGTGGTCATTACTCCGGAAGGAAAATGGCTGGCAGGAGTGGAGCCGGCACAATTGCTGGCCGGGGAGGACCCGGAGCAACTGGGGCAAAGGGTCGCTCTGCTGGCGGACCCCACTTATGGGGGTCTGGCTCCTGTGGGGGACGGGTGCATAAGAGTGGAACAGTTGCGACCTATCGACGTGGTTATCCCGGTATTGCACGGCACATTTGGCGAGGATGGTACCGTCCAGGGGCTTCTGGAGCTGGCCAACATCCCCTATGTAGGGGCGGGGGTGATGGCTTCGGCAGTGGGCATGGATAAAGTAATGATGAAGACCGTCTTTGCCCGGCATGGCCTGCCCCAGGTGCGTTTCTGCCACTTCCTGCGCCGTGATTGGGAGCGGGATCCCGAGGCAGTGCTGGACCGGGTAGAACAGCTGGGTTATCCCGTCTTTGTCAAGCCGGCCAACCTGGGTTCCAGTGTGGGCATATCCAAGGCGAGGAACCGGGAGGAACTGCGGCGGGCCATAGACCTGGCCGCCGGCTACGATCGCAAGATTATCGTGGAGGAGTTTGCGGATGCCCGGGAGGTGGAGGTGAGCGTCCTGGGTAACGATGATCCGGTGGCTTCCCTGCCGGGGGAAATTATTCCTTTAAACGAATTCTACGATTATGAAGCCAAATATGTGGAGGGAAAGTCCCGGCTGGTTATTCCGGCCCGACTGCCGGAAGAAACCATGCTGGAGGTGCAAAGATTAGCCATTCAGGCTTTCAAAGCCCTGGACTGTGCCGGGTTGGCCCGGGTGGACTTTTTCCTGCGCCGGGACAACGGGGCCGTGCTGATCAACGAAATCAATACCATCCCCGGGTTTACCCGGACCAGCATGTATCCCAAGATGTGGGAAGCCACCGGCATCCCTTATCAGGATTTGCTGGACCGGCTTATCGAGCTGGCCCTGGAAAGGCACCGGGAAAAGAACCGGTCCCGGACCACCTTCCAGCCGCCGGGGGCCGCCGGTTAAAACCGGCCGGTTTTAACCGCATAATCCTTGCCCGGGACCGAAAAAATACCGTTGCACAAGACGTTTTGGAGGAACTGGTACCATGTTTATCTGCTGGGAATCAAAGCCCTGCCCGGGCAAGTGGGAAGTGGCGGCCCGGCTGGGGTTAATGGGACGCTTTCTTTTCCTGGCCTTTCCGGGAGTGGCCCGGGAGTTGAAAAACTGGCGGCTGATGGCGTCACGCTGCCCCGAGCCGCACCTGCGCCAGATGGCCCTGGCCAGCATTGGCGCCAAGGCATTTCACTGCCAGGGGGGCAGCGTATTCAGCGCCTGGACCGGCAACCACCGCCGGGAGTTGATCCGGGCCATTGTGGCCCTGCAGACGATCAGTGACTACCTGGACAATTTGTGTGACCGGGCGGGGGTGCAGGACGGGGAAGCCTTCCACAGGCTGCACCGGGCCTTTATGGACGCCCTTTGCCCCGGGGCGTCCGGTTGCGATTATTATGCCCTCTATCCCTACCGGGAGGACGGCGGGTACCTGCAGGAACTGGTACGCTCCTGCCAGCAGGCCCTGGCTTTGCTGCCCGCCTACGGGTCGCTGCGGGAAAGGGCCTGCCGGCTGGCCGAACTCTATTGTCAGCTTCAGGTGTACAAGCATATCCAGTGGCCTCTGCGGGTGAAAAGCCTGACCACCTGGCTGGAACCCTTGCTGGAAAGTCTCCCGGAAAGGCTCTACTGGTGGGAACTGGCTGCGGCCACCGGTTCGACCATTGGCATCTTTGCCCTCTTCGCCCTGGCGGCCAGGGGGAATTACACCGCGGATGAGGTGGAAAGAGTTATCGCCGCCTATTTTCCCTGGATCTGCGGGTTGCACATTTTACTGGATTACTTTATCGATCAGCAGGAAGATGTGGAAGGGGGCGACTTAAACTTTGTTTCTTATTACCGGGATGGGCAGCAGGCCGCCGGGCGCCTGAAGTATTTTGTGGACCGGTCCCTGGCCCTGGCCGCGGAACTGCCCGATCCCTTTTTCCACATGACCGTGGTGCAGGGCCTTCTAGCCATGTACCTGTCCGATGAAAAGGTGGACGAGCAGGGCCTGCAGGCCACCCGCCGCCTGCTTTTGGACAGCGGCGGCCCCGCTACCCACCGGCTGTACCGCCTGTGCGCTTTTTTACGGAAAGTGGGGATTGTTTGAACAAGGCCTATAACTGCGGATTCTGGCCCCAAAGGCCCTGTGGAAAAGTCTATAAACACGGCCGGTTGTTGAGCGAACGGTGGAGGTCGTCGAGGGGACGCGCCACTGATGCACCGCGTGCTAGCTCTGCCAAAAAAATTTTTGCGGGCATACAGGAAAACAGTTATCAATCTTGAATTCTATATTAAGAAAGCAAAAACGTTTTCGCTGTAGCTTTGTACGGTTTAGCGGTGGGATATAACTAACTGGCTCATCTATGCAACAAAGGGGGAATACAATATCATGCAACCGGTGGAAATCAAAACGAAAATATACTGGGTGGGCGGCATCGATTGGGACCTGCGTTACTTTCATGGCTATCTCACTCCGCGGGGAACCACCTACAATGCGTACCTGATTGTGGATGAAAAAATTGTGCTGGTGGATACAGTCAAACACTACCTGTTTGATGAAATGTTGAGCAGGATCAAAAAAGTTGTTGATCCGGCCAAAATCGACTACCTGGTAGTCAATCATGTGGAAATGGATCATTCCGGCAGCGTCCCCAAAATAATGGATCTCGCCCCGGGTGCCAAAATCGTAACTTCGCCCCAGGGAAAAAAAGGTTTGGAGCGGCATTACAAAAGGAATTGGGACTTTATGGTTGTTAATTCCGGTGACGAACTCAACATCGGCTCCCGCACTTTAAAGTTTGTGCACACTCCCATGGTGCACTGGCCCGACTCAATGGTCACCTATATCCCTGAAGAGAAACTGCTTTTGCCCAACGATGCCTTTGGACAGCACATTGCCAGCATCGAACGTTTTGATGATGAGCTGGGATGGGATGTGGTTCACGAGGAAGCGGCAAAGTACTACGCCAATATCGTTTTACCCTACGGCGACCAGGTAAACAAGGCCCTGGATGTTGTTTCCCAGTTGCCCATTGACGTAATCGCCCCCAGCCACGGGGTGATCTGGCGCTCCTTCCTGCCCCGGATTTTGCAGGTTTACCGCCGGTGGGCCAATCACGAAACCGGGAAAAAAGCGCTTATAGTATACGATACCATGTGGGGTTCTACGAAGAAAATTGCTCTGGCCCTGCAGGACGGCCTGGAGGATGCCGGTATTCCCGTTACGGTCAGGTTCCTGCAGACCAATCACATCTCGGAGATTATGCCCGACGTGCTTGTATCGAAAGCCATTTTAATTGGCACGCCCACCTTAAACAACGGCATGTTGCCCAGCGTGAGTGCTTTTCTCACCTACCTTAAAGGGCTGAGGCCGAAAAACCGGATCGGGTTTGCCTTTGGTTCTTACGGTTGGGGTGGTCAGGGTGCAAAAGAAGTAAAGGCGTTTATGCAATCGATGGGCTGGGAAGTGCCGCTGGATGTCGTCAACCTTCAGTATATCCCCGGTGAGGACGAGCTGGAAGCGGTGCGAGAAATGGGACGTAAGCTGGGGGAGGTGCTGTAGCTGGAGTGCAAACTTGAACATGCCGCAGGACCGGGAAAAGTTAGTTGATGTGGGGGGATGCTGTAGCTGGAGTGCAGCCCACGGGAAAGGGCACCTGCCACAAAGTGCCTGCGTTTGGAGAGTGCGTAAAACAACGGGTGCGGGCGGTCGTTATGCTATGGAACGCCCTGGAAGAGACGGCAGTAAGGTAAATTTTTAAATGCCAGAGGGGGATGGTCTTTTTGGACTCCAAAGCCCTGCATAAGATCAGTTACGGTCTTTATGTTATCACCTCGAAAAAGGGTGACCGTTTTAACGGCCAGATTGCCAATACGGTGTTTCAAATTTCAAATGAGCCACCCACCATTGCCGTGAGCATTAACAAGCAAAACCTGACCCACGAATTTATCAAGGAAAGCAGGGTTTTTGCGGTTTCCGTGCTGGCCCAAGAAGCACCCCTTTCCTTAATCGGGCGCTTTGGCTTTAAAAGCGGCAGGGAAGTGGATAAGTTTGAAGGCCTGAAGTATGAACTCAGTCAAAACGGGTTACCCTACCCCGCCGAGCATGTTCTCGCCTACCTGGAGGCCAGGGTAATTCAGGAAGTGGATGCTGGAACGCACACCATTTTTATTGGCGAACTCACCGGTGCAAAAGTGTTAATAGAAGGCACTCCTATGACCTATGCTTACTATCACCAGGTAAAAAGAGGGAGTATTCCTAAAACCGCTCCCACCTTTATTCGAAAACAAGCAGAGGTGACTGTAAAAATGGATAAATACGTATGTTCTGTCTGCGGCTACGTTTACGATCCGGAAGCAGGCGATCCGGAAAACGGTGTACCTCCGGGAACGCCCTTTGAAAAACTTCCCGGCGACTGGACATGTCCTGTTTGCGGAGTGGGTAAAGAAGAGTTTGAGAAGGAAAGGTAGCTTTTTCCTCTAAAATAAATTATAGCCAAAGCTCGTTCCATAAACGTTCCAAAAATCGCCTTGTCGTGTGGCAAGGCGATTTTCTTTAGCCAGGGTGCAAATTACAATTTAACAGCTTGTGGCTGTACCGCAACGCCAGCTTACCTTTAGGCATTTTCCCGCCGGGTTTCAGGTAATTTAGAGTGCCCTAAAACGGGGGTTTGGGAGCCACCAAAAACCACATAAAGACCAGGTTTATCCTGCATTCCGTTCGGCAACAGGTTCACCTGAATGAGGAATTTGGTTCATGTGGTACTTTTTGCAACTTCGCCTCATAATTATTTATTGACTTCATTAAAAAAGGAGTGAGTAAGCATGTTCCCATCCCTTGATTTTTTGTTTAGAAAAGGCATTGGGTCAAGAATCGTCGTAATGATGGAATCGTTTCCCTTTTTTATGACGGGCAAGCTAATCGGCAAGGAGGCGGATATTGTGATCATCGAAGCACAAGAAGGTATACCGGTTCAACTCGTCGGTCGCATATTCCACATAAGCCTGGCCAATCTTGCGGCGTTCTTCATAGAAAATAAGGAATTCCCCATCCCTGTACTGGAGTCCGTGGGTGACATCCAAATTAAAGAAAACAAACATGATTCGGACCTGAATAAGGCAGTTGAAGAAGTAAAGGAAGTTTTGAATAAGGCAGTCGGGGAAATAAAGGAAATACTGGATGAGGCAGTCTGGGAAATGAAAGGAATGTTAAATGAGGCGGACGGGGAAATGAAGGAAGCCTTGAATGAGGCAGAGATTAAAATAACGGATATCGAGAGAAGGCATATAGGGCGGGACATTCTTTTTGTCCTGCGTCCCAGGCAATTATCGATTTTGGGCCAGGTGTTCCGGCCGATTATCGTAGCCAGGCTCGAGAAGATAGGGCTGGACTTCGTCTTTCTTAAAGATGTCAACATTCGCTTTAGCAGTGCTCCAGATTTTATCTTCCCGCTTCCGCTTTTCGTCCCTAGACAACAGATAGCAATATTCCTGCCCTTTGAACGTCAAACGCAGTTCCCCCTGGTTTAACAAGGTGATGAAAGGTACTAAGGAGATATGAGGTGTCCGCAGGCATGATACCGTTTTTCAGCACGGAGAGTGATGAAAGGTGCTAAGGAGATATGAGGTAGTAGCCATTCCCATCCGCATTGTCTATAACATGTTCGGAGATCATGACCCGAATGGCCGGATGTACGTTTTGAAAGAGGATCGCAAGCGGGTCGAGGAACTCGTAAAGGCAAATCCGTTTACGCCTGTAGACCTCGTTCGTCCGCTGGTCATCCGCGCTAACGCCGGAGATACCGTTGAAATAGTGTTTGAAAATGCTCTGGATTTTCCTGCCTCACTGAATGTTAAGGGCCTGCACATGGATGTCCGTACCTCCGACGGCTCCTTTGCTTGTGAAAACCCCAATACAACGGTAGCACCCGGAGAGAAGATCGTTTACACCTTCGTAGCTGACCAAAAAGGGGTGTTCCATTTCAGTGACCTCGGAAACCCCCTGGCCGGCGAAAGGGGAAGCAACCTGCACGGCCTGTTTGGCGCTATTGTCATAGAAGCCCCGGGGTCAACCTGGACCGACCCTGAGACAGGTGAGGAGGTCAACAGCGGTACGGTGGTCGATGTTCACAACCCCTTCTTACCAGATTTTCGTGAATACGTTACCATCTTCCACGATGAGCCGGAGGTATTGAACAGGAACGGGGAGCCTCCTGTTGACCCTATCACGGGCCAACCTGAGGAGACTCATGCCATAAACTACCGCTCTGAACCAATGCGTAACCGTTTGTCATTGATTCTAAGCGGTGCGGTGTGTCCGGGGTGCGTCGGTGAGGAAGTACATCACGACTCGTGGGCGTTCGGCGACCCGGCAACACCCGTGCTGCGGGCTTACCGGGGAGATCCAGTACGATTCCACGTTGTTCATGGCGGTGTGAAGGAGACGCATATCTTTCACTTACATGTCCACCAGTGGCTATTCGACCCGGATAATGTCGATTCGGAACTAAACGACTCACGGGATCTGTCGCCTCAAAGCGCATTTACATTTGATGTGCTTTATGGTGCGGGGAGTTTACACCGTTGCTATGGCGATGCGATATTCCACTGTCACCTGTATCCTCATTTCTCGGAGGGTATGTGGGGGATTTTCCGGACCCATGACGTGCTGGAAGACGGTAGCCGCGTCTATCCCAGCGGCCAGCCCGTCCGGTGCCTGCTGCCGTTACCCGACCGGCCTGCTCCTCCATCGCCGACACCGGAACGTCCGGGATTTCCATTCTTCATCCCGGGCACATACGGCAAGAGGGCGCCTTTACCGCCGCTCGGCACTGACCGGGGCTTTCCTCCGACGGATCTGGAGCGGGCTGCGTTTGACCCGAACCCTGTGCCGGGAGCGCCGTTTACCAACCCGTGTCCACCCGGAGCCCCTATAAGGGAATACAACATCGTGGCCATCCAGAAAGATCTTGTATACAACAAAGCCGGCTGGCACGATCCCGAAGGCCGGTTATTCGTCCTGGCCGAAGACGAAGAAGATATCCTGGCCGGTCGAAAGAAGCCGGAGCCCTTGTTTATCCGCGCCAATGCAGGTGAATGCATAGACTTCACCTTTACCAATAAACTGCCGGAGACATTGGGACCCAGCGCCTTCCAGGTCCTGACTAAAACCCCCTTCTGTGGTATGCACGTTCACTTTGTCAAATTCGACCCGCTGGCATCCGACGGGGGTAATACCGGCTGGAACTATTTCACCGGGGTTGGGCGCAATAAGACGATAAGGTACCGCTGGTTTGCCGATACCGAACTCAAAACGGTGTTCTTTCACGATCACTTATTTGCCCTCCAACACCAGCATCATGGCCTGTTCGCCGCACTTATTGCAGAACCGCGCGGATCGAAATTCCGGGATCCTAAGACGGGGGATCCAATCAAAGCTGGGAGCCAGGCCATTATCGAAAATCCCTTCATTCCCGATTTCCGGGAATTCTGCCTGGCAGTTCACGATTTTGCCCCGCTATTCACGGCCGGGGGAAAACCGCTGAACCCGCCGCCGGTGCCCGGCATGTTTAACGACCTGGGGGTAATGGCCTTTAACTACACGAACGAGCCGTTCCAGATCAGGGGCGGCGACCCGGCATACGTGTTCAGCTCTTTTGTACACGGGGACCCGGCTACGCCACTCCTGGGTGCATATATCGGAGACCCTGTGCGCATCCGGTTGATCCAGGGTGCACACGAAGAATCCCATGCTTTCAATCTGCACCGCCAGAAATGGTTGTTTGAAAGCCGCGATCTGGAATCGCCATTGACTCAAGCTAAACATATCGGTATCTCGGAAGCGTTCAACTTCGAATTCGCCGTGGAAGGCGAAGGCCCGGGGGATTTCGATATGCTGTATTTTTCTGGCGGTATCGACGACCTCTGGCTGGGCGTGTGGGGCATTATGCGGGCCTTTGGCCAACGGGTACCCGGGTTATTACCGCTGCCGGACAGGCCGGAGCCGCCCAGACGCACAGTCCCCCGCCCGAGACCCACCGGAGCCCCGCCACCAAAGGCAGTAGATCCCGGGAACCCCTGTCCGCCGGGGACACCCATCAAGCACTTTGATATTGTTGCCCTGGGCACAAACATCGACTACAATGCCTACGGTGACCACGACCCGTTCGGATTAATCTTTGCCAGGGCGGAAGAGGTGGATGAGATCCTTTCCGGCGCAAAGAATCCCGAACCCCTCATAATAAGGGCAAATGCCGGTGATTGTGTGGAGGTAACCCTTACAAACCGCTTACCCGAAACTCTACCCGACCACCAGCACCCGGCTGTACCGGTTGAAGCCCCCTGGCCATACTCGAACCGGGTTTCCATGCACGCTCAACTCGTCAAATACGACGTGCTGGGATCAGACGGAGCCACTATCGGCTTTAATCCTGATCAGACGATTGGACCGGGAGAAAGCATAACTTACCGCTGGTTCGTTGAATCACCCGGCCTGGAGATCAGCCTCACGGATTACGCCGACATAAGAAACCACAGGCACCACGGCCTGTTTGGAGCCCTGATTACGGAGCCGCGGGGCTCATCCTACCGCCACCCCCGAACCGGCGTTAAACAGTTGCATGGTGCCCAGCTGGACATCATAAACATGTTCCTGCCGGCCGTACGGGAGATGGTACTGATCATGCACGACGGTGTATTCCTTCTAAATGCCGGGGGCAAGGTCATTCCGGAAGCGTTTGTTATAGTTCCAATTCCTGGGGATCTGGACCCCGAAGATCAGGGAATGAAGGCATTCAATTACCGCTCTGAACCTTTTGAGAACCGGTTGAAAGTTATACCGCAGGTGCACAAGGTCTTTAGTTCCCTCTTCCACGGCGATCCCGCCACGCCCCTGTTCGAGGCAATAACCGGTGATCCGGTAACGATTCGTCTGCTTATGCCGTCCGACAAACCGCGGGCGCACAGCTTCGTCCTCCATGGCCTCAACTACCGGCAGCAACCGGGGGACCTCTTTTCCCAGGTCATAGCCGTCAGGGGCGCGATTACAGTAGGCGAAGGTTTTTCGGCAAAAATAGAGGGTGCAATCAGCCCGCTGGGAACTCCCGGTGACTTTGTGTATCGTTCCGGAATTGTTCGCTGGGATCTTGAACTCGGTATGTGGGGCCTTTTGCGTGTCGAAGATAGGAACAAGACTACTTTGCTTGTGCTTCCAGGGCGTTAACGCAACAGGAAGAGGGGGGTGTCCCGACAGTAAATTTGGGGCACCCACCTTTTACATTTTATCCTGCCTGAGGCGGCAGGTTTTATCCCGCTTCAGGGATAATTCCCTCCTGAAATGCCGTGACATAGCGATCAGGTGCAACTGAGTCGATGGGGGCATCTTCTTCGTTCACCAGTTTTTCAGATATAGGGGTTCCACGCCCACCAATATTCAAGGCCAGAAATTCGAACGTTGTTCCCGGGAGGAATTTTGCCCGGCCTGTTGAATTTTTTATTAATTTAAATAAAAGGAGGTGTACCCGCCAACGCTCTTGTCCCCCGGGGGCGTGTGCTTTTTTTATGAAAGATAACGAAAGCATGAAAAAATACGTTTTGCTGGCGGCCACCCTGGCTTCCTTTTTAACTCCCTTTATGGGCAGTGCCGTTAACCTGGCCGTTCCGGCCATCGGTCGGGAGTTTCACCTGGAAGCTTTGATGCTCAACTGGATTGTTACTTCCTATCTCCTGGCCTCCTGTGTTTTCTTGCTTCCCTTTGGCCGGGCTGCGGATCTGTACGGCAGGAAAAAGGTCTTTCTGGCCGGGATCATTACTTATACCTTGCTGTCTCTTTTAAGCGGTCTGGCCACTTCAGGGGAAATGCTGATTCTTTACCGCATCCTGCACGGCATTGGCGGGGCCATGATCTTCGGTACCGGCGTGGCTATCCTGACCGGCGTATTTCCTCCCCGGGAACGGGGGAAAGTGCTGGGCATCAACGTGGCGGCTGTTTATACGGGGTTATCCCTGGGGCCGGTGGTGGGCGGGTTTTTAACCCACCAGCTGGGCTGGCGTTACATTTTCTTCCTGAATTTTTTGCTGGGTTTAATTGTAGTTCTGATTGCGATGTTTAAACTCAAAGGGGAGTGGCGGGAAGCCCGGGCTGAAAAATTTGACCCGGCGGGAGCGTTCCTTTACACCCTGGGTATGGCTGCGTTCATGTACGGCATTGCGTCGGCCAACGCCAGCGCCTATGCCCGCTGGGTCCTGGCAATGGGTCTGGTTTTGCTGGCCCTGTTTATCCGGCAGGAACTGCGCTACCCCTATCCGTTGATCAACCTGAACCTTTTCCGCAACCTGGTTTTTGCCTTTTCCAACCTGGCGGCGCTCATTCACTACAGCGCCACCTTTGCGGTGGGGTTTTTGCTTTCCCTGTACCTGCAGGTGGTCAGGGGGCTGGATGCCCAGACTGCCGGCTTTATCCTCCTGGCGCAGCCCATTCTGATGGCCCTTCTTTCCCCGCTGGCCGGCAGGCTTTCCGACCGTGTCGAGCCGCGGTTACTTGCTTCCCTGGGGATGGCCTTGAGCTTTGCGGGGCTTTTCCTTTTTTCCCTTATAAACAAAACCACTCCTCTATGGGTGATAATGGGATATTTAGTGTTACTTGGTATTGGCTTTGCCCTGTTTTCTTCGCCCAATACCAATGCGGTAATGAGTGCAGTGGAAAAACGCTATTACGGCGTGGCTTCCGCCACCCTGGCTACCATGCGCCTGGTCGGCCAGGCTTTAAGCATGGCCCTGGTTACCTTATTCTTTGGCTTTTATTTGAAGGGCAGGGCCATCACTCCGGCTGCGAGTCCGCTCTTGCTGAAAAGCATGCATATATCGTTTGTCATCTTTGCCCTTCTTTGTGCCGGCGGCATATTTGCTTCTCTGGCCAGGGGGGAAGTCAGGGAAAAAGAAGAAACCTCAAAAAGATAAAAAGGGGGCGGGTCACCAACCACGCCCCTCAACTTTTTAATCAAACAGATCCTCAAATATCTCAAAAATACCCCATTTCTTTTTGTGTTTTTTGTGGTGGCCGTGATGGTCGTAGTGGTGGTGCTTTTCCCAGTGGTGATGGCGGTAATGATCATCGTAGTCTGGATGATGCTCAAAATGGCTGCGGAACTCCCGGGTCATGGAAATTACCTTCTCCAGTTCCCCTCCGTCCAGCCACACCCCGTGGCACCGGGGACAAACGTCAAGCAAAACCCCGAAGCGGGGAACTTCCTTCATGGGCATGTGGCATACCGGGCAGTCCTTCATCAAGAAACACCTCCTTAACTTTAAAATCATATACTGCTTTCATTATAACCAAAAACTGTTATCCTGCAAGCAGGCTTGTTACCCCGCAGCCAGTGGTAGTTACCAGAAAGGCGCGGCAGGCAAGCCCTATCGAGACGTGAACCACTTCCGGGTAGCCCTACGGATTGTCCAGGAAGTGTTTCAGTTGTCAGGACCTGGTTCCAGCCACCCGGCCTTTTCGATAGCGGTGAGAAATTTTTCGCGGATATCGGGGTAGGCTTTCGCCATCAAGCCGACCAGGGCGCGTATTTCTTCCCGCTTCGTTTTACCTTTAGCAGGGCAGGGGTTGTCCATCACGGGAAGATTTTCCGCCCGCGTAATACCGGCCAGGGTGGCTTCCGGCAGGTAAATAAGGGGGCGGATGAGTACCAGGCCGCTTCTGGCCAGACGGGTTACCGGCGTAAAAACCGCCAGGCGGCCGGTGTACAGCCAGTTTAAAAGAAAGGTTTCCAGGAGGTCATCCAGGTGATGCCCCAGGGCCACCTTGTTACAACCCAGCCGCCGGGCCGCTTCGTGGAGGGCGCCCCGGCGCAGGTGGGCACACAGGGCACAGGGGTTTTCCTCCCGGCGGTGTTCAAAGACGATGGCTCCGATGGCCGTTTGTTCCACGTGAAATGGTATGTCCCGTTCCCGGCAAAAGGAGGTCAGCGGGGCGACATCCACCGGCCAGCCCAGGTCAAGAAAGACGGCGTGAAAATCAAAAGAAAGCGGGGAATAGTTTTTAAGCAGCCACATTATGTACAGGAGAGCGGAACTGTCCTTGCCGCCCGAGACGCCCACGGCAATTTTATCGCCTGCTGTAATCATGGAATACCGGTAGATTGCCCGTTTGACTTTCGTCAGGAACCACTTGCCATAAGTACGCTTGATTTTATAGGTTCCCTTACCATGGTCTTTCATGCATTACCTCCGGTGGCACTCTATTACAGGCAGTCTGCAGATAATACCTGCTACGCACCTCATTAACGAAAGGAACAATTTTCTGAACCATAAAAGCGGTAAAAACCTTAAATTCTTGCCATTTGAAACATAAATCGTGTAATATTAAAGCAAGCAATGGTGCAACCGTAAAGAATTTTTTTAGAGGGTGAGGCAATGAGTATTTACCATGATCTGCAAAAAATTGTTGTACCGCATATTGTTCACCTGGCCCGGGAAATGAATCTCGGCGCCAGTCAGGCCGTGGAGCTGGACTGCCCGCGGGCGACCCTTTTGAACATTGCCTTTCGCATCCGCACTACCGGTACCGTGAATATCTTTGTAGAGGAGTATGACGGAAAGGAATGGAAGACTACAAATAAACTGGAAGCAGAGGAAGGAGAGACCATCTGGCACCACATACTGAAACAGCCCAGCTTCCGGTTGCGCTTGACCAATCCCTCGCCAAAACAGGATGTGGAGGTTTCCATTGACGCCAACCTGCCCTGCCTGAAAGAACTTGGCGAGATAAAATAGAAGGCTTCAATAATCTCCGGGACAAGTCGTGTCCTGGCGCTAAAACGCGTGGCGGGGCCACCGGCCCAGGCGGCGGAACGCTTCTATTTTTTCCTGGCGGCCCAGGCGGCTTTCGGCCAGGGCCTTCTCCAGAAAGGCTATGGAGTGATCATAGGTGGTCCGGTCCACGGGATAAGGGTGACCGTCCTTGCCCCCGTGGGCGAAGCTGAACCTGGCCGGATCCCTGAAGCTGGGCGGTGTTCCGTAGGCCAGTTCCGAGAGCAGGGAAAGAGCCCGCAAGGCTTTGGGTCCCACTCCCTCGGTGGCCACCAGGGCGGCAAAATTCTGCGGCTGCCGTTCGTAGCTTTTCAGGAGCACCCGGTGCAGGCTGGCCGGATTCAGGTCGGCCAGTTCCACCCGGTGCCGGGCCGGCAGGTTCAGGGCATCCTGCTGCAGCCGGGTCAGGTCCCGGAGCAGGTTTTCCGGCCTTTCCCGGGCCAGTTCGGCAATCACCTTTCGTGCCGGATCGCTTTCCAGGGCCACCAGGTTAAGGGTTTCGCCCCTGTGATCGCAGCACACCGCCGTGTGGGGTTCGCAGACAAAATCCTTTACCGTGGTGCTCAACCAGTGATAACGGCGGGCCCGGCGGGTGGCTTCGTTCATACCCTGCTGGATGACTGCCCAGCATCCGGAGGAAGTAAAAAAGAAGGTATGGTGGTAGAGCTGGTATCCGTCCTGGACGGCGGCGTTGTCCACTTTGGCGGCCATCTTGCTCGCAAAAACCAGTTCCCGGGGATCCCGGGCCAGGGGAAACTTTTCCCCTATGGCCAGGATTTCGCCGGGTGTCTGGCGGGAAGTCTTTCCCTTGCCGCCCGCCACAAAAAGCCCCAGTTGCCCGGCCCGGTCCCGCAGGGCTTCCTTTAACGCACCGCAGACGGTGGTGGTTAAACCGGAAGAGTGCCAGTCAAATCCCAGAACACAACCAAGGGCCTGAAACCAGAAGGGGTCGGCCAGCCTGGCCAGGATCCCGTCCGGGCCACCTTCTACTACCATCACTTCAATCAAGGCGCGGCTCATTTTGACCATCCGTTCAAATAGCCAGAGCGGGCATTTCCCTCCGTGCAGGGGCAGGTTGGCCGTCCCGGTTCGCATCTGCATTCCTCCAGTAAACAAGGGGGCGTCTTTCCCGACGCCCCTGGTTTCTTGCTTTACTTAAACTTTATTCCTCTTTCCAGTGGATGCACTGGGCAGGGCACATATCAATGGCTTCCTGAATTTCATCTTCGCTGGCGCCATAGGGGTTAACCACCTCGGCGAAGCCCAGGGTTTCATTCATCTGGAAGACGTTCGGGCAGGTGTCTGCGCAGGAGCCGCAAGCCAGGCATTCTTCCGTTTCAATGTACGGGATTTTGGCCACGGTGTTCCCCTCCTTGTTTTTCCGTTTGTGGCTGTACCGCCGGGGATATTATATCACCTTCACCAATCATTTGAATAGAGGTAACTGGATCTGCCATTGAACCGCCGGGGAATTAGTCTTTGGGAAAGCTTAAGACAGGATTTTCCTTGCCTTTAGCGTTTCCTGCAGCCGGGCCATTACCCCTATGGCAGTGGCTCCCAGCAGGGCGGAGTATAGCAGCATGACCGTAAGAATGTCCCAGCGCTGGGCCAGAAAGGTGCCCACCAGGGGACCGGCCACCAGGCCTGCGGAATAGGCGGTGTTGGATATCCCATAGGTGGTGCCGTAAAGGCCGTTTTGAGGACTTGTGTTTGCGGTATTCAGGTGCTTGGAGTTGATTTTTTCTGCAGACTCCGCCAGTAAAGGCAGTGCCGGGGTGGAGTATGCGCCAGCAGTAATGCCCAGCAGTATCATGGCTACCGTTACCAGTTTAACATTTGGCGCCAGGACCAGCCACGGTACGGTGGCCGCCGTGCTGAGCAGTCCGGCTACAATCAGGGGTTTACGACCCAGCCGGTCGGAAAGAATGCCGAAAAGGGGCTGGAACAGGGCGAAGGAGAGGCTGAGGGCGCCAAAGAGCAGCCCCACGCCGGCACTGCCGAGGCCAAAACGTTTATGCAGGTCGATGGGCAGAAGGGGCTCCAGCATGCCAAAGCCGAAGCTACCCGTAATGGTGATTGCCACTCCCCAGAATATGTTCCGGTTGGTTAAAAGCTGTTGCCATA
Organism: Desulfovirgula sp.; assembly: GCA_020725525.1. Classification (GTDB taxonomy): domain Bacteria; phylum Bacillota; class Desulfotomaculia; order Desulfotomaculales; family Desulfovirgulaceae; genus Desulfofundulus. Next base: position 15,915 of record DYEX01000034.1, read on the forward strand.
TCAGCTGCTGCCGGCCGGCGGGTGCGCTATTTGCCGGTAACGGGCTGAACCAGAGCAAAAGGCTCAATAAGGCTCCCATCCCGGCTGTTAACAGAAAGGGAAAGGCGTAACCGGCAAACTGGTAAAGGGTGCCGCCCAGCACGGGGCCGATTATGGTGCCCAGGCCGGTGCTGGTCATGACTATTCCCATTTTTTGCCCCCTTAAATGCGGAGGGTACAGGGCCGCCACCAGGGCCAGGCCGGCCGACCAGTTGGCCGCCGCGGCTATTCCCTGGAGCAAACGGCTGATAACCAGAAGCCAGTCCGAGCGGGAAATCATGAAGATTAGCGTGGATATGGTCAGGCCGGCCATACCCAGAACCATGACCGGCCTGTAGCCGTACCGGTCACAGGCCAGTCCCGCGGGTACGCTGGCCAGTAAAAGGCCGGTCGAGTAGGCGGCAAAAATTACCCCCAGCATGGTGGGAGAGGCGCCTATGGTGGTGGCGTAGTAGGGGACCACGGGGACGATGATGCCGTACAACAGGGTATCCAGGAAAACGGTCAGGTTGATCAGTATGAATACATAGTTGATGTTCATAATTTTATGATATCACTTCAGCCCCCCAGCGTCCAGGATTTTTCACACGTGGACTGCTCTAAATGCTCATATATGGGATCTGGGTATTGCCAGCATAGTGGGCGGCATGCTGCCGGCCAAGGGGGCCGCCTGTGCCTTCGGTGCAGGGATAATCATGTGCCTGCTGGTCTACGGGCGAAACTTCTTCAGAGGCGACTCGACCCCCAGTCTATTCACGGAAGAACAAACGCTCCAGCCGGCTGAAAAGGCTACCAGCTGCTGAAGTTTGAAGGTATGAAAAACCATGTTAGTAAAAAAGCGGTGGGAAAAAGCTCCTGCCGCCTTTTTATCTTCCTTAGTATAAACCTGGAGTATAAATCTGGCAGGATTTATCAATCAGGAAAACGAATTTCCAACCCTGTGACAAAGAGAAAAAGGGGGAGGCAGGGCCATGCACCTTTATCTTGTGGATGACGGGACCCTTACCGCGGGGGCTTTGCGCCGGGAATTGCCGGCGGCGCTGGCCGGGTGGCCGGTGGCCGTAACAGTGTTGAATATGAATTTGGAGCATGAAGGCATTGACCCCGCCCCGCTGGATGGAAGAGGGGTTAAGGAGTTTTACGGATCTCCGGCGGAGTTGGCCGGTAAGCTGGCCGGGGCCGACATCCTGGTGGTGCACAAAGCACCCGTGACTGAAGAGGTGATCGAGAGCGCACCCAGGTTGCGCCTGATTGCCTGTGCCCGGGCTCACCCGGTGAATGTGGATGTCCGGGCGGCTTTAAGCCGGGGGATCCCCGTGGTGCATGCCCCGGGGCGGGCGGCCGACTCTACCGCCGATTTAACCATGGCCCTTTTGCTTTTTCTGGCCCGCAATATGGGGGAGACCTGCCGTCTGGTAAGCCACCGGGGGGCCGGCGCCTGGCAGTACGACTGCCGCAGCCAGCTGGAGGGAGTAGAACTGGCCGGGAAGATCCTGGGCATTATCGGTTTCGGGCAGGTGGGCCGCCGGGTGGCGGTCCGGGCGCAGGCCTTTGGTATGAACTTCCTCGTATACAGTCCCCATGTGGATCCCGTTGAAATTCTTGCTGCGGGCGGCCGGCCCGTGACTCTGGAAGAACTCCTGTCAGCTTCCGATTTTGTCAGCCTCCATACCCGGCCCACTCCCGAAAAAATAGGCTTAATTGGCGCACCCCAGCTGGCGCTGATGAAGAGCTCGGCCTGCTTGATCAATACCGCCCGGGGTGAGCTGGTGGATGAGGATGCCCTTTACCGGGCTTTAAAGGAAAAAAGGATCCGGGCTGCGGCGCTGGATGTTTTAATTTCGGAACCTCCGCCGCCGGATCATCCCTTTTTTACCCTCACCAACGTCGTCCTGACTCCCCACCTGGGAGGCAAGACGGAAGCTGCACCAATGAGGGCGGCAAAAATAATTGCCGGGGAAATTGTCAATTTTTTGAGCGGAAAACCCTTGCACCATGTAGCAAAAATTCAGGTGTAAGGCCTGTAGCCTTTTCCTGTTATCTTGCGGGTACAGCTTCTTTATAAACTAATTTATTTTTTACCGGCTACAAAGCTGGTGCACGTAACTAACAGTACCGGGTGGTCGCTTTCAGGCGTCCGCCTTAATATTGTTTCGGGTAAAAATCTATGATAAAAATTACGGAAATTCCGGCAGTTGGGCAGTAGGAGATTTTATATTTCCGTAAATATTCATTGAACCCGATTTACAGCAGTGGCATTGCTGGACAGTTACCTGTCGCTATTGCCGTAATTGCTCTACATTTTCAGTTTCTTTGCCGCATACTATGCTTCATGAAGCGGCGTTTTTTCTTTAAATGTGAAAATCCCATCAATTGGTCGTTGCCATGCGAACATGCTTTTTTTATACTTTAATAGAGCTCTTCAAAAGAGTTTTAAAAGTGTGTCCGGCTTTTGCCGGCTCATTTTTTGCGTTCGGGAAGGAGGATGTGAATGATGAAAAGACGTCGCCTGTTAAGCATAATGATGTTCTTAATTGCCCTGCCGTTTCTTGTCGCGGGGACGGGGGGTGCTTTAAACGGCCCGGGCCTGGATATTTCGCCGGCGCAAGCGACCGGAGAAAAGGGTCCGTCTTTCCAGCAGGCACCGGATTACCGGCCGCTGCAAAAGCAACTGAAAGAATACCTGGCTCAACAGCCGGGAGTTTACGGCATCTACTTTAAGGACCTGCACTCCGGGGCCAGCTTTGATATCAACGGTGATGAGCCCATAACCGCCGCCAGCACGGTGAAGGTGCCCGTGGTCCTCTACTTGAATCATCTCGTCGCCCAGGGCAGGCTGGACTGGGATGACCGGGTGGTTTATGACAGCAAGCGGGACTATCAGGGGGGAGCCGGTATCCTGCAGTTTTCCGCCCGGGACGGCGACAGCTATTCGCTACGGGTACTGGCCAACCTGTCTATAACCATCAGCGACAATATCGCCTACCGGATGCTGGTGCGCCACCTGGGTAAGGACAACGTGGCCCGATTTATGCGTGACCTGGGCGGGCAAACCGTGTTCCCGGGCGGGGAGAATATTACCACTGCCCGGGACACGGGCCGGTATATGGAGGCGGTGCTGGAATTCAGCCGTGAGCATCCCGCCCTGGGAGAGCGCCTGTTGGATGATATGGCCAACCCCATTTACCACGTGGGTTTGCCCGGCAGACTCCCGCCGGAGGTAAGGGTGGCCCATAAGGAAGGGGATGTCTGGGGTGTGGCCAACGATGCCGGGATTGTTTTTGCCGAACACCCTTACATCCTGGTGGTGCTGTCCAAAGGGGAAACGGATGTGGATAAAGGATTTGCCCGCATCGCGGAGATTTCCCGGATGATCTATGACTACCAGGTTAATCTGAAGCGGTAATGCCGCACAAAAGGCCTGGCGTTATTCAAATTGCGCCAGGCCTTTGTTTTAGTACCGGCAAACCACTAAGATTTTTTCACCACCAGATCATCCAGCGTCTTAAAGGTGTACCCCTGGGCCCTGGCATCTTTGAGGATGCGGTCCAGGGCTTCGGTGTTGTCCCTGGATACGGCGTGCAGTAAAATTACCGCCCCGTTGTGCAGGTTATCCATTACCGACTGGTGGGCTTCCTGAGCACCGCCGGGCATGGGTACCCAGTCTACCAGGGCCAGGCTCCAGAAAATATTGTAATATCCCAGTTCCCTGGTTGCGGCCAGGGCGCGCTCACTGTATTCCCCCCTGGGCGGGCGCAGGTATTTCATCTTATTCCCCGTCAGCTTTATGAAAAGCTCTTCTACCGATTGCAGCTCTTTCTTGATCTCCTCATCGCTGATGTCGGGCAGGCTGGGGTGGTTCATGGTGTGGTTGCCCACGATGTGCCCTTCAGCCACCATGCGCTTGACCAGTTCCGGCTGGGTTTTGACGTAATGCCCGGTCACAAAGAAGGCGGCTTTGACGTTGTTGGCTTTGAGAATGTCCAGTATTTTAGCCGTGTAGCCGTTTTCATAACCTTCATCAAAGGTCAGGTAAAGCACCTTTTCGTCGGGACTGCCGATCCAGTAGGCGTCGTACCTGGCCAGGGTATCACGGATTGCTTTGGGCATTTCCGGCTGCTGGTGGTTGTCGTTGCGTTTAATACCCCAACCGTGGCGTACGTTGGATAAGGAGGCAGTGGTTGAGGCGGTCCGGGTATTACCGGTGGTGGACTTTTTTACATTTTCTGCGGGTTGACCCTTCACCTCATTTTTCGTCACCGGTGAAGGAGGCAGTTTTGCGGCTGTTATTTCCTCTACGGGTTTGGAAGAATAGACCTTGGTGGTAGTGGACCTGGTATTTTCCGCCTCCAGGTATACTTTGCCGGCGTAAAATCCGCCGGCAACTATCACCATTAAAACCGCCACGCCCGCTAAGAAATATCTGGACAAGGACTTTTCCTCCCTGGAAATAAAGATGAGGAATTAAAGATGAGGAATTAAAGATGAGAAATTAATATATGTTCGGCTTTAGCTTGGGCAGGGAAACAAGTAATTATTCCCGGTTTTGAATAACAACCTATAAAATTCGACACCTTGTGCCATTAACCTTCTTTGCCATAATATTCCTGAAAACGCGCCTCTCGAGCGCTTAGACGCAGAAGCTCTGCTGTCTGTCGAACTGTTAAATTTGGCATCGAAAACCTGGCTGACGACCAGCGACACAATGGGGTATGTCAATGGACAGTGAAAATGTCACCTAAAAAATGCTTTATCTGGACTGAGAAAATGTCACCCACATTGATCATTCATCCGGACTGAGAAAATGTCACTTTTTTTAAGTTTATGGGAGGCGGCGGTCTTGACGGCCACCCC
>DYEX01000190.1 GCA_020725525.1 Desulfovirgula sp.
CCGAGCGCCAGGTGAGGTTTCTGCCGGAGATAGCAGGGATTAGCCTTACAGGTTGGCCCTGCTTCTTAATGTTCCCCTGCTATCTCTGCGGAGAACCAAGCGATAAACTCATTCTTTTGTTTTTATACTGCCAATTCTGGCTCCAGCCTATCCCCGAAATATATCGCAAACTGTGACACGCAGGTTTTCCAATCTCTTAAGGGCATGGTCCACTTCTTTGAAGCCTCGACGGTGGCCAGGTAAACTATTTTGATCAAGGACTCATCTGTCGGGTAAGCTGTTTTGGTCTTTGTCACTTTTCGCAAATACCTGTGGTAACCCTCGATGACGTTGGTAGTATATATCATCTTGCGTATTTCGTAAGGAAACTTGAAGAAGGCCGTTAGCTCCAGCCAATTGTTTTCCCAGGAGCGGATAATGATGGCGTGCTTCTTACCCCACTTTTCTTTAAAATTGGCAAAGGCCAACTCTGCCTCATCGATGGTTAGCGCCTGGTATACCTTCTTCAGGTCTGATATTAACTCTTTCTGTTCCTTGTAGGAAACGTATTTCAGTGAGTTGCGAATTTGGTGAATGACGCACAGCTGTATTTCCGTTCTGGGGAACACGGCGTTGATGGCCTCAGAGAAACCGGCAAGGTTGTCCTTGCAGGCAATCAGTATATCCTCAACGCCACGGTTTTTCAGGTCGTTGCACACACCCAGCCAGAAACTGGCGCTTTCGTGTTCTCCAACCCAGATGCCCAGAACTTCTTTCTGGCCGGCCATGTTGATGCCTAATACACTGTAGGCTGCCTTGTTTACTATTCGGTTTTCCTTGCGCACCTTGAAGTGTATGGCATCAAGAAATACTACCGGATAAACCCTTTCTAACGGCCTGGACTGCCACCCGGCAATCATGGGCAATATTTTGTCAGTGACCTTGCTGACCATAGTAGAGGAAACATCGATGCCGTAAATGTCCCTCATGTGGTCTTCAATGTCCCGGGTGGACATACCCTTGGCATACATGGCGATGATCTTATCTTCAAGCTCGTTTGTGGTTGTCTCGTATCTCTTAATAATGCTGGGCTTGAATTCGCCATTACGGTCTCTGGGAATTTTTAGTTCTGTTTGACCAAATTTTGATCTGATGGTTTTCTTACTGTAGCCGTTACGGCTGTTGCCGGAATTATTGCCCTCCACACTGTGTTTTTCGTAGCCGAGGTGTGTGTCCATCTCAGCCTCGAAAATAGTCTGCAGTGTGTCCTTGAAGAGGGACTTTAGAAGATTTTGCACGTCTTCTACTGTCTGGCAACTTTTGGCAAGCTCTCTGATGGTCTTGTCTTGCATGTTTTCCATAAATGGCCAACTCCTTTTAGTTGAGTTTAACCATTTACACAAAACGTTATGCGTTCTC
>DYEX01000035.1 GCA_020725525.1 Desulfovirgula sp.
ACTGTTGCGAAACAATATTGACCCCCGTATTCCGTGGTTGGGCAATGTTAAGTTGCTATTCCTGTTCGAGGATAAAAACGGCAATCTTGTATCATAATGGATGGGAATGTTTAGTGGTTTAAGTCGTTGAAATTACTGATTCTTTAATGTTTCCGCTGTCAAACCCTGCTTTCATTAAGCCCGCGTCAAGATCACGGGCTTTCCCCCTCCCGGCACCTGCTAAAATCTTACGCGGCTGCTATCTGTAGAGCAAAGTTGCTTCAAAACGAAAACGGCCAGCCTGATGACTGACCGGCATTAATCTTCTTACGGCTTGATTACCAGAGCCGCCATTTGCACGGTGAAGCAGGCGTCCTCCATCGCTCTCGCCGCATCTTCTTTCGTATATTCTTCCGTGGGAATGAAATCCACATCGCCGTAGAAGGCAAACTCCCGCTCTTTCCGCAGCCACTTGGATATTTTGGCCAGCCTGTGCACCTCCCGCCCGACTTCAGGCGGCAGGCGGTCTTTGAACTCCACCAGTAAATAACCTACATCGTGCTGTTTGGGCGGATCCACCCCAATCCGGCGCAGCATGCCTTTCAGGGCCAGCTCCACAATCTCCTGGGCTTCGCGGATTACGTCGGAATAGGCTTCTTCCTCAAACAGCACGGGTAGTATTTTCAACCTTTTGGTGGCTTTGAGCAGGTAACTCTGGGCCAGGGTGGTGCTGGTCAAATTTCGATCACCTCACCCTGTTTGTAATCCTTCTTTAATACCCAGTACCAGGCGCCGCCGCGGTAAATTTTCCGCGCACCTAATTGCTGCAGTCTTTCCCGCAGGCGGGCCAGGTAGCGGGCCAGAAAATTTCCCCGGTCATATAAAATTTTCACGTCGTCAACCATGTCCAGAAACAGCAGGCTGCCCTGCAGCACTTCCTGTTTTTCCTTGATTACAGGGGACAGGTCCAGCACTATATGAGTGAACCGGGAAGATTGTTGCTGCAATTTCTCTTCCACTCCGGCAAATTCGGCCATTCTCTTCACCCGGCCCCGCGGCAGATTTTCAGCCACCAGCAGCAGGTCGATGTCCGAATCCGGCCGGGGCGTACCGCGGCCTACCGAACCAAAAACAGCCAGGGATACCAGGCGGGAGCCGTAAACCTCCTTTACGGCCGGCACCAGCAATTCAAGGGCCAGTTCAAATTCCCGGCGATACATAATATCACCTTAAAACATATGGGTGGTTCAAAACTTTTTAATATCGTATCATACGCCAGCATGAACATCAAGGAAAAGGAATCATTACCTGAAGACAAAGTTGCCCGGCTTTCATGTTTCAAGATATAATTTAACTGCAGTGGAACTACCTGATGAAAATTCCCTGCCGGAATACGCGGGAGTGAGATTTATGTCGCCGGCCGGGAGAGGCGGGGCTGATGAGGTGAACCTCCGGTGACAGCGAAAAATTCCCTTCCGGAATTTGAGCAGAGAAGCCGGGAGCAGGTGGCCGAAAAACATGGTTTGGCCATGATTTTGTTTTTTGGCTCCCGGGTTACCGGAAAGCACCGGTTCAACAGCAACCTGGATGTGGGTGTCATTTAACGATAACACTGCTACCGGGGAGTAACGCCGTCACAAAAGCTTAAATCCCAGGAAATAAAAATTTTAACCGGCGAAACCGGCCCAAGACCTAAAGAAACTTGACGTTGCTTCCGAACTAAAGAATAGAGGATCTGGCAGAAGGACTGCCGGCTGGAAAATGGCTTGCAGCCGGTTTGCTAGAAGGAGTAGATGGGCGATGAGGATAAGTAATCTTGATCCCGGACAGGTGGCGGACGTTTATCTTAAACGCTTGAAGATAAAAGAACAGGATAAAAAGGATAACGTTACCAAAAGCTACTCCCAAACCGACTCCGTGGAAATCTCCGACCGGGCCCGGGAATTACAGCTCTACCGGGCACATTTAAAAAAGCTTCCCGAAGTCAGGGACGAACTGGTTGAACCGGTAAAAAAACGGCTTGCGGAAGGCACCTACCTTATCGACCGGGAAAGGGTGGCGGCGGGTATCATGGAAGAGCACCGGCTGGACAGGCATGTGTGATGCCGGGATGCGGCCGGGCGGGTGCCCCCCCCCCCGCTGGAGCGGCCGGCCAGGCATGGGCGGTGCCGGGGTTGTGAGCCGGCCTGAGCGCAGGTGTAGAAAGCACCGCCGGTTTTTGCCGGCGGTTTAATATTGCCGGCAAGCCGGTTTTAAACCCGGCAGCGCCGGCAACTGAAACTTTTTTCACCGGCCATTTCCCGCGCCGCAGCGGGCCCGGTGCTAAATAAACCTGTCCAGGATCAGACCCAGCATCCTTTTCACGCTGGCCACAATTTTCAAGACCCACTCCGGAGGGATCTCCCGGATCACTTCCTGCGTCTTGGCGTTAATCACCTTTACCATGATCTCCCCGCTCTCCTCGTGCAGGACAAACCGCAGTTCCGTGCGGTAGAGTTCCATGGTTTCGTTGATCCGGTCGACGGCTTCCCGCACCTCCTGGATGGTGGGCTTTCTATCCTCTCCTTTTTCTTCCACAAAAAGCGCCTCGTTATCCCTTTGCTCCCCGGTGCCGGTGATATCATTCTTGAAGGTCTGGGACATCCTTACCATGGAGGAAAGTTCCGGCCTGCCAGCTGGTTCCACCTTACTCATCTTCATCCTGCCTTTCACTGAATAAAGCTTGCTGTTTTTTAATTCGTCATGATGTGGCAAAAAATTAAGGTGACAAAAAGTTTTTTCGGAAACCGGAAGCTCAAGGATATTTTCCTCCTGCCGAAAATAAACAAAGAAACGCTTTTTTGATGAGCGGTGGCCGTTATGCAGGAACTTATAGAAGAGCTGGTTTCCATGTTAAAAGAGGAACTGGCCGCGCTGGAAAAGATGGCGGCGGCGGCGGAAAAGCAAAACGCCGCCCTGCGCAAAAACAGCGGGGACTCGCTGAACGAGGCAACAAGGGAACTGGAGTTCCTGGCGCGGCATATGGAGGAATTGAAGGCGGCCCGCACCAGGGTGCAGGAATACGCCGGGCGGGCCTGCGGCCTGTCCCCGGGAGCACCGCTGGCGGAGCTGGTTGCCGCCATGCCGCCGGTGCCGGGCAGGCAGGAAGCAATGAACCTGGTGGCAGACCTGCGGGGGAAGGCCCGGGAACTGGCGGAACTGGTCAGGCTGAACAACCTGCTGGCCCAGAACGCCCTGCGCTTCTGTGAGCGCCTTTTAAGGGCCGTTGTCCCGGCCCCTGCGAAGACATACCTGCCGGACGGCGCCATGGATAAAGGCGGCATTGGCCCGTCTTTTGTGGATAAATCCGTGTAAACCCCGTGGATGGTACGGGAGGCTGGGCCCGGTGTCTTGCCCCTCCCTTATCGATATATTCTTGCGAACCGAAGAGAAGAGGTGGGTTTTCGCATGCCCGGAACGTTCTTCGGCCTGGAAATCGCCCGGCGGGGGCTTTCGACCCACCGCACGGCCATGGACATAACCGGCCACAACGTGGCCAACGCCAACACGCCCGGCTATACCCGGCAGGAGGCGGTCATCGCCGCCAGCAATCCCTACTGCAACCCCACCATGGGCACCAGGCTGCTCCCGGGGCAGCTGGGCACCGGCGTGGAAGCGACCATGATCCGGCGCATCAAAAACGAATACCTGGATGTGCAGGCGCGGGACAGCATTTCCTCCCGGGAGTACTGGCAGGTTCAGGAGGAGATTTTCGGCCGCATCGAGGCCGTCTTCCCCGAGCCCGTCGCCAGCGGCATTGCCGGCACCCTCACCAGGTTTTTCAACACCTGGCACGACCTCAACAATACCCCCCAGGACCCCGGCGTCAAGGCCGCCGTGGCCGAGACGGGTGGCGAGCTGGCCACCATGATGAGGGAGGCATACCAGCAGCTGGAGGATATTTCGAGAAGCATTTTGAAGGACGACCCCGGCGGCAATGTTACCGGCGGCCAGCTCAAAGACCAGGTGGATGCGGTTAACGAAATCCTGCGGCAAATCCGGGAACTGACGGAGTCCATCAAGCGGGTCTACGCCCAGGGCAACCAGCCCAACGACCTGCTGGACAGGCGGGACCTGCTCCTGGACCGGCTGGCGGAGTACGGGCCGGTGAGCGTCACCTACCTGACCGACGGGGGTAAGCCGACGGGGGAAATTGCTCTGACGTTTTTCGGGGTGGACGTGGGGGCTACGGATGTTGTGGTGCCGGTTGTCGATCAATCTTCCGGAGAGGTAAAATTGCAGATTGGCAATCAGACGGTCTCCCTGACCAACTACCCGGCAAACCTGCCGAAGGCAGGCAGCCTGGCGGGGCTGGAGGAAACCAGCGCGAGGATTGCCGGGTACATGGAAAGTTTAAACAAGCTGTCCGAAGCCCTTACGGAAACCATTAACCAGATCAACCCGACTAAAAACAGTGGGGGCTTTTTCACCGGCTCGCTAGCCGGTAGGAACTTTGCCGTCGTAGGAACTGTTCTGGCAGATCCCTCCGAAATTGACGGCACGAAGGCACTTTTCGTAGCCCGGCTGGCGACCATTGGGATGGATGGCACGCAAGACTTCGAGCTGGGAGAAGACGCCGGCGGTAACCCGGTTAAAGTAGACCTGGCCAACCTGAGCGGCGCCACGTTCAATGAATATTTCAACGCCCTGCTGGCCGACATCGGCGCCCGCTCCGGCAGCGCATCGGACATGGCCGGCACCCAGCGTGCCGTCGCCGAGCAGGTGGAATCCCTGCGCCAGTCCGTGTCCGGGGTCAACCTGGACGAAGAACTCTCCCGGCTGATCCAGTACCAGTACGGCTACCAGGCCAGCGCCAGGGTGCTGGCTGCCATCGACGAGATGCTGGACTACCTGATCAACAGGACCGGCTAAGAAGCAACATCAGGAGCGATGTACAGGCGTGAAAAGCCCGTGTTGCCGGACGCCTGAACAACGGCAAAAAAGATAAATCCCTGATTCGGAGGGAAAAACAATGCGCGTCACCCACATGCTGGTTGCCCGGCACACCCAGAACTACATCCAGGATGCCATGCAGAGGCTGGCCCGCACCCAGGAGCAGATGTCCACCGGCCGCAAAGTCCTGCGCTTGAGCGACGACCCGCCGGCCCTGAGCCAGCTCCTCAACGTGCGCGCGGCGGTGGAGCGGAACAAGCAGTACATGCGGAACATCACCGACGGCCTGAGCTACCTGGAGGGGGCCGACACCGCCCTGGGCACGGCGGGCGAACTGCTGCAAAAGGCCATCGAATACGCCATCCAGGGCGCCAACGGCACCCTGGAGCCGGATGACATGGCTGCCATCGGCGAGCAGATCGACAAAATGATCGACGAACTGGTGAACATCGCCAACACCACCGTGGGCGGGAAGTACATCTTCGCCGGGACGAAAAACGACCAGCCGCCGTTCTGGCGGGATGGCGACAAGATATTTTATCGGGGTAACCTCGAACGCGTCTCCCGGGAAATCCTGGACCAGGCAAATTATACAATTGATGTTCCTTCTGTTACCTATGCAATCGTAGATCTTGGTCATCCTCTTGACGGTGGGACAGGAATAGGTAAAGATGAAACTTCTGCGCATGACAATGGCAGGTTAATTATTAATGGAGTTGAGGTATCGTTTTCTGCCGGGGAAAGTTACTCAAATATTGCTAAGAGAATTACCGACACGGTTCCTGGTGTTTGGGCTACTTTTATTGATAATGGACCCGGCAACCAAAATGCATTTATAATTAAAAGTGCCAGCGGAACACTCAGCGTAAAGGAAGCCAGCGACGGAACTCTGGGTGCTTCAACTACTTTCGCGTCACATCCTGAAACTGAAGATGTTGTCTCCGGAGTTTTCGGCTTCTATAATGAGAATAGTCATGCAGTAGTTGGCGGCGTTTTCGAAGTACTGATGAAGTTGGCCCAAAGCCTCAAAAATGGTGATGTGGCCGGTGTTCAGAGCTCTATTGGTAAATTGAACGACCAGCTCGACCATATCCTGCGCTACCGGGTGCAGGTGGGGGCTCGCACCAGCCACTTCGAGTCGGTGCGCAGCCAGCTCCAGGACCAGGAGGTTCGCCTCACCCAGGTGCTCAGCAACCTGGAGGACGCCGACGTGGCCCGGGTGGCCGTGGACCTCTCCCGCCAGCAACTCGCCTACCAGGCGGCCCTGGCTGCGGGGGCCAGAATTTTGGAAACGTCTTTGCTGGACTATTTGCGCTAACCGTTTTTACACCTGACCCGTCCCCCATCTTTAAGAAGAAGCTGGAAGCTTACCAGGAAACTTCCAGCTTCTTTTCTGCATTTCCGTAAATGCGTCAGCTCAACCGGGCTATTATGCTTTTCAACTTTCTGGTATAATAGTGCCGGGATGCAGAAGCGTGGGGGGTTTACTTTTGCCGCCCAAAAGAGGGTTTCAAGGGATGCGGGACGATGAACAATTACCGGAAATACCTGCAGGGCCACCTGAAAGAAGTGGCCCGGGAAGAAAAAGAGCTGGAGCAAAAAGCAGGCCTGGCCCGGGAAAAGGCCGGGGAAATAGCCCGGCAGCTGGCCCGCCGGTTCGGCGTGACAAAGGTCTGCCTTTTCGGCTCCCTGGCCACGGATGATTTTGATCAGTTTTCGGACATAGATCTGGCCGTGGCCGGCCTCCCGGAAAGGGAATACCTGAAGGCCTACGGGCTGGCGGAAGAGATAGCCCGCCCTTTTGCGGTGGATCTGGTGCTCCTGGAAAATGCCGTGGAAACATTAAAGGAACGGGTGCAAAAAGAAGGGATCGTCTTATATGACCGCCAGGGAGAGGAAAATAGCCCGCTTAAAACGCCTGATATCGGAAATAAATGAAGACTTGCGGGCAATTGATCAGATTGCCGGTAAAGCCCGGGCTTTATTAAAGGAAGTGAATACCAGAACCGGTCCCGTGCCCGACCGGGATCTGATGGCCATGGCCGCCTATTTGCATCATTTTTACACGGGTGTAGAATCAATGTTCGAGCGCATTTCGCGCCAGATCGACGGCGGGCCGGTTAAAGCCGCAGACTGGCACCGGGAACTTTTAAGAAGCATGGCCGTAGAACTGGAAGGACTGCGGCCCGGGGTCATATCCCGGGAATTAATGGAAGAGCTGGATGAATACCGCCGCTTCCGCCACCTTTTCCGCCATGCCTATACCGGTGAGCTGCGCTGGTTGAAAATGTGCCACCTGGCGGAAAATATGGGCGATATCCTGGGTCTTTTAAAGAGCAAAATGGACCAGTTCAAGACATTTATCACGGGTGTGATCGAAGAACTGGAAAAGAACATTGAATAACCGCAGTTTTACCAGTGGGGCTGTTTGTACAAAAAGCATTGGTGAATGGGTGATTATACGCATGGGCGTCTACCTTGGATTGGACATTTTGCCGTGGGAGATCGAAGCGGCGGAGTGGGAAGGTTTTTATGATGAAGTTATGAAAATAATCAATGCCTTTCCCCTACCCGTCCTGCGCCTTGGCTACGAAGAAAAGTTTGGTTATCGCCGTCTTCTGCTCAGCCGGAACCCGGAAAGCCAGAATGAAAGAGGCCGTTACCTGGCCATTTGCGGAGATGCCCGGACAGGACAATGTGCGGAGCAATTCACCATTTTTCGAGATCTACAGGTCTACAGGAAAAGATATGAACCTGACGATTCCCAGGTGAAGAAACCGGAAAGAAAAAACCAGGCCGGCTGGCCTATCCTTTTACGGGAAGAAGATTCAGTGCGAGTGTTTTATGAAAAGACGCAGTCCCGTCCCTACCATGATCTAATCTGGTCCATAGTCACCCTGGCAGAGAACCTTTTCCCCGGCCGAGCCTGCGCCACCGGCAACCTTAATGCACGGAGATGGCAGGAGACACTACAGTGGCTGGAAAGCGTTACAGGCCGGCGACTGCAAAAACCCCTGCTGTTAGATGCAGAAAGGCTCTGGTGTGCTTTTGGTACCGCCTTCACTGCTCTGGAAAGAGCCCAAAAGGTAACAGAAAAACTGGTTGGCGGTCCTGCGCCCTTTTACAGTTTTTTAAAACTGAAAGATCCTGCTCTTTTACGTGTTCTGGTCAAGAACAGACTTAAGGAGTATAACTCCAGGACTGTTGGTGCCCTTTCAGAATGCCTGTACATTCTCGATGGCACGGAAGATTTACGGTTCCTGGTCGAAGTAGCTTGTTTAGAACCGGATGGTCCCCGCTGGGAGTTGACCGATGTCCTGTCTTCTGCCTATTACCTTGGCGCCTTTGTACCGGAGGGAAAAGCACCCGATGCAACTCTGGCCATTGGTTTTCTGCCGGCTGAATTTTTACCGGAATATTACCATACCGATTTTTATCTGGAAAAAGAATTGGCCTGCCAGCAAGTGGCTGAGGTGACAGGCTTGCCCGTGCAAAAGATTGAGGAGATGATCCTGGAGATCGAAAAAGAGAACAAAACAGACTCTAACAAAGAGGGCAAAGAAGAAATACCTTTTTATACTGCAGACAGTGAGCAGCCATCACCTGATAAACCTGACCATACAGGAGAACCTGCATCCCATACTCCACAGGTAGAAATTCCATACCCGCAGGAGTTGATCAATACTCTTAAGGAGCAGGTAGTCGCCATTGGTAAGAATTGGGACAGCACCACGCTCCATCATCTGGTAGCTGCAATAGCCTCGAAAAAAAATGTTGTGCTTACCGAAGAAGCCTGGAAAATTGTTGATGAGGTAAAAGACCCGGATCTTCTGGCGGTTATTCTGGGGATCATGAACAATTATCACAAATTTGAGAGAGCTACAAATGTTATCGAGTTTATACTGAAACAATTGCCGGATATAAAAGAGTCCTGGGAAAATGGACGGCCCTGGAAATACCCCGGTAACCATCGACCCATTCCCCTGCATTGACACTTCAATTCCGCATTTCCGGAAATGCGACGGGTCAATGGGGCTGTTGCTCAAGATAAGAAGTGACCTGGCGGGCAAATTCTTCGAAATCGCCCAATTCTCCGGTGACGGTTTTATAAATTGCCCGGTAATCCAGGCGCCGGTTACGGCTTGCCTCGCGCCACGTTAACGGCTGCGCGATTTTGTCATACCGGGAAAATATCTCTCGCCCTTGCTTCCAAACCGGGCAGTACCGTGGAAGCGATAAACTCTTCATCCTCCTCCTCGTATACCCCGGTGCGCTGTCAATCTTTTTCCCCGGGAACAAAGACTTCCACCAGCCGTTCCTGCGGGTCTACAAGCCAGAATTCCCGCACCCCGCTCTTGAAATACTGCCGGCTTTTCTTTCCCCGGTCCCGCCGGATGGTGCCCGGGGAAAGAACCTCCACCACCAGATCCGGGGCGCCGTTGATCCGTGTTTCTTCTATAATGCCAAGCCGCTCATTGCTGATAAAGATTACGTCCGGCTGGAAAGTGTTCATTTTTACCGGTTCGTCTAAAACCACATCCAGGGGGGCAAAAAAAACTTGCCCGGAGCCGGTTCTCTGGGCATATTGATCAATTATCTTAAAAAGCCTGCCCACCAAAAGCTGATGTCGTGTGCCCGGCGATGGCGCCAGGACCAGTTCCCCCTCGATCAGTTCATAACGGTTGCCATCGTCTATCTTCAAATAGTCGTCGTAAGTATAGAACTTTTTAACTTCTTCAGCAGGCTGAGTCGCCACTGGCTGTCCCCCTTTCATCGCAACGCTGCCCCGGTTATTTCCGTTCTTCCTTTATCATTTATCACTTTAAACCCGGAGGAAGCCGGGGCCGTTAATTAACAAACTCAGATCGCCCCGATCTCGCGCAGCGCCTCCACCCCGGCCGGGGGCGGGTCCTGCCAGAGCCAGGCCGTTTTAAGCCGGAGGCCGGGGATAACTTCGGAATGATAGACTCCTCCGGCACCAGCAGTGTGCAGCCGGTAGCGCCCGTCTTCCCCCAGGCGGTAAAATTCCGCCTGCTGGCGGTCGGGATCGATCAACCAGTACTCCTTTACCCCCGCCGCCTCGTACTCCACGTACTTCTCGCCGCGGTCCCGGGCGAAACTTTCCGGGGAGGTGATCTCCACCACCAGGTCCGGAGCACCGTCGAAATAAGTGGGCTTCAACCGGTGCAACCGCTCCCTGCTGATAAACACGATGTCCGGCTCGCGCCCCCGTTTTAGTGGTGCAGGCAGCTTGATGGTAAAAGGCGCCGGAATTACCTCACCCAGCTGCCGCATGAGAACGAAGTTTCCCAGTAAATCTCCCAGGAACCTGGCAATTCGCTGGTGCTTCACCGCCGCCGGGGTCAGGACCACCACCTCCCCGTCCACCCACTCCGCCCAGGTATCCTCGTCCCCCCACGCCAGGAACTCTTCGAAGGTCATGCGGCCCGGCGTCTCTTCGGATTCCCGGCCAACCGTATAAGCTCCGGCGGTTTCCCGCACCCTTTCTTTTTCGGCCTGAGTGCTCACTTCCTCACCTCCCGGTCAGCATGACGGGCGGCAGACTTCGCTTTCGCACACCCCGCTGCAGCCTTTCGCCGCGCTGCTGCTGCCACTTTTCCTTCAAATGGTGCCCCGGGGTCTTTAAAGACCTGAGGGGTGCCTACAAGGCATTATAATTTTACTATGCCCAGTTTACAACAAACAAGTGTGTTGAGCAAGGCAGCCGTAACGCGACATCCCGTCAAGTAAAGATTGCAATGGTTGTTTAAACCGCTATAAAAAGAATCCGGTTAGCCAGTTCAACGTCAGTGAGCCAGTTTATTTTAGCTTTAATTTTTCCGGGAAGCCGTCGTAATCGCGGATGTCCCCTGCAAGAACCTCTTCAGGAAGGCGATCTGCTCACTTACCCCGGCCAAAACCAGGGCATATTCTTTTTAGCTTTTCCTCCACATCCCTCGCCTTGCCGGCCCTTTCATTGCCGGGAAAATCTAAAAAAGACCCGTGGTTTGTCGAAATGATGGTCAAATGGCGAAAGTCCTTGCAAAAAGCAGGTAATATGTGTTAAGATAACTACAGAACTGGTGTTTGTCAAGGAGGAAAACGGGTGAATTCGATTTCTTTCACTGATCAGGCTAAAGAATTATTCTGGCGGAAAGAATTAAATTGCGCGGTAGAGCCTTCCCTTTACAAATACATTGACCGGTTTTATCCCGTAACGTGGAACAAAGACTTAGTGAATTTCATTATGCTGAAGTTCAATTTGAAGGTTACAGCGGCTCAACTGCGGGCATACGCCCAAAAATTCGGGCTGGTAAAAAATATTGGTCCAGAGCAAAAGGCAAGGATGCTTTTGCAAAGGAACAACCCGGATAGTGATCACAAGAAAATTGAAGAAGCGCTTCTCTTTTTGAAAGAGCAGGCAAAATATCTGACCAACCGTCAGGTACTTGCAGTGCTTTCCAGTGATTTTGGAGTGAATATCACCTACAATCAGCTTGCCGGCAAAATAAACCGCTGGCTCGGGATAAAGAAAACTGCCAGGGCCCTGGCCTGCGGGCGGGAAAATACCATGTCGGCACTCCGCAAATATTATACCGAAAAGCACGAAGATTTTTCCAGGGCATTATCCACCCACCCCGAGGCTTTGGCAGTGATCATCGCCAGCTTGCTGGGCGACGCCGAATTATGCCCGGTGAAGCGGGGTTACGCCGTTTTCCGCAACCACCACTGTGCAAATCAGCTCCAGTGGCTGAAATTTAAAACAAACTTCCTCCCGCCGGAACCTTACTTCCGGCTTATCAAATACAGCGACGGCTCATTTTCTCTCACATCCCAGTCCAACCCGTTTTTCTCTGAGCTACAAAACCATTTTTACAAACAACCTTCCGGTGAACTCCTAAAACTGGACCCGCGGAAAAAGCGGGAGAAATACCTCGGCCCGAAAGCCGCGGAACTGGTCCGGGATGTTTTTACCAGCTATCCCTGGCTGGCCCTGGCCGTTCTTATTGGGGACGACGGGTCGCTGGTGGCTTCAACTCGCGGAAAGACCGTAACTTTCGAGTATGTTATTTACAGCCAGGGACTTTCAGAAGAAACCGGCTTTAAATTAAAGCAAATAATCGAGCAGGCCACCGGCCTCCGTCTTTCCACCACCAGAGCTTCAGGAGAATACGGCGTCAGGTTGACCATATCGGGAATAGAACAAATTCAAATGATTAGTGAAATGATAAGCCCCTACCTGTCGCAGGTCGAAGTAGATTCCTTCTGGAAGAAATATGATCTGGCCAGGCACGTTTGGGAGCTATCAAAAAAACACAACAAGGAGCTCGTCATGTCCCGAATCGTCAATCATTGGACTGAAGAAGAGCTTAAAATTATAAACGACGGCATAAAAAATAACTGGCGGCCAGTTGAAATACACCGCCGGTTATTGAGCGCTGGTTTTGAACGGACATATATTGCCGCGTATAACAAGTGGAAGGAAGAAAAATTGTCTCGCTTCCTCTTAACGTAGATGTTGCAGTCATCAACCTCAATATTCTTTACTTTCAAGGTTGCTCCAGGTCAGGTCTTCGTCAAAGTCGCACTATCTAAATTCCAATCAATGACAGAGCCAGTTCGGTATTCCATCCGAGCTTGCGTAAACCGGAAGCAATGTTCTTAAACCCCCGCAAGCGCAAAAGGCTGATGGCCAGGTTACGTATAGAGGCAAAAACACGCGGTGCTGACCCCGTCCGGATCTGGGAACGGTCTTCATCGAAAGTTACATCGCGAACCCAGTGCAAGGAATTCTCAATGGACCAGTGTCCGCGGATGTTTTTTAGCAGCGTTTCGGCATCTGTTTTTTCGGCAGGTTTACTGGTAATGTAATAAGCGATATCCTTTTTCAAGTTTTCCCCGCGCAGGTCGGTGACCAGCCGTTCCACCTTGATAAACTGGGCGGCGTAGAAATCCGTCTGTCCCTCTTTTACCGGTACGGTTCGAATGATACGCTTTTCAATGCGCCCATGTCCTTTATCTCTTGTTACATACGGAGGGGGAAAAATCCTCGTCCTTTATTTTGCGGACGGTCTCAAAAAGGTTGCCCTGGTTTTGTTTTACCGATAAAGATATAGTCAGCCTTTTTATCCTCCACGAGAAAACGGGCATTTTCCACCTGGGTATGTATGGCATCGGCAGTAACCACTTTACCTTCCAGGTCCAGTGGCTCCAGCAGCGGCTTAAAAGCGGTGATTTCGTTGCTCTTTCTTTTTATCCACCTGCCGTTGAGCGATAACCATTTTCTCCCGTTGTAAAAAGGCTGACAGCAGGTGAACTCTTCTTCCATCCGGTCCAGTGTAACCACGTAACAATTTACCGTCAACAGCCAGTGCCGTGTCCTGCGTCTGTGAGTCCAGCCATTGGCCCACAGCGTTATCCACTTCATCACCATCCACTGATTGCAGTGTCCGTCGTATGGTCGGTTCACTGGGCGGAATATATTTTTTCAGCTTTTCGCTATACCGGCAACCCAGGCGTTTGAGCATATCCTGCGATAAGCCGGCTGCCCATTCACCAATGGCGATAAAACTCTTAGCCCCGGATAAAAGGGCACAGATGGCTATGGCTAAAATGGATACCTGGGCATGCCGTATGCCACGCCGTTTCCGGGGGTCTTTAACCAAAGCCAGGTAATCCAATAATCCACCTTTAGTTTCAAGAGCAACCTTATTCAAGTCAACCATCGCCCGTTCCCCTCCTGTTAATTCTGGAGGCAGAAACGGTGCAGATAAAATTGCGCAGGCTTTTTTCACCAGGGGTTTAATAAAAACAGTTTTCGTCTGACCGTGATAATAATAGACGCCGCTTTTGCGACCATAACCGCTGGTCCGGCCCAGAGGGATCCAGCCGGCGGCCCGGTAACAGGTACCCGCAAAACGACTGTGATCTACAAATGTTTCCACCATGAGGAGTGGGTGACCATAAACGGCTTCCCAGTCGGCGGACAACCCCCTGCAATTCAATGCCAGAACCCTGGAGGCCAGGTTTTTAATGGACACTCCCGGCAGAATGAGGAAACGCTGGTTATTGGCTATATACTTCAGCCATTCGTGTTCGGTTAACCAGAAATATTATATTGTGGTAATTAATACCTGGAAATTTGTTGCTTTTGCTTATGTCGATTACAGACGTTCTCTGTTGACGTTAAGATTAACACCCTCACCCAGGAAGCAAAAAATGAGCAGGGAACGATATCGTTAATGCCGGCAGTTTTGAGTATGCGGCAATCATAACACTGGACCTATGGGGTAACGGTTGTCAAAATCTGCCCATCATGAGTTTGTCGCCATTGCCTCTTATCCAGTTACTTATTTCGGTATTCATTTCCCAGGGGTATTATGGTATCTTTGTTTGTTGCTGGAATATTAGGGTCTTAACCGAACACCAATGATACTTCAGCCGCTGATTCTTTTGCTCCTGTGACCAGCCGATCCATTTATCCCGGTGGCCGCATTTTAAGGCCGCTGCTCCCCAGCCAATCAGCGCCACCCACCGGTCGTTGAGCAGGGCCACGTATTTGAGGGTTTTACCGGTTAGGCTGTGAAAACCCAGGTAGTGGTGGCTGGCCATCAGAGTGTTCCAGGTCTTTTCTTCCTCAGGGAAAATGGGACGTACTACCAGCTCCTTAAGGTTGCCGCTCTGGTTGTTAATGATGTTGTCTGGCTTTACTCCGTTTCTGCCCATACAATTGATTTTACATTAATGCGGAGGAAAAGGCCAGATAATTTCTGGAATTTTGGCGGACTCAGGGTTATTTTTTACTTTGACGTAGCCTTGTGCTCCAGATAGGCTGACAGGATTGACCATAGTTACATTTGAATGATATTATCAATAACAAAATTGTCTATTTTCCTCGTATCAATATCTATTTCAAATGAAAAAGAAGCCTCATAAATTGGATTGCAATCACCAACAAAACAATATTTATCCCCAGCTATATCATAATTGGGATTATACTCTCGCACTTCTACCTCACACTGGGCTATTATTTTGCCTGCTACTATTATAGTCCCGTTATCATAATCGCAACAAATATCCTTCACTTCTTTTAATTCAATTTTTACTGGGTGAACAAAACCTATTTTGCTACAATTTTTAATTACATCACTTGGCTCCATTTTCTCAAAAAATTGCCGAAAAAATGTTTGTACATCATCGCCAAATAATTTATCCAAAATATCAATATTCATCGACATAACACATCCCGAAGAATTGAATCCTTTAAAAATAGAGTTTCACTTGGCTTTTATGCTACTCCTGCAAAAAGAATAAAAAAGGAAACCCAAGAAATCACGTTCCCAGCCCAATTCAATTTAGAAAACCGTACTCAATGTGGCTCAGGAAGCCAGCCTTTGGGGCTGGCTTCCTGCAAATTTTCTTTTACCGCAGGAGCTGGAGGACTGCCTGGGGCATCTGGTTGGCCTGTGCTCTGTCGGCCCGCCGCCTTTCGGCGGCGCCTAGACTATATCTTCATCCCACCTGTTCTGGCGGGAGCCGGGCGCTTCGGGCGCCTCCAGGCGCCCTACGGGCTTCATCACCATACCTTGCGGCTGCAGGTGGTCTGCCCTAGTCGTTGAACCTTCCCCAGCCTTTCGGCACAGGGGCTCGGCTGCTGGTTGCCCAATCCTTCCGGTTTTTTAACCGCTCACGCCTGCCGTTTCCGGCTACGCTGTCGGACGGAAGGCTCTAAGGGGTTTCCAGCAATTCACCCGGTAATCCTCCCGGAAGTTACCCTCCGGGACGCCTGTGGTTCCGGCGCTTCACGCGGCCAGAACTTCAAGCATGGCCGTGGCGGCCTGCTGCAGTATACTCATCTTGGTGTACTCCATCATTTCCTTGGCCATGTCAATGTCGCGGATGCGGGACTCAGCGGCGGTGAGGTTTTCGGAAGCAGTACCAAGGTTGTTGATGGTGTGTTCCAGCCTGTTCTGCAACGCACCAAGTTTCGACCTCTCGTTGGAGACAGTGTTTATGGCGTTGTCAATTATCGTTATAGCGCTGTTAGCGGCATTTTGGGTGGTAACCTTTATACCCTTGTAGGCCACCGCAGGTGTTATCACGTTGCCTATAGCGTCAACTGTGGCAGCTTTAGATTCTTTTACCGTTTGATATATTGTATCAGATTTAGTGTTTGTTGCACCAACCGTTTGGAACACATTCGCAAAGTCGAAGTAGGCCGTAACCAGCTTATCCTTTGTGGGATCACCAAACGTAACAGAGGTGACGCCGCTATATACTGTCTTCGTATCGCCCACATTTCTATTGCCACTATCAAGCAGCGTAAACTCAAGCTTGCGCGGATCAACGCGGAATGAATAAGTATCGTTTACGGCGTTATCCGTATCTGTTGTTATAGTTACCTTAACGCCATATGCCACCGTTACGACAGCATCTGCACCACTACTATCAACGCTTGCTGTGACCCACGTCAAGCCACCGTCAAGTGAGTAACTTGCTGCCGTGACTTTGCCGGTATCTACATTGTCAATCCTCACAATGTAATTCGTAGGAGTGCCAATAGTGTAGTTGGCAGCATCAACCGTGGCAGTACCACCACTGCTATTAGACCGGTTTACTGTACTCGCCTGGGCATCGTACGCTTTAACCTGGACTTTATAGCCGCCCGAACCGTCAAACGCATCGATTTTACTTATGCCAGTGTTCGTTCCGTTGAAGGTCGTCACATATTCGTCCGCAGCTACACCCAGCGACTTTGCGTCCATCGCACTTATTTTAAGGGTAACGTTTTGATCCTTGTTGGCACCAACGTGGAAAACGCTGTTGAAGCCACCGGCCAGCAGGTTCTTTGTGTTGAATTCCGTAGTGTTGGAAATCCTGGTCATTTCTCTGGCCAGTTCATCAATCTCCGCCTGAATGGCTTTGCGGTCGAAGTCCGTAGTCGTTTCGTTGGCCGCCTGCACGGCGAGCTCGCGCATGCGCTGCAGAATGGCGTGAGTCTCGTTCAGGGCACCTTCTGCAGTCTGGATAAGTGAGATACCGTCCTGAGCATTACGCACGGCCTGGTTCAAGCCGCGAATTTGACCGCGCATCTTCTCCGAAATGGCCAGACCCGCCGCGTCGTCCCCGGCACGGTTGATGCGCAGGCCCGAAGAGAGCTTTTCCAACGACTTGGAAGCGAGCACGTTGTTGGTACTCAACTGACGGTACGTATTCAGCGCCGCAATGTTGTGGTTGATGATCATCCTTCCCATTCCTCCCTGAATTTTTTCTCGCCGCCCTCCCTGGCGGCGGCTTTTCGAAGGCTCCGGTACCGTCGGCCGCCCGGTACCCGCCCTCT
The DNA here is from genome assembly GCA_020725525.1 of Desulfovirgula sp. Classification (GTDB taxonomy): domain Bacteria; phylum Bacillota; class Desulfotomaculia; order Desulfotomaculales; family Desulfovirgulaceae; genus Desulfofundulus. The sequence goes on from DYEX01000035.1 coordinate 17,252, forward strand.
AGTATACTAATTCGGAATGATTTGGGAAAGGTTTAGAGGGGAAAACGGTGCGAAGTTAACTTTCAAAGTGTTATGCTTGCAAGCCCTGGGGAAAACCACAATTTCTTTTCAGCCGGGTTTAAAATCCCGGCGTTTAAAAAAGAAAATTCCCGTAATTCTGAAGTTGTCAATAAGCAGCCTTTTTCCGGGGCTGTATATACGATGATTAACAGTACACTATGGAATGTTGTCTTGACATAAAATGATCCGTAAACTATACAATGGAGAAGAGGTGATCGAAATGGCAAAAGAGGTCTTTTCTCCGGAGGAAGCTGCCGGTTATCTCGGTGTCCACACCCAGACCATTTATAAACTTTTACGGGCCGGTAAACTTCCGGGAAGAAAAATTGGTCAGTTGTGGCGCATTCCCAGGGAAGAATTGCTCATGTATTTGCGGGGTTCCGGAAGAAAACGCAAAGCCGGCGAAAAGAAACCGGGGGCCCAAAAAACAAAAAGGGCTCCCGCAGCAGGATGCCCGGTAAGCCCGGAACTCTGGCAGTTGGCCGGTCTGTTTTCGGGAGGTCCTCGCGACCTGGCCGAAAACCACGATAAATATCTTGCTGCGGCGGAGGGAAAATGCAAATGACCGTCCTTTGGGACGCCCTAAGTTTTGCCGTTATGGAACGTCTGGGGATAGATACTGCCTTTGCGTACGATGCGCATTTTCAACAATTCGGCTGGCGGCAACTCACTGCTTCTTTTGAGGCTTAGGACGGCGTGGAAAGCCATGAGTCCCTTCCGGGAAAAAGGTATACCTTTATGTGCCGCCGGGCGCGTAGCAGGCGCTACTTGCGGGCGGATTTTTCGTTGTTGTTTCCGACCTGCGCCTTCAGCCTTGCCGCCAGCTCCCCTGTAACCAGGGCGGTGCGGTTTTCCTCCTGCACGGCGCGGTAAATTTCCTCCCGGTAGATGGCCACCTCCGGCGGCGCCTCGATGCCCAGGCGCACGAAGTCGCCGCTGACTTCCACCACCACGACGCGGATGTCCCGGCCGATGACCAGGGACTGGCCTTTTTTCCTGGTGAGCACCAGCATTTATTTCCCCTCCCCGGCGGGGTCTACCCCTTCGCCCGTCCCGGCACCGCCCGGCGGGGACTCAGAACTGGTTCCGGAAAGGTACCGGAGCGGGGGCCCCGGGTGGAGCTGGGGGCGGTTGGGGGAAACCGGCTGGGGCCGGGAAGGTGCCTCTGCCGGCGGGCGGGGTTCGCCGGCCGGCCCGGCCTCAGGCCCGGCCGGGTCCCGGTTTTCCGGCCGGGGCCCGAACAGCGGCTGCCTGATGGAGTAGCGTTCGTCCACCAGCACCACCTGGCGGGCCGTGCCGGTGGCCGCGTTCACCACCACCGGGGCCAGGAGGTTGACGGTGGCGCGGGCCAGGCCCCGGCTGGCGTTGACGATGCAGAAAACGGCTGCCTCCTCCGGGGCCTTAATGCCCAGGGCCCGGGCATCCTCTTCGGGCAGGTCGAACTCGTAGTCCAGGAAAAAGGCGAAAGGGTTCACCAGGATGAAGCCGGTGTTTTCGTCCTGCAGGGACTGCAGAAAGAAAAAGGGCGATTCTTCCGCCACGGCCACCAGTTCGAACCTGGTCAATTCTGCGGGCAGGCCCGGCAGCCCGGCGGGGAAGGTGATGGTTTTGCCCCGTTCATACGCCAATGCTATTCCTCCATTCTCCCAAAAACTGTCTGCATGGCAGGGGTCAGGTTGACTCAATCAGCAGTTTAACGCTCATATAACTCCTCCCGCTGCCACTGCCGGTCCCTTTCCTGGTCCCCTTTTTTTACCCGGCTCAAAATGAACTGTTTTTCCCGTTCCCAGGCTGAAATGTTCCTTGGGATTGAGGGTCCGGCGGCAAGGTGCGCTTCGATGGCGCGCCGGATTAGTTCCGCTTCCGTTACACCCGGTTCGCCGGTCCATTTTTTCAGCAGGGCGTCGTGGTGGGGCTTTATATATACCTGCTTCCGGATCAACTCGAAACACCTCAAAAACACTATATATATACATCATATCATATACATCATATCATTATATGTATTGCTCTTTAAAGATCAAACCTTCCGGAGCCGAAATTTTATTTTGGAAGCAGGCGGCGTCTCAAGTCATATCAAGTTTTCGCCCTGGGTTCCGATATTTTTACTGTAGAAACTTATGCTAGAAGGTGATCGGGATGACTTCCATCCTATCCGCCACTTCCAGCCTGCGTATCGGCGGGCTGGCTTCGGGCATAGATACCGATTCCATTATCAAGGAACTGATGAAGGCGCAGAGGGTACCCCTGGAACGGTTGTACCAGGACAAGCAGATCCTCCAGTGGCAGCAGGAGGATTACCGGGCAATCTACGACAGCCTGCGCACCTTCCGGAACAAGGTCTTCAACATGAGGCTGCAGGCCACGTACCTGGCGAAGAAGGCTTCTTCGTACAACGAGGCCGCCGTCAGTGCCTCGGCCAACCCTACCGCCACGCCGGGGATGTACACCTTGACGGTGAAACAGCTGGCTGCCGGGGTGTCCAAGGGAAGCCAGGCCGCCTTGCCGGAGGAGACCGAAGGGGGATTAACCAAAACCCTAAAGGCTCAATTCAACCTTTCGTATGATAACCTCACCTTTACCTTAGAAGGGGCCAACGGCAAAAAAGACTTTTCATTTAATACCAACACGGCCAACATTTACACTGTGGCAGCGGAAATCAACGCCGCCAACCTGGGGATAACAGCCAGCTATGACGCCACTTTAAACCGGTTTTTCCTCACCACCACCTCCACGGGTTCGACGGCTAAAATAAAGGTGACCAACGACGTGCACTATTTCCTCTCCGGTGACAAGGATGCCAACGGAGGGGTGGGGGATCCCGCCCTGGAGAGCGGAAACAACACTTTAAAGCTTTTGCTCAAAGGGGACGGAACGGCTTATACCGGCCAGGACGCCGAGTTTAACTTCGGCGACACTACGGGCTTAAAGAGCGCTACCAATACGGTTACCATAAACGGCATCACCCTCACCCTGAAACAGGGCGGGGGCGCCACCGCCACCATCACCGTCTCCAGCGACACCGATGCCGTCTTCAACGCCATCAAGGACTTTGTCAATGCCTACAACGAAATCATAGACAAAATCAACAAAAAGCTCATGGAGCCCCGCTACCGGGACTACCTCCCCTTAACCGACGAGCAGAGGGAACAGCTTTCCGACGAGCAGGAAAAGAAGTGGGAGGAAAAGGCCAGGAGCGGCCTCCTGCGCAGCGACAGCCTCCTGGAGAGCGTGGTTTCCAGGATGCGTGCCACCATGTCCACCGTGGTACCGGGGCTGACCGGCGGCCAGGGGTACAAAACGCTGGCCCAGATAGGCATCACCACCCTTTCCTACGAGGAAAGGGGGAAGCTCTACATTGACGAAGCCAGGCTGAAAGACGCCCTGCAGAAAGACCCGGACGGGGTGATGAATTTATTTACAAAGAGTGCGGAGAACTATGCGGAAAAGGGCATCGCCATGCGGCTTTACGACGACGTGAACAGCGCCATGGCCCTCATTTCCGCCCGGGCCGGCACCAGCAGTTCATACAGCACCGCGGACAACAGCGCCATCGGCAGGCAGATAGCCGCCATGAACGAACGCATCAGCACCCTGGAGGAGCGCCTGCAGCAAATGGAGGACCGCTACTGGCGGCAGTTCACGGCCATGGAGCAGGCGATCCAGCAGATGAACGCCCAGAGCGCCTGGCTGGCCATGCAACTGGGCATGGGCCAGGGCCGTTAAAGAGGTGAGTTTTATAATGCAAATAGCCCCAAACCCCTACCAGCAATACCTCCAAAACGCAGTGCTCACCGCCGACCCGGGGCGGCTGACGCTCATGCTTTACACCGGCGCGGTCAAATTCATCCGCCAGGCCAGTGACTGCCTGGCCGCCCGGGACATCCCCGGCGCGCACCGGGCAAACCTGCGCGCCCAGGACATCATCGTCTACCTCCTGGAAACCGTCAACCGGGAGATGGAAGTCGGCAAAAACCTTTCCGCCCTCTACGATTACATGTACCGGCGCCTGGTGGAGGCAAACGTGAAAAAGGACGCGGCTGTCCTGGACGAAGTGGCCGGGCTGCTGGAAGACCTGGCCGGCACGTGGGAACAGGCCCTCAAACTGAAAGGGCAACAGGCGGTGGAAGGCTGATTGTGTATAAACCCCTGAGTTATCCCCAGTCTTGAAAGCGTGATTCAGCTCGAAAGCAAGCGGCTTGAGCCAGACGAACGACCAAAAGGATGATTCCACAATGCCCCCACAAAATCAAGACGAAAAAAAACTCAGGCTCCTGCAGGAAATGCGCGGTGAAGTGCTGGCCTTAAAGGCCGTGCTCGAGCGCCTGTGTGCGCTCGAGGATGGGCCGGCGACGGAGGAATCACTGGGTGCTGTTTCCCGGCACCTTGCCGCCATTGAAGAGATAAGAGCAGGGATTGATGAGCTGGACAGGGCGGGTGGCTCCGGCACGGGCGGGCCGGAAATCTCCGCCCTCCTCCTTCAGATCGACGGGATCCACCGGCAGAACCTCCGGCTGGCCGCAAAGGTTAAAGAGCGTCTGGCCGGAGCGCTGATGGACCTCCGCAGGGCCGGGCAGGCCAGGGCCTACATAAAGAAAAAAGGCGCTGCCGAAAGTTATTTTCTGGACCGGCGGGGGTAAAAAATACCCCCTTACCCTGTGCTGATTTTTAAAGGTACCGGTCCAGGAGCAGGCCGATGGTTTTATGCGGTTCCCGCGCCGCCTCCAGCACGATATGCCCGGGAACTTCCCCTTTTACCGCCCCTGTACCCTTTTCGACCACTTCCACCCGGAGGTTTTCCCCGTCTTCCCGTACCAGAAACTCCAGGGGCTGGTTGTAGGCCTCTGCCGCCTGGTTCAGCCGGCCCACTGCGGCCACCAGTTCCTCCCGGCTGGAGCCCCCTTCCTCCGGTGGAGGCGCACCCTGGGGAAAGACATCCTCCCGCTTTACCGCCGCCGGAGGCTCAACCCGCCGCAGCGGCGCCACCTCTTGAGACGCTAAAGACTGCAATCCACCGGCACCAACTTTCATAATCAGCACCCCCTTCCCAGTATTTGGATTATCTGAGTTATCACCACTTTCCGTCTAGCACGGCCTACACCAGCCTGGCGATCTCCCCCGCCACTTCCCCCAGAGGGACGACCCTTTCCGCCGCTCCCATCTCAATGGCCGCTTTGGGCATGCCGAAGACCACGCACGTGGATTCGTCCTGGGCGATGGTGGGGCCGCCTTTTTCCCTGATGGCGGCCATGCCTCTGGCACCGTCCCGCCCCATGCCGGTGAGGAGCACCCCCATGACCCGGGATCCAAAAACCTCCACCGCCGAGAGCATTACCCCGTCCACCGAGGGGCGGAACCCCCCGGGAGGCACGGGCCCGCTGCCGGCGTCCAGATGGACGGTGACGCGGCCGGGCTGCCCGCGAAAGGTGAGGTCGAAACCGGCCGGGGCCACAAGCACCCGGCCCGGGACGACGGGATCGCCCTCTGCTGCGTGTTTTACCGGCAGGCGGCTGCGCCGGTTCAGGTGTTCGGCCAGGGAACCGGAAAAGCCCACCGGCAGGTGCTGCACCAGCACCACGGCGGCGGGAAAATCTTCCGGCAGGGCGGGAACAATCACCTGCAGCGCTGCCGGGCCGCCGGTAGAGGAGCCTATTACGACCAGGTCGATGCGGGCGGAGCGTTTCGGCACCACCACCAGCCGGGGCACAGTGCCGCCGGCCGTGGTGTCCCGGTCCGCTTTCGCTTTACCGGTATCAGCGGTCCTGCCGGGTGCACGGGCGGGAGCCCCGGACGGTGAACGGCCTGCGGGATGCAAGACGGGCGGCATGCTGGAGGGTGTACCGGCATGCCGTTCCGGAACGGAGCCGGTGCCTGCCGGTATAACCGGAGGCACCTCTTTCCTGCCGGAGACGCCGGCCGGTTTGTCCGGCGGGCCGGGAAGCGTCCGGGCATCCCCCGGCCTTTTTCCCCGGGGGGGCGGCAGTGAAGGCCCGGCCTTTCCGGCGGGAAACGGGTGAAATGCCATGCCCACCCCGGGGCGTACCAGCTTGCTTGAGGCCACTGTGGCGGCAGCGCGCAGTTTTTCCACCAGCTCGTCGACCATGGCGTCCAGCTGGCCCGGGCCGGAGGGTTTGGCCACAAAATCCACCGCTCCCAGAGACAGGGCCCGCATGGTGGCCCGGGCGCCGGCGGTGGTGTGGGAACTGAGCATGACCACCGGGACGGGGCATTCCTTCATCACCCGCCGCAGCACCCCCAGGCCGTCCAGTACCGGCATATCCAGGTCCAGGGAGACCACATCGGGTTTCAGGGTGCAGATCTTGGCCACCGCCTCTTCACCGTCCGCCGCGGTGTCAATTACATTATAACCCCGGCTTTCCAGCAGGCGGGTGATTAAACGGCGCATTAAGGCCGAGTCGTCCACAACCAGCACGCGAATCGCCGCCACCTTGAAAACCCCTTTTCAGTCAATTAGTAGTTATAAGATAATTCTACCCCGCCCTGTTCACCTCATAGATAATTTCTTCCACGCCGGCGTCCTTGACAATACCCCGGGCGTCCACAATCAGGGCCACCTTGCCGTCGCCCAGGATGGTGGCTCCCGACAGGCCGGGTACCTGTCCCAGGTAACCGCCCAGGGATTTGATCACGATTTCCTGCTCGCCGATGAGCCGGTCCACCACCACGCCCACCTTTTTATCCCCGGAGCCCAGGATAACCACCGAAAGCTTGCCTTCCTCCTTGCCTTTCTCCCGGAAGAGGTGGGCCAGGCGTACCAGGGGCAGCACCTGTCCGCGCACCACAATGACTTCGGCGTGGCGCACGCGCCGGATTTCCCCGGGTTTCAGCGTCAGGGTTTCCAGCACATTGGTTAACGGGAAGGCGTAAACCTGGTCCCCCAGGGTCACCATCAGCGCCCGGATGATGGCCAGGGTCAGGGGCAGTTTGATGGTGAAGGTGGTGCCCCTGCCGGGGGCAGTGGTAAATTCCACCGAGCCGTTTATCTGCTCGATCTGGTTGCGCACGATATCCATACCCACTCCCCGCCCGGAAACATCGCTTACGGTGCCGGCGGTGGAAAAACCGGGGGTATAGATGAGGTCCAGGATTTCCCGGTCACTGGCCCGGGCGGCCTGTTCCGGAGTCATCAGTCCCTTCTCTATTGCCTTCTGCCGTATTTTTTCGGGGTCCATTCCCCGCCCGTCGTCAGACAAAGTGATCACGATGTGGCTCTCCACATAGGCCGCCTTCAAGAGCAGCCGGCCGGTGCGGGGTTTGCCCAGGCGCACCCTTTCTTCAGGAGGTTCAATACCGTGGTCCACGGCGTTGCGCAAAAGGTGGATCAGGGGGTCACCGATGACCTCGATTACATTGCGGTCCAGCTCCGTTTCCCGGCCCTCAATGATAAAGTCAATTTCCTTGCCCATCTTATGGGCCAGGTCGCGCACCATCCGGGGCAAACGGTTGAACACATGGGCCACGGGTAACATGCGCGCCTTCATGATTTCTTCCTGCAGGTCATTGGTCACCTGTCCCAGGTGGTTGGAAATTTCCACTATGTTTTCCACCAGGTCGTCGGAACCGTAGCGGCTTTCGAAAACTTCCACGAACCGGTCCAGGCGGGTGCGGTCAATCACCAGTTCCCCCACCAGGTTCATCAGGGTGTCCAGCTTCTGCACGTCCACCCGCACGGTTTTTACATTCTCTTTACCCGACAGCGCCGGTTCCTTCTTGGCAGGCTGTTTGCTTGATGTGTCCGAAAGGGGGGCTTTTTCTCCCGGCCGCAGCCTGATCGGGCGGACCTCCACGCTGCTCACCTCGGCAATGGAAAAGACCAGGTCGTGCACCTGCCCGGCATCCTCCCTGGTCAACAGCACGACGGTAAAACCGGGACCATAACGCCCTTCCTGCAAATCCTCCGCCGGGGGGACGCTTTTTACAATTTCGCCTGTTTGCTGCAAAGTTTCAAAGATTAAAAATGCCCTTACCCCTTTCATCTGGCAACCCTGGTCAATGCCGATGTCCACCTGGTAGGCCTGGAAGCCCCGCAGTTCCGCTTCCCGCACCACCTCTTCCACCGCTTCTTCCAGTTCCAGGGTGAGGCGGTAGGTCTGGTAGCCGGTAGAAGTACCGGTGGTGGAAAGCCCGGCGGCAGTTCCGGCAACCTGGCCTGCCGGCAGCAACCGGTCAGGCCCGGTGCCCTGAGCCGGGGTGGGCACAGTCCCGCCGCCTGCCGGGGCACCACCCGGCCCTCCCGCCCCGCAGGTCAGCTGGCAGGCGCGCAGCTTTTCAATTACCGCCGAAACGTCCACGTCACCGGACGAGCCGGTGATTTCGTCTTTTAAAAGTTTTAAGGTATCCAGGGCTTCAAAAAGGACATCCACCAGGGTCCCGGAAACCTCCATTTCTCCCTGGCGCAGTCGGTCGAAAAGATTTTCGATTTCGTGGGTCAGGGTGGACATTTTCTCGTAACCCATGACGGCCGAGGAGCCCTTGATGGTATGGGCGGCCCGGAAGATTTCCTGGATTACCTCGGGGCTGCCCCCTTCCCGTTCAAGAATCAGAACGTTGTCGTTGATTACTTGAAGCTTTTCCTCCAGTTCCTCTAAAAAGATGGCCACTTCTTCTTCCGTAAACATTCCTTCACCATCCTTTGCTTGAGCCTGCTCTCGCAAGCCCGGACCTATGAGGCAGCTCTTTCCTGCGCCTGTTTTGCAAGCTCCTGTAAAGCCTCTTTTTCTTCCCGGCGGAAAATCCGGGTGGTATCCAGGAGAATGATCAGGCGCTGTTCCACCAGGGCGATGCCCTGTAAACAGGCGGCAGAAAACCCTGCCACCACGGCCGGTGGGAGCTGGATGCTCTCCCGGGACAGGCGGAGCACTTCCGAAACCCCGTCCACCATCATCCCGGCGGTAGTTCCTCCAACCTCCACGATCATTATGCGGGTGTTTCCCGTTACACCAATGGGGGTCAACCCCAGGCGGCGGGCCAGGTCGATTACGGGTATTACCCGCCCCCGCAGGTTGATCACGCCTTCCACAAAGTCCGGAGCACCGGGAATGGCCGTAATGTCCGAAGCCCGGATAATTTCCAGAACATGGCCGATATCCACACCGTAGGTCTGCTCTTTTAAACGGAAAACCACCAGCTGCAGCTCGCCCTGCTGCTCGCCAGCCATGGTAATCTCCCCTTCTTACCGCGGTGTTTTAATTACTCTCATTGACTTTGCAATTAATCTATGTTTTTGATTAAGCTGACGGATAAATCAAAGGTGCCGGGCGCGTTTTGAAACCGGCACCAGGTACAGCGGCGTACCAGAACAAAATTACTCTTCGTATCTTTCCTCCCGCTCCTGCCGGGCTTCCGGTTTGAGGAAGGCGGTCAGCCGCTCGCGAATAAGAATGGGGTTGTACCCGGCCTGCAGGGAGACGATACCTTCCAGCATTATCTGGCGCAGGAGCATTTCCTTCTTGCTCAGGTTGTGTAGCTTGGCCGCCAGGGGCAGCCAGAAAATGTTGGCGCTGGCCACACCGTAAAGGGTGGCGATGAAAGCCATGGCAATGGCCGGCCCCAGGGTTTCCGGAGAATCTATGGAACTGAGCACGTGCACCAGGCCCATGACCGTACCGATGATACCCATGGTGGGGGCGTAGCCACCCGCCGCCTCAAAGATTCCCGCCCCCACCTGGTGGCGTTCCTGAACAGCGTAAAGCTCCGCCTCCAGGATATTGCGTACCAGGTCGGGGTCGGTGCCGTCCACAACCAGCTGGATGCCCTTGCGCAGGAAGGGGTCGTCTATTTCGCCCAGGCGGTTTTCCAGGTAGAGCAGCCCTTCCCGCCGGGCTTCGTCGGCCAGGCTGACAATGAGCTCGATGGTGTCTGTGGGCTCGGGAATGGTGCGGAAAAGCCCCACCTGGATGAGCCGGGGCAACTGTTTTAAATCGTTTAAAGTAAAACTGAAAACGGTAGCGCCGATGGTGCCGCCGAAAACGATCAACGCAGCCGTAGGCTGCAATAACGCGCTGGCATGTCCTCCTTCCAGTACAAAGCCGCCAACCAGAGATACTACCGCGATTACAAAACCAAATACGGCAAGATCCATTGGTCATCCCTTTCCCGCATCTTTTATTCCCGGGGTGCCGCCGGTAGCGACCCCGGTTCGGCTCCCGTATACTTGCTGCGCAGAATCACCAGATCCACCCGGCGGTTCAGCTGCCTGTTGGCTTCCGAGTCATTGGGTACCCGGGGGCGATATTCGCCATAACCCACCGCCGACAGACGCTGGGGTGGGAAGTGGGCATGGTTGATCAGTTCCCGCACCACGGCCACAGCCCGGGCCGTGGAGAGCTCCCAGTTGGATGGGAACCGCTCCGTATGAATGGGCAGATCGCAGGTATGTCCCTCGATGCGTATGTAGTTTGGGGTCTTCAGCAGTATCGGAGCAATGTCGGAGATAATCCGTCGCGCTGCGGGAGTGAGATCGGCAGAACCCCGCTGAAAGAGGACCTCTTCCTGGAAGCTGAGCACAATGCCCCGCTCTTCACTGATGGCCGAAACCCTGGCTGCCAGGCCCTGTTTTTGAATTTGCCGCAACAGCTCCTGGCGGATATTTTCCATTTCCGCATTATCTGCCACATCCTGCGGCGTTTCCACCTGTGTACCGCTGATCCCCGGAACCAGCGAAGGCCCCAGGTTTTCCAGTATAACCCCGCCGCCGCCCATGGCTTTACTTAATGATTCGGCCAGCATGCGGAATTTCTTGATATCAACCTGGCTTAGCGAGTACATGACAATGAAAAAGATCAGCAGCAGGGTAATCATGTCGGCATAGGTGATTAACCAGCGTTCCATACTTCCGTGACTGGTTTTCTGACTCTCTTTTTTCACCAAACATGGACTCCTTTCTTAGATCACAGTCACCCACATAACCAGTATTCGCCTTAGATGGAAAACTTCCTTCCCCATATACGTTAAAAATTCGCCAGGTTTCCAGGGACTTGCACCCTATAGACAAGGCCCATGCCGGGCGTACACGAACTAGCCGGCACGGTCAACCCGTGCCGGCTCCATTTTCCTTCCAACTGCCATGCCGCATTTGCAGCACCGTTAGTCCGGTCACATTGCTCGCCGCGGTGCTGTCAGCGCGGAAACCAGGGAGTGAGCGTGGACCCAGCACTCACTGGTATACCGGGTCTTCCTAAAACCGGAGGTGTCAATTAAACCTGAAATTCCAGGAGCAGGGCCGTATTATTGGTGAGTGCTGGGCGGCACCATAGCGCGGCCGCTGAACATTTACGTTTTGCGACAAAATCACCTAGGGTCGGTTGGGGTAAGAGATCAGCCTCTTTTCCCAGGTGCGAAAAACAACCTGTTTTTCATCCCGGAAGACCAGATATTTAGGCAATACGGGAGTCTTTCCCAGGCCACCCGGGGCGTTAATGATATAAGTTGGGACAGCCAGGCCGGAAGTATACCCCCTTAGCTTTTCCATGATTTCAATTCCCTCATCAACGGAAGTGATAAAGTGCCTGGTTCCTTTGACCTCTTTGGCGTGGAAAATGTAATAGGGGCGAACACGGATGCGCAGGAGGCTGTGGTTCAGCTTTTTCATCACATGGGGATTGTTATTGACCCCCTTAAGCAACACAGCCTGATTGCCCAGAACTACTCCCGCCTTAATTAAACGATCGCAGGCAGCAGCCACCGCCGGGGTAACCTCCAGGGGGTGATTAAACTGGGTGTTGATATAGATGGGCGGGTGTTTTTCTAAAACAGCACACAGGGCCGGGGTAATGCGCTGGGGCATGGTCACAATTGCCCGCGTCCCGATGCGCTTTATTTCCACATGGGGAATGGAGTCCAGTTCGCCCAGTAACCAGTCCAGGCAACGATCACTCAAAAGCAGGGCATCCCCGCCGGTAATCAAGACATCCCGGATCTCCGGATTGGACCGGATATATTCCAGGGCTGCCCTGAGTACTTCCCTGGGCTGGTGCCGGTCTATTTCCCCGATATTGCGCCGCCGCTGACAGTGACGGCAATACATGGCACACTGATTGGTCACATTAATAATCAGGCGGTCGGGATAACGGCGGGTAATTCCCGGTGCCGGGTTGGTAAAAGCCTCGGCCATGGGATCTTCACTGCCGCCACTGTCGCTTAACTCAGCCCTCTGGGGAACCGACTGCAACCAGATGGGGCCACCCGGCCGGTCAACAGCCAGAAGGCTGGCGTAGTAAGGGGAAATGGCCCAGCGGAAACGTTTGCCCACTTCCACAATATCCTGCCGTTCTTCGGGCGTTAAGTCTACGATCCGGCCCAACAGGTCCACACGGGTAATGCGGTGGGCCATTTGCCAGTGCCAGTCTTCCCACTGCTCTTTCCCGGCATTAAAAATAGCCAGGATTTTCTCCCGGGCTGCTTCCAGCTGTTCGGCGAGATCAAAACCGGTGAAAATCTTATCCTTAACCTGCAGGTAATCCCGAATACGTTCCTTTAGCTCACGGGCTCGTTCCAGCGAAATGCGACGCTTATCTTCGGGATCAAATCCGACCGGAGGCATGGGATAGATAGCCATCCAAACCCCTCCTTTGTAAAAAGTTTGCAAACACACAAAAAACCCCAGGATTTTTCCTGGGGTGGAAGACGGCAACACCAA
>DYEX01000191.1 GCA_020725525.1 Desulfovirgula sp.
ACTGGAGCGGGTGACGGGGATCGAACCCGCAACCCTCAGCTTGGGAAGCTGATGCTCTACCATTGAGCTACACCCGCTTACTTTTTTATTATAGCAATTCCAAAAAAATAGTCAAGGGATCATCGCGGCGAGCTATTTGCGTTGTAAACATTTTTGCCCTCTGGGAAGCTAACACCCATACTAAACATGGACGTTTTCCAAGCCATAGGACAGGGAGATTAACCTAATATTGGGGCAAATGGCTTATAAGGCTTTTCGCCTTGGCCAGGTTACCATTTTCAAAAGTTTCCCAGGGGGCAACGCATCCCGTCCAATCTAAACAAGGCCCGGAGGCCGTCCGGACCAGGGGCGGGGCATCTCGCCGGCCAGGCCCGTAGAAATTGGACAGCGCTTTATTTAGCCCCCTTGACGCCAACAATAACGTAAAACCAGGCGCCCTCCCCGGGCAAAAGGGGTTTTACGGCCGGGTCCCGGCCCCGCTTCTCTTCCTCAAGATTCTGCCGGAAAAGTTGCAGGTTCTGGAAATAGCTCCCTACCAGTTCTTGAAATTCCTCCAGGGTGTATTCCCGCACGTGGAAGCTGTTAACCGGGGGATCCTGGGGTCCCCGGCCGGGTGAAATGAGCAGCCGGTTGGGAGTGGAAACCAGGTAAGTGCCTCCCGGCCTTAGCACCCGCCAGGCTTCCCGGACGCACGCTTCCCCGTCGGCAACGTGTTCGATGGTTTCAAAGGAAACCACCACGTCAAAGCTCCCGCCGGGGAGAGGGAGGGCGCAAACATCCCCCTGCTGGTAAACAACCCGGGGATGGGCATAATTTTCCCGGGCATACTGGAGGCACTCCGGATCAATGTCCACCCCCACCACCTTCTTCGCCCGTTCGGCCATCATCTGGCTGCCGTAACCCACCCCGCAGGCCGCATCCAGCACCTCCCGGCCGGCCACGAAAGCCAGGGCAAACTCATAGCGCGCCAGGTGCTCGGCCATGGTAACCGGGTCGCTAAAACCGGGAACCGCCCTTTCACCGCTTATG
>DYEX01000036.1 GCA_020725525.1 Desulfovirgula sp.
GGAGGTTTGCAGCAGCTACCAACAGGCCGACAAATATTGATAAAACATAACAAAGCAGTTGCAATATACTATGGAACTCTTAACCATCAGCAAAGCGGCAAAAAATCAGGCAGGGGTTTCGGGAAGTGATTGCGGGAGTGTTGCAGGATGACGAAGCCGAAAATAAAGAAAACGGTTAACCCAGAAGACGGCCTGAAATACACCGTCTGTGGCGAGTTTTTCCCGGAAGTCTACCCTGACATTCGCTCCCAGAAGTGGGGCCGGGGCGACGAAGACCCCCTGACCACCGAGATGCGCCTTTTTTGCGCCTGTACCCGATGGACCTTCAACCGGATATTGGAAGGCCGTTTCCGTAAAGAACTCAAAAAAGAAGGCCAGAAGTTATTTGGCATAAACTCCCGTTTTTGTGACGATGCCATATTAAAGGCAAAGGCCGTTATTGAATCGCAGCGAGAACTGCTGGTTTTGGAAGTTGAGGAAACGGAAAAGAAGCTGGCCCGGGCCAGGAAAAAACTAGACCGGGCGGAAAAAGACCTGGCCATAGCGATAAAAACTGGTAATCCGGTAAAAATCGAGAAAGCCGAACGCACCGTACACGGCCGCAAAGCGCGGGTTAAAAAACTGAAGACGAAGCTGGATGAACTGAAAACCCATCAAAATAACGGCACCATACCCACAGTAGTTTTTGGCGGCCGTTCTTTGTGGAAGCGGGTCTGCAGGGGTAGAGCCGCAAAAGAAGAATGGCGAAACGCCCGGCAGAACCGGCTGTATGCCCGGGGGGACGAAACCAAGGGCGGCAACTCGAACATCAAGATAAGCTACCGCAGCGGAGAATTTGCTTTGTCCGTGACCGTCTCACATCTATCGGAACAGGCGGGCACGGACAGTAAAGGGCGGCCAATAATGACCAGAGCGCCGCGGGTGGAGGGAAAGCTCTGGCTGCCGGAAAAACACCGGCTCAAGGTGTGGGAGCTGCTGCTTTCCGGCGCTCCCTATAACGTTGAGTTAATCAGAGGCCGGGACGGCCGGTACAGGGTGCACATTACCTTCACCATAACGGCACCTGAACCGGTGACCAGTTCCAACCGGGGCTATCTGGGCATGGACACCAACCCGGACGGTGTAGCTCTGGCCAACGTCAATTATTTCGGCCAGCCTGAACCCTGGCCGGAGGGTTTCGAGGTACCTTACCCGAAGGCATTACACAAATTTGCCGGGGAATTCAAGGTGACAGTGCAACCGAACGGTTTTCTGTACATCAAGATACCGGAACTTGCTTACAGCCGCGGATACCGGCGCACCTATCTGATAGGCGTGCTGGCCAAAGCGGTGGTGGACATGGCAAAAGCTTTGGGTAAGCCCATTGCATTGGAGGACCTGGACTTCGGCAAAGACCGGCTGGACACGGACAGGAAATTCAACCGCATGGCGGCCAACTTTCCGTTCAAGAAGATAATCGAGGCCGTCATGCGGAGGGCACCCAGGGAAGGTGTGGGCGTAAAGCCGGTCAGGCCGGCGCACACGTCCACCATCGGCTATTACAAGTACATGGAGCGGTACGGGGTAATTATTCACCACGCCGCCGCTTTAACTATCGCCCGGCGGGCGATAGGCTTCAGAGAGCGCATTACCAGCGAGTTGAAGCAAAAAATTCGAGTCATCAAAGAGAAGCTGAACCGGAAGGTTAATTCCTTACCTGGGGAAGGAAAAGGGATGACCCGAAAGGTGAAGCGGCTCTTCAACCGGCTGGACGAAAAGATTTCCGTATATGACGGTTTGGACCGTTTCAAGCAGGAATCGTTTTATTCCGTCTGGCACGACTTGAAGCAGCTTGCTTTATCGAGTAGGTGACCCCGTTTAGCCGGTGCCGGACAAACCGGTAGGCCGTATCTAACAGATCGCGGGAGGCGTCCGGCACTCAAGAAACTTGAGTGCTGGGCCGCGAAATGGTCAACATTGATGAAGGCGCAAGCCGGAAGTGCCTGTTACGCGCAGTTCTCCCGTCCGGGTGCCCAGCACTCAACACCCATCGCAACATTCAGCTTCTAAGTATTAACTTAACCTTGGTGTTGAGTGCTGGGCGGGGCCGAGGTCTCCCTGTCGCTATAGCCTGCTCCCAGGGGTAGGCAAATCCAATCCAGAAAGGAGCGAAAGCCTGGTCATGGGGAGGCCGGGTTCACAAAAACTAACAATTGTTAGGTATTGTGAGCTTTTTTGAACCAGGTTTTGAAATGCGGATCACTGTACTCGGCTGCTGGGCTCCTTACCCGGCCGCGGGCGGAGCCTGTTCCGGCTACCTTGTGCAGGACGGCGGGGGGAATATCATGCTGGATGCCGGCCACGGCACCTTCAGCCGTCTCGTACAGTTCATCCACCACTGCGACCTGCGGGCCGCGGTGGTTACCCACCTGCATCCCGATCACTATGTGGACCTGCACTGTTTGCGCCATGCCACGGCTGCGGGGCTGCGGGATGGGAGGCGACACCGCAAGGTGCAGCTGTTCATACCGCAGGAGCCGGTACACATTTTTGAGGAGCTATCCGCCTGTACCGATGCCTTTGATGTGGTGCCGATTGAAAGCCTGCCTGAAGAGGAGGTTCCTCCGGGGATCAAGGTGCGCTGCGGCTCGGTTGGTCCGGTGCGGCTCTTCTTTTTGCCGGCTCGCCATAATCTGCCCGCCTATTCGGTGGGGGTGGAGGGATCGGGTTATTTTGTTTATTCCGGGGACAGCGCCCCCACGGAAGAACTGGCCGCCCTGGCCCGTGAAGCGGGCATTTTCCTTTGTGAAGCCTCCGGCCTTGATCAAGATGCCGGGTTCTTGCGGGATCGGCACATGACTGCCCGGCAAGCGGGAACCCTGGCCCGGCAGGCCCGGGTGAAGGAACTGATCATCACCCACTTTTATCCCGAATACGATCTGTCAGTTTTAAAGGCCGAAGCCGAGGCAGGTTTTGGCGGAACGGTGGAACTGGCTGCCGAAGGGGATACATATTTCCTGTATTAATAATGAACCTGGACATACTATATGGAACATAGGCACGGCAGCTTTTCAAAATAACAGATGTGCAGGAGGACGATTTATGGAAAGGGTAGACGGGAGAAAACCTGGTCAAATGAGGCCGGTGAAGATCACCAGAAATTTCAGCAAATATGCCGAGGGTTCGGTCCTGGTGGAAGTGGGCGATACCCGGGTTATTTGCACGGCCACGGTGGAGGACAGGGTGCCTCCCTTCCGCCAGGATACGGGTATGGGCTGGGTGACTGCCGAATACGGCATGTTGCCCCGGGCCACAGGCGTGCGTACCTCCCGCGACCTTACCCGGGGTAAGGGCCGCACCCAGGAGATCCAGCGGCTCATTGGCCGCTCCCTGCGCTCGGTGGTGGATTTATCCGCCCTGGGAGAGCGGACCGTGATCCTGGACTGCGATGTGATCCAGGCCGACGGGGGTACCCGTACCGCTTCCATTACCGGTGCCTTTGTGGCCCTGGTGGATGCCCTGGCCCACCTGGTGGGCGAGGGGTTGATCCCCTATTTACCGGTAAAGGATTTTGTGGCCGCTACCAGTGTAGGCCGGGTAAACGGTGAAATAGTTCTGGACCTGTGTTTTGCCGAGGACTCGGCTGCTGAAGTGGATATGAACGTGGTCATGACGGGGATGGGCCGCCTGGTAGAGGTGCAGGGTACGGGGGAGGAATCATCCTTCACCCGCGAGGAATTGAACCGGATGCTGGACCTGGCGGCAGAAGGTATTCGTTTGCTGGTGGACTACCAGAAGGAAGTCCTGGGGCCCACCCTGGTCAGTCAAATTGGACCCAAAGGGGAATGATTTATGAAACTGGTACTGGCCACACGCAATCCGGGTAAGGTGAGGGAACTGAACCAGCTGCTCTCCCCGCTGGGTTATGAGGTAGTTTCCCTGGATCAGTATCCCGGTGTACCGGTGATTATTGAGGACGGTGCTACATTTAAAGATAATGCGGTAAAAAAGGCGACCACGGTGGCTCGCTTTACCGGCCAGCTGGCCCTGGCCGACGATTCGGGTCTGGAAGTGGATTTTTTAGGCGGCGCACCGGGGGTGCACTCGGCCCGCTTTGCCGGTGAAGGGCATGACGACCGGGCCAACAATGAAAAGCTCTTGAGGCTTTTAGCCGGTGTGCCCCCGGAAAAGCGTGCTGCCCGGTTCCGCTGTGTGGTGGCCGTGGCCACCCCCGCCGGGCAGGTCTTTACCGCGGAAGGAACCTGTGAGGGAGTAATTACGGACGAACCCCGGGGCGAGGGTGGTTTTGGCTACGACCCACTTTTTTATGTGCCTGCATACGGGAAAACCTTTGCCGAGCTGGACCCGGCGGTGAAAAACCGGATCAGCCATCGTGGCCGCGCCCTGGCCCTGATGCGGGAGATACTGGCGGGTTTGCGCGAGGAAATTAAGTATATTGATGGCGGATCCGGGGGTTAAAGGAATGGAAAAGCAGGTGATGCTTGATGCGCATAGGGATCATCAGTGATACCCACGGACGGGTGGACCGGGCTTTAAAACTATTAAGTCAGTTAGAACCACTGGATCTTTTACTGCACGCCGGAGATCATTACCGCGATGGTCAGCTGCTGGCGCAGGCCCTCGAGGTGGCCGTGCATGCCGTAGCCGGCAACTGCGACTTTCATCCGGCCGGTCCGGGTGAAGAGGTGCTGGAGCTGGAAGGGAAAAAAATACTGCTTACCCACGGTCACCTTTACCATGTGCACTTCTCCCTGCAAAAGCTCCTCTACCGGGCCCTGGAACTGCAGGCGGACGTGGTGGTTTTTGGGCACACCCACGTCCGCTACTGTAATGTGCATGAAGGGGTTTTATTTTTCAACCCGGGCAGCATTCACGACCCCCGGGGAGAACACGGTCCGGGATGCGGTCTGCTGGTGCTGGAGGGGCGGGAGGTTAAGGCGAGCTTTTGCGAATTGTAGTGTGGTAATGGAAGGCTTCACTTTGCCGTTCTCAGCCACGCCGTTTTAGCTGCGCATGATAATCCCTTCGAGCGCGTTGGCCACATCTTCGCAGCAATCCAGAATAGATTCCATCTTCTCGTAAATTTCTTTAAACTGAATAATCTTTTTTAAGTCGGTATTTTCGGCAAAGAGTACCTGTAAGCTTTCCCGGTAGAGCTGGTCCGCCTCTTTTTCCAGGTCGTTGATTCTGAAATTGTGGCGGTGAATGTCCGGCAGTTTTTTAGCGGCCAGCAGTTGCAGGGCCGCAGCAATCTCTTCCGTGCAGTTCTCTACTATCCGGGCGAACAGGCGCATGTACGGGTCCGGCTCTTTGATACAGTATATATCCAGCAGGTCCGAGCAGGCTTCCATCCCGTCCAGCACGTCGTCCAGCTTTACCGTAAGTAACATAATGTCTTCCCGTTCTAATGGGGTAATGAAGGTCTGGTTTAAAGCCTTGAAAATGGCGTGGGTATACTCGTCTCCCCGGTCCTCCAGGAGCTTTATGCTCTCGGCGTAAGTTTCGGTGTCCGACAGATTCTCAACATTTTCCCGGAAAAGCCTGGCGGCCTCTCTCAGGTTGTCTCCAATTAGCAAAAAATGTTCAAAAAAGACATCAGGTTTACGTTTAAGAATCATAGAAAAATTTGCCTCCACATTGAACTGTCCGTTATTTTGTCTCGTAAACTATTTTAAACATTATGATGGTCAAAATCCAGGGGGTCAATTACGTTGGGGAAAAAAAACTAACTTAACAACTTCGTAACCATCTGTTAATATACTGGGGGGAAGGGCCTGTCTAACGTTGCTGGAGAAAGGGGAATGCCGGGTGTTTGACCCCCACCTGATGTTGATATTTCTGATAATCGTCCTGGCACTGAGCTTTGACTTTATCAACGGTTTTCATGATACGGCCAACGCCATTGCCACTTCCATTTCCACTAAAGCTCTGACGCCACGGACGGCAATCGTTCTGGCCTCGGTGATGAACTTTGTCGGGGCAATGACCTTCACCGGCGTGGCCAAGACCATCGGCGGCAAAATTGCCGATCCTTTAAGTCTGAGCAACGGGCTGGTTATTGTAACGGCGGCTCTTTTGGCGGCCATTGCCTGGAACCTGATCACCTGGTACTACGGCCTGCCCAGCAGTTCCTCCCACGCCCTGATTGGTTCTTTAACCGGCGCCGTGATCGCCGCCGCCGGTTTCTCAGCGGTTAATTTTCACGGTTTCATTAATATCCTGAAAGCCCTGATTTTCTCCCCGATCGTAGCTGTAGGCATGGGTTTTGCCATTATGACCTTAATCAAAGTAGTTTTTCGTTACGCCGTTCCTCACCGGATTAACCGCCGATTCCGCATGCTACAGGTCTTTACCGCCGCATTCCAGGCCTTTTCCCACGGCACCAACGATGCCCAGAAAACCATGGGCATCATTACCTTTGCCCTGGTAGCCGGCGGTTTTCAAAGCTCGCTTTACGTTCCATTTTGGGTCAAGCTATCCGCCGCCCTGGCCATGGCGCTGGGCACCTCGGTGGGTGGCTGGAGGATCATCAAAACCGTCGGCACGCGCATCATCAAGCTGGAGCCCGGCAGCGGTTTTTCCGCCGACTTGAGTTCGGCCCTGGTGATCTTGGGAGCCACTTTGCTCAAACTCCCGGTGAGCACCACCCACGTCATCTCTTCTTCGGTCATTGGTGTCGGCACGGCCAGGCGTTTTTCCACGGTTAAGTGGGGGACAGCCAGGAAGATCGTCACGGCCTGGCTGGTGACGCTGCCCGTGACTGCCGTCCTGGCGGGGTTGTCCTACGGGTTATGCTCCGGTATCAGCCGGCTGGCGGCAGTTTTTTAAAAAAGAAAAAAAGAAACCCCTGTCGAGGGGGTTTTGCGGGTACGTTGCTTACCCGGCATATATATGAGCAAGGCGATTTTAACGGGGTTATCAGGCGCCGGTCACCACACCGGCCTTCTTTTCCCAAATGATGCCCCGGATGGGGGCATACAAAAAGGCTGGCCCCCTGGCCCACGGCCAGGATTGCCAGCCTATCGTTGTCCGATTCGGCTCCAACCCTGCTTTATTGTTATTTTCATGTTACCAGAGGATCAAAGCTCATGTCAATAGGTTTTTAACAAAGTCCGTGTCTCCTGACATTTTCATTGACGCTTGAGAACAATTATCAGGAAAGTCGTCCTGAAAAGCTATTGACAGAGGCTTGTGATTTTGGTAACATGAGAGCAAAGAAAAAAATAGGCCGAATGGAACAACCATAGGCCGGTTTTCCTGGATTTATACCAGGAAGCCGGCCTTTTTCTCTTCCCCAAAAAATTCAACGAGAGGGGAGAAGGTCAATGGCGGATAAACGTTCCCCTTCCTTCGTCCAAAGAGAAAAGGTGGAAGACGTCGCCCTGCTGGCCGTCGACGCTATGGGAATATCAACTATTACAGTTCTAACCACCATCCTTTACCTTAAGACCTTCTCCCCTAAAACTTACACCTTATTAGTAAATAAGCTATTCTTAACGCTAAACAAGCTGGCAAATATTTCCACACAGATGTCCACCTGGTAAAGTAAAGAAAAGGAGGTGAATCCCTATGGGTAAATTTCTAACCAGGATCTTCATCGTGCTCTTCTGCACCACTTCCGTAGGTCTGTGGATTTTCTGGTTGCTTAGTGGTCAAGTTAAGGGCAAGGCCGGCTAAAACGCCAGGGTAAAATTCATATAAGAAAGGAGGAATCATAGATGATTGCCGAGTTCTTCACATGGGCAGCCGGTTTGGCCAAAACTTCACCCTTTACTTACGCCATCGTGAATATCGGAACCATGGTGGCATTGGGTGCAGCCATCGGCCTGGTTGCCGACGGGATTTTTAAGTTACTGCGCATAGATTTGGGTTCCTACAAGAAAGAATTCGAAGATGAAAGCGCAGTTATAAAGCATTAAAACTCAGGCAATTATTCCATTCGCTCATAGGTCATAATAATTGCCTTGCAGAAAGGGGTGTCAGGTTATGATGCATATGCCTGTTAGTGGTGTGGATATGGCCTGGTGGCCGCTGCTGCTGATTGGCTTTACCGTCGGGGTGGTGGGAGGCTTCTTCGGCATCGGCGGCGCCTGGCTGGTCACGCCGGCATTAAATATCTTCGGTTTCCCCATGATCTATGCGGTGGGCACCGACATGACCCACCTGGTGGGTAAATCAATCATAGCTACCTTCAGGCACTGGAAATTCGGCCACGTCAGCGTTATCATAGCCGTTATAATGCTCATTGGCACTTTTTCCGGCATTGAAACCGGCGCCCAAATCCTCTACTGGCTCACGCAAAAGGGCATTGCCGGAAGCGTGGTACGCTACCTGTACATGTTCTTGCTGGCCTCCATCGGTATCTTCATGCTTTCGGAATACCTGCGGGTAAGAAAGCTGGAAAAGGAAGCCGGCAAGCAAGTCAAAGACATCGTTGGCACTGCCTGGTCCCGCTGGATCCAGGACACCCTTAACATCTGGCCTACCTTCTACTGCCCGATGGCCAGGATGCGCGTCTCCCTGTGGGCCATTCTCTTCGTGGGCGTAGTCACCGGTTTTGTAGCCGGCATCCTCGGGGTTGGCGGCGGCATCATCCGTGTACCCGCGTTGATTTACCTGATGGGTGTGCCGACAAAGATTGCCGTGGGTACCGACCTGTTTGAGGTTATGTTCTCGGGAGCTTACGGTGCCTTTACGTACAGCTTAAAAGGCGGGGTGGAACTGGTTGCCGCAGTGATCATGCTGCTGGGAGCCAGCGTAGGTGCCCAGTTTGGTACTATCTGTACCAAGTATGTGTACGGCATCACCATCCGGCTGATCTTTACCATCGCCACCTTCTTTGCCTGTACCTCGGTAATTCTCAAGGAAATTTCCTCCCGCTACGCGGCAATTTACAAGAAACCTTTTGAGGCTTTCCTTGCGAAACAAGGGCTTACGCCTGCTGAAATCTCGGCCATGTACATGAAAAAGAGCGCTGTTTATCATTATATGGTAGAGGTAGCCAACAAGCCCGATTGGTGGGCCGCATACACGAAGGACTACCTCTGGAACCAGGCGGGGGGTATCCTGATGCTCACCGCCGCCTCGGGCATCTGCGCCTACATTCTCATCCAGCTCTACCTGGGCGTAGCCAGAGAAGTAAAGGAAAAGCGCCTGCGCGAGCAGGAAGCTGCTAAAATGAAGGTATAAAGCTTTCCTCCCGCAAAAAAGGAGCCCCGGTATAAAGCCGGGGTTCCTTACTTTTATAGACCCGGGGGCTTGGGGCGCCAAAAGTTATGGGGATTATCCGGATTCCAGTAGGCATCACAATCCAGGCAGCAGTATTTCCCCAGAGGCGGTATGAGGCAAACAAATAGGCCACAAAATAAAGCAACGGTAATCATCATACGTACCCATGGATAAAAATAACCTAACAGTAAGAAAAATAACGCCCCGCCAAATCCCAGGCCTAACCCGGCTGCCAGCCTGATAAGACGTCCGCGGGTGGTGTTCTTTGAACCACAAGCAGGGCAAGGAGGTGTTTTGATTTTTAAAAAAGGTAAAGCCATAGCAGATTCCCCCATCCGTTTGCTTTGTGAAATAATTCGCTAATTCCCCCCCTTTTTCCTATTAAAACATAAAAAATTTTTGGGGAGCTGAATTTTAAAATCTTTTAAATTTTACGATTTATATTGACCCTTAACAGGCGGTGTATTATTATTAGAAAAAGAAAATGAACCTTGAAAAAGTAAAACGGGGTAATGGGGGGAATATCCATGTGGATGGGGGAGTGGGAGTGTTCTCCTAACCAGCTAGAGGAATCAAGCGTGCTCTGCGACCTCATTGACGTCCTGGGTTCTTTCGTCAGCGGCGCTCTAATGGTTATATGGCTATCTCGTATGCTGGGACCAATCATAGCATAGCACAAAAGATTATACGCGTTTTAAAAATTTTTTCTTCACCTCCACTTTACAATGCTTGTCCCTTTTGGTAACATAAAAAGAAAGGGCCGAATGGAACAACCATAGGCCGGTACTCCTGGTAATTACCTCAGGGTACCGGCCTTTTTCCTTGAACAGGCAGCAACCCCTCTCCCCTCACTTCACCCCCAAACCCGCACTTGAAATATACATTGAATATGGCCTCCTTATTCAAGGGGCCTTTCCTTTTTGGGGAACTGCCGCGGAGATAAACAAGATTTTTCACTGGCCGGAAGGCAAATATTTTTTAGCCGTTAGAAGGAATGTTTGCAACACAAGCGAAATCTTTCACAAGTAGGGGTAATTGCGGGGCGGGAAAGGGGAGGTGCCAGGATGGTAAATTTCCGGCCCCGGAGTTTCAAGCTGCAGCTGGTAAGCATAGTGGCCGTATTGTTGATTGTTCCCGTGCTGGTGATGCTGTACGACATTCTTTTTGCTTCCCGGACGGATGACCAGTTGATCAAGGACATGCAAAACCGGCTGGTTGCGCTGGGTGATCATCTGGGCGAACAGCTGGAGACCCGTGTTCTGGAACAACGGAAAGCCAATCCCCGCACAGAGTTAACCGGCTTTATGGTGGATGAGTTTAACCGTTTGGCCGCCCCCCTCACCAGCAGTCACCCGGGGATTCGTTGCGGTCTATATATCACCGGTCAGGAACGCATCTGGGTGCAGGGGTTTCTCCACGAGTACCGGCCCCGCCAGGCTGAAACACCTGAAGAGCGGGTAGAACGTATTTTCAGGGAGGCTGAGGAAGGCATTAAGGCCGTGCTGGCCGGGGGCCAGCCGATTACCAGGATCGGCCAGACCTGGGACGATCAATTTTTAGAATACCTGGTGCCGGTGCGTATTCAGGGGAAGGTGGTGGCCGTGGTATGGGTTGAGGAGCGGCTGCACCCCCTCTTTGCCAGGAGTGCCCGGGTGCGTCTTTTACTGCGCTACGCCACCTTAGGAATCTTTAGTTTTGCGGTGGTGGCCACCCTCGCCAGCATTCTTTCCCTGGTGCGGGGAGTGGGCCGGTTGAAGGAGGGGTTGCTGGAACTGGAGAAAAACCTGGAAGCAAGGATCCCGGAAATGCCCGGGGAACTGGGAGAAATCGGCCGGGCCGTCAACCAGATGGCGGCAAATCTGGCGGAAAAGGAGCAACTGGTAGAGCACCTGCGTCGTTCTGAACACCTGGCGGCCCTGGGCCGGCTGGTTACCGATATTGCCCACGAGTTACGTGCTCCCATCGGCATCATGCAGTCCACGGTGGAGGTGGTCAGGCCTTCCCTGGAGAAAGATGAGGAGATGAAAGAACCGCTGGCCATCATAGAAGAACAAATTGGCCGGTTAAGTGGGCTCATTGGCGAACTGCTGGACTTTGGGCGACCGGGCAGCGGCATGAAGGAAATAAGTCTGAACGATTTGATATCCGAAGTTGCCGTTGCCAGCAGGGCGTATTTGAGCCAAAACGGGGTGGAATTAAATTTATTCCTGGCCGATGGTTTGCCGCCGGTAAGGGGCAACCGGGAGAAGCTCCAGCAGGTGTTTTTAAATTTGATCGTTAATGCCATACAGGCCATGTCCGGCGGTGGCCGCCTCGATATAGAAACTTTTGCTTCTAAAGACGGGGTTTGCGCGGTCTTCAGGGATACCGGGGAGGGCATTCCCCCCGAGGATCTGGAGCATATCTTCCAGCCCTTCTTTACCCGCAAAACCAGGGGGAGCGGTTTGGGCCTGGCCATCAGCCAGGAAATTGTCCGCATCCACGGGGGATCGATCACGGTGGAGAGCCGTCCCGGCCAGGGCACGGCCTTTACCGTGTGCCTGCCGGTTAAGAGTAACGGAGAAAAGGAGGGTTAACCCATGGCCCGGGTTCTGGTTATTGACGACGAGAAGGGGATGTGCTGGGCGTTGAAAAAGGCCCTGGTGGACGAAGGTTATGAGGTGCTGACCGCCAGTAGCGGCCCTGAAGGATTAAATTTACTGGCCAGAGAGGAAGTAGATTTAGTGCTTCTGGATATCAAGATGCCCGGGATGAGCGGTCTGGAGGTACTGGAGCACATCCGGAAGAAGGATGAAAAGCTGCCGGTAATCATCATGACCGCGTTGAGCAGCTTGCCCACCGCCCTGGAAGCCCTGCAACGGGGCGCCAGTGGTTATGTGACCAAACCCTTTCAACTGAGTAACCTTAAGGATACGGTAACAAAAATCCTTTCCGTTACCAGTTGACAAGGAAACGCTCATTTGCTATTCTCTTAGTAGGTATCCTGGATGTTAATATAAAAACAATTAAACAATATTAGCAGCCGAATCGAACAACGATAGGCTGGCCTGTCCGGTTTTATGACCGGTGGGCCGGCCTTTGTTTTTACGTAAGCGGACCAACGAAAAAAAGTAGAAATATTAAGTCAAGGAAGGGCCGTTGACGCTGTTTGTACTTTGTGATAATGATACTGTATATAATCTCTTGTGAAATAGTGCACAAAGCCATTCATGATGCCGCGGGAGTTAAGATTTTTGGTGATCGATCCGGGAGGTACCATCGGTGTATTCAGGCTGATCTCTGTTATAGAGGGTGGGCCGGGAAAATGTCCAGGGGAGGGGAAAAAATGACCAAAGAAGTCAATGCGCTGCAGGGTCTGACAAACCGGGAAATGCAGCTGATCAAGTTCATCCGTGAACTGGGCTGGGGGGAAGTAAGGTTGCAGGTGCAAAATGGCCAGCCGGTTTTAATTTACGAAGCCATTCGAACGGTGAAACTGGAGGAAGAAGCGGCTTTTTCGCAAAAACAGGAAAAAGCGAGCCTCCGGGTAAAACAATCAAAGGGGTGAAGTAAATGAATATCCCTCTTTAAAGAGGTGTGCCAGCGTTTTTGGCCCGGTTTTTGCGGAATTCATGGTCTTATACTTATTTTTACTCTATATTTACTTTGACTTCCGGCGGTGTTTTAGTTATAATATACTTGCTGCCGACAACTTAAGCTTTTCTTTTCGAGCGGGTGTAGCTCAATGGTAGAGCACCGGCCTTCCAAGCCGGGTACGAGGGTTCGATTCCCTTCACCCGCTCCATAGAACACTATCGACATTGGCCAAAGGCCAATGTCTTCAATTCCTACAGCTTACAGCGATATTGCGTCCCGATAGCTCAGCCGGACAGAGCAGCGGCCTTCTAAGCCGCGGGTCGGGGGTTCGAATCCCTCTCGGGA
>DYEX01000037.1 GCA_020725525.1 Desulfovirgula sp.
CCCCTGCTTCCTGAAAGGGCTAAAGGCTGGATCACCTCCTTTTGCAGCCGGGATATTTCGGCCAAATCGCTGTGAAAAAGGAAGAAGTGCAGAGCCGTCCTTCCCTGGGCTACCCAAAGCCAGGTCAGATAGCCTGCTGTTCCCGCCACGGCACACCGGGGACAGAGATTGATCCCCCTCTTACCCCGGGAATAAAAGCTGCCGAATTTGTCAGGAGCGACAATAAAGGGGAACATCCACATCTTGGCGTCGGTAGCCGAAGCCTGGGCCCCGCAGATGTTACATTGTTTTTTTGTTTTGCTGAACAGGAACTCCAGCCTGGGATGAGGAGGAGAAAGGGGATACTCTTTGCCATTGACCTTCTTTTTTGGCGGAGCATCCACAACCTTGATAAAAAAACCAGTTGGGTAAACCCAGGTTACTTTGTCGTAATTCTTTAATTCTCCGGTAACTTCATCAAAATACTGGCCCACGTTGCCCGTTTTTTGCAGGAGACGTTCCTGCACCAATGCCAGGATGTCGTTAACCGGGTAGGCTCCCTGCCCTAACTCGTTGACCAGATACACCAAACCGTTGTCTATCCAGAAGTTGCCAGTAGAATGCTGGAAGTCTAGCTGCACTTGAATATTGACTTGCTTTTGGGGGTTTTTGAATTGCCCTGAGGGAGCCCTCTTTTGAGCCATCTGGCCACCTCCTTCTTCTAGCGTTGCGCTTTCTCCTAACTTTAGCGTATAACGAGGCTCCTGTCGAAGCATGAAGCTAACGTTTTAAATAGTAGCTGTTTACTATAGAACCTTTTTCCCCTGAACCGGGCAGGGGACCTTCCGTCAAGTTGCAGCAATTACATAATATTACTCTTCCGCCTCTGGTAACCACTACCTTGAGAAGCCTTCCACCAAGTTGCAGCAGCCGTAGCCCTGGGAATTTTTCGACCCCAGACCCGCGTCCAGGGCCAGCTGCAAAAGCTCCGGGTCGCCGGAAAGTTCGTACTCCCCCATCCAACCTTTGATGACAATATCCTTGTAGTAAGTAACCTTCAGGTCCCGGTCCCCCACCCGCACCGGCCGGATGGCAAATCCATCCGTTGAAGCCCGGCGGCCGTGGACCAGAAGGTGTTTTTTGGCCAGGTTATTGGCCACCAGCTCGACGAAGCGCGGTTCGAAGGGCGAGTAATAATAGGTATATTTCCGCCCGTCACCGGGAAAAGTGCTGTAAACCACCACGGGGGAAAGCATCCGCACGCGGATGGCCTGCCCTGTAACCCGGGGCGCCGCAGTGGCCATCTCCTTCACTTCCAGAAAAACATCTCCCAGACGCACCCTGCCCTGCCGCAGGAAACCGGTGCCCAGTTCCTGCAGGATGAAGGGGATGGGTGAACAGATGACCAGGCGCAAAGGCGGGGTAAGCACCAGCCGTCCAGCCGCCTGGTCGTAGGTCACCGCCTGTCCCATCAAGCGAGAAAAGGTGAAAAGCTTAAAGCGGCGCTTCTCCAGGGCAAAGCCATGCTCGTGCAGGAAGCTCCTGAGCACCGGATTATCCATCTGGCGGTAGATCAGCCCCTGGAGCAGGTGTCCATACTGTACGGAAACGGCCACCGGCCCGGGAGCGGAGAAAAAGATGGTGAGTTGCATGGCATTCATTCCTCGCTATATTCCCAGTGTATTCTTGATTGCCGCGATCTTGGCGGCTTTTTTTTTATTGGGTTTTTTAAACTGGTAGGGCTGTGCCTTCTGGTAATTCCATTCTCGAAAAATGTAGGGAAGATTCTGAGCTACATCAAGACTTCGATCCACGTTTTGTTGTATCTTTAAAGCCGGTCCAGTTTTTAAGCACGGCCAGCCTCGGGTCGATATCATCAGCATCACTCCGGCGGTTCCTTTCTCCCGGAAACGTTCTACCGGAAAGTTTGCCGGATTTTCCGGCGCTGCCAGTTTCCGGCTGGCTTTGCCTGCCGGCAGGCACGTCTTTCCACGGTTTATGCTCCGGCGTCACACCTCCCGGTAGATCTGTAACCGGACCGGCAAATGCCCGGTGCAACCGGGCGACCCACCCGATCACGTAGGCCAGTTCTTCAAAAGAAAGGTCCTTGAGTACCGGATGCTTGACCTGACCATTATGCACGCCGAGGGCTTGAACAATCCCACGGTATTGATCACGCATACTGTGGCGCGCCAGCGGGCTTTCCGCCAGTTTTTCGATAATAGACAGCGCCTGGCGCAGGCGGTCTTCCTTCGCCGGCCTGCGGCTAAATTCTCGAAAGATCTCAGCCACCGTTCCAATGGCACTGCCGCCTGGTTTCTGGTCACCGCCCGGCCACCCCGGCTCCCTGACGAGCTGGTAAGCCAGCTCCAGAAGACGTTCTTTATCCAGAACCATTTGGGGACGAACCTCCTTTTGCCCTTCTGCTAATACCCCTCCATACCCCACGCCGGACCGCAGCACCTGCCGGAGAGAATCTCCCGCAGCAGGGCGACGTTCCTGGCAACGTCCGGGTCGCTGCGGCCGTAGTTGCGCGCCAGTTCTACGGGGTCCAGCTCCACCGCTTTCGCCGGGAGATATTCCCGTGTATACCAGCGCGCCTCTCGTAAGCCGAGCCGAACCGTCCCGAAGTAAGCAGGTTTGCCGTAGCCGAGGCCCAGGCGGATCTCACCGTCCAGGCCGAGGGCAAAGCAAAGAAGAGCCAGCTCTTCCCGGTCGAGGTTATGAAATGTTACCTCGCCCTGAAAGCGGCCGCCGGGCGGGACAACCTCGTGGGGCTGGTTTCCCTGGCGGGGATCACCTTGAAGGTAAAACTTGCGCCCGCGAAAAGCCGGGGCTGGCAACCGGCCTTTTAAAGCGTTCCGCCAGCGCAGCCACTCCTCCTTGGTACAATCGGGACAGTGCGCCGGTCCGCCGCAGCCGACGACCCTGTAAAACTGGCAGTAGTAGAGGCGTTCGTTGCCACAACCCCGGTTTTCCCGCGTGCGGGGGTAGTCTTTAAACGGTTGTTCCAGTGGAGGCAGCTCTGCAACAACCCATTTCGCCTCGTCGCTGGGCGTGAATTCACCGAAAACCACCCGTCCCCGGTAACCCTTTTTCCCTTGTACAAAACCGAAAAGACGGCAGGTGATGCAGGCGGCCTTTTCGCTGCACGGCTGGCGGTTTCCCGGCGGGGTGGCGGCATGCAATCTCTGGCAGGACTTTCCAGGAGGTTGGGCCAGGCAGCTCCGGGATGCTGCCTCGGCCAGGCTCCTTACCACACCTTTCAGAGAAGAACCTGGAATGACCGGGACCTGGTCTCGACGCATAAAGGCACGTACTATCTGTCCTTCATTGAGCCGGTAGGATCCGCTGCCAATATGCAACGGGGTGACAACCTCCAGCTCCAGAACCAGCCGTCCAGTCAGCCGGTGGATGTCGATCCGGTTATGGGGCACAACTTCCCGCCGGTCTTCCGGGCGTACCGGCAGGAGGGGTACAAAAGCGTAAGGTTTGTCTCGCAACATGGTTCCGGTTCCTTTAGCCACCGTAATTCACCCACTTTTGTTGCACTTCCCTTTGTTTACGGTGCAATCTCTCTAAGGTTTCTGCCAAGTCAACTTTAAGGGTCAGGAGCCACTCAAAACCTTCGCGGGCAGCCTCCCAGCAGTAGCCTTTGTTGGTGTAACGGCAACCGGCTGCCGGTACAGTATCGTCGTGCTCATACCCGCGCAGTACTTCCGCGGGTGGATCGCGGCGGTAATCCCGCACCAGCACCTGCGCGTTTTCTACACGCACCCGGCCGTAACCCCGGGTGGTGCTGCCCCCGAGCAGGAGGAAACCATCGTCCAGGTCCTGCAGCAGTACGCCCAACAGCTTAAGCTGCCAAACCGCAAAATTGGTCAGGCTGATTTCGGCGGCAAAGGTTCCCTCTTCGACCACCTCCGGGTTGAAGAGTGCCTTTCCCTGCGTAGCGCCGGTGATCCGGTTGATAGCCACGTGGTTCCGTTCATTCAAAACTAGAGGCCTGTCCTCTACCGGAAAGGCGTCGGCACAGCGCAGGCGTCCCGCCAGATAGGTCTGCCCGAAAAGCTGGGTTACAGGGTCCGAAGCATAGTAGCGGTAATCGCCCGGTTTATCTTTCATTTCGTCATCGCGCCCTCGCTGGAAGGGGTCGGGAATAACCATCCTGTCCGGTGCCAGCGCCCGGATGATCTGTTCCGCCCGGCTGCGCAGAACACCCTTGAGGCTGGAACCAGGGATGTAGGGCACTTCCCTGCCGTTCCGCCAGGCCCGGACAAAACTCATATCAGGCTGCAGGGGATCAAGTCCCGGCTGATCCGGCCCTTTGATTAAAAGCGGCCCGGCGGTATGTAACCAGAAAAAGATGCGCGCATCGTTACGAAGGTTCTTAAACACCCGCCGCACCCCCCATAGCCAACCCCGCTTCGCGACAGGCGCTTCCCAGGTCCTGAGTCAACAGCCCGTTCCAGCCGCGGGCCAGGAATTCGCGCAGGTTAGCTGCGGTGACCGAAGCCACCTGCGTACTCTCCAGGCGCACCCGGCCCAGGCCGCGCCCGGTGCAGCCACCCAGGGGAAGTTCCCCCCGGGTAAAGGGCAGCAGCGTCAGAAGTATATCCCGCCATTCTTCATCGCTGGCGTTTTCTACAACGGCTTCGAAAGTAAAAGCCGTTCCGGCCGGTACTGCCTCAATCTCGTACTTGCGTTTCGTGTGAGCGGTACGCGTATCCCGGTCGATGGCGACGCCGGGGCGGACCTCGCAAAAGCCCGGCCAGGTGGACTCATCCAGGAGCAAATCCCTGACCCGTAACCGGCCGGCAAAGTGGGGGCTGCCGAAGATGCGACACGCCGGGCATAGCCTGGTGTAAATTTCGCCGGCCAGCCGCCGGAGTTCTTTATGCTTTTTTTTGAGTTCTTTCACCGTTTCATTGGACAGGCACGGTTCGCTCAGAGGATCGCAGCACTCGCGGTCGCCGTTATCGCGTTGCCCCAAAACCTGCTCGGCAAAGCTCCGCCACACCCCCTTGAAAGATGACCCCGGGATGAAAGGACGCCCGTAAGCATCGCGGATGACCGGGTTGTCGATGGCAGTGGGGTCGGGCACGGCCTCCCCGCTCCCGATGCGCAACGGGGTTAAGGTCACCAAACACCCGGTAATGCGCCGCCGGTTATAGAAGGTGTCGTAGAGGAAGCTAACGGCTGCCGCCATCACGA
The DNA here is from genome assembly GCA_020725525.1 of Desulfovirgula sp. Lineage (GTDB taxonomy): Bacteria > Bacillota > Desulfotomaculia > Desulfotomaculales > Desulfovirgulaceae > Desulfofundulus. Next base: position 5,194 of record DYEX01000037.1, read on the forward strand.
TCACCTCCAGGATGCCGCTTTTTGCTTTGCGCTTTTTCTTTTTTGAGGTAATCCAGATACTTGACCCGCCAGCTTAAATACCCGAAGAAATGAGCCAGGCAGAGGAGGACAAAACGCTTGTCGCTGGTACGGTTACTATCTTTTAGTTTGTCTGTTGCTAATTTCTCTATTTCTTCAATCTCCTTAAGAAGTGCCCTGCCAAAAGGCTCTCCGTTGATCTCTGCCGTCCAGCCCTGCCCGCCGGAGTCACGTCCCATCTGGTATTC
>DYEX01000038.1 GCA_020725525.1 Desulfovirgula sp.
CTGACGGTGCGCCCAGGTTCCCGCCTGCCTCCTTCCATCCAGCTTCCAGACAAGGATCTCCCCATACTTGCGGCCGCGATCCAGATCAAGGCTGACATTCTTCTGACCGGCGACTTCAGACATTTCGGCCCCCTGTTCGGTTGCTGGGTCTGTCAACAGCGGTTGAAATCTGAGCCACTCAATGGTTTTTGGCTGACTCAGGGAAAATTGCGTGTTTCCTGGGCATGACTTGGGAGTCGTGATTGGGCGAACGTGAAAAATATGAGGGTTCGGAGGCCCATACGTCGGGAAAGTGCGTAAAGACTAATATCATAACAATTTTTCTGGCTATATTTTTGTCACTTGCTATATCAATTGATTTATTGTATAATCATTTTAAGATAGCTCGGGGTTCTTTTCATACATCCATTATTTCCCCAGGAGGCGCCACCTGATGCCCCACTGTTCAGTCTCATCGGTTCTAAAAGAACTTCTTGGTCGCTCGAGCCAAACTCAGAGCCACCTAGCCAATGCCCTTGGCGTGGCATTGCCGACCGTAAACCGTTGGATCAACGAAAAAAGCGCTCCAGACAAAAGGGCATTGAGAGATATTTTCAGCTATATCAAAAAGCTTGGGCCTGCTTACGGAGATCTTCTCGAAAGATTGGCGGCTGTCGAGCCTGCTTCGGAAGCGTCGTTACCTTTACCGCAGAACCGACGCCGAAAAAGGAAAATCCAAGCGAAATCTGAAGCGGGAGTGAGTATTGGCGAAAAGGCAGTGCTCGACGTGAAATCAATGGAAACGCTGTTATGGAAAGCTGCTTGCGCGATCCGTGGCGAGAAGGATGCCCCGAAGTTCAAGGACTACCTCTTGCCGCTCATCTTCATCAAGCGTCTCTCTGACGTGTTCGAAGATGAGCTGTCGCGGCTCGAACAGGAATTCGGTGATCGTGAATCGGTGGAATCCGTTCTCGAAGTAGACCATAGCATCGTCCGCTTCTATATTCCACCAGAGGCGAGATGGCCGGTTGTCAGCGGGCGCGAGGCTTTCGACTGGCCGGATAATGACCGCCCCAAAACCCTCGGGGAACAGTTGACGACGACCATTCGTCGCATCACCAAGGCGAACGAAACCCTTCAAGGAGTTATCGACATCGTCGATTTCAACGAAACCAGGAACGGAGAGCGGGAAATCAGCGATGATGCCCTTCGCCGGGTCATCGAGATTCTCAGTGATCCCCGGTATCGACTTGGTTTGAAAGATGTGGAACCTGATTTCCTCGGTCGGGCTTACGAATACCTCCTTCGGAAGTTCGCTGAAAGCTCAGGTCAGAGCGCCGGGGAGTTCTTCACGCCCCTCGAAGTGGCCTGGCTGATAGCCCACTTGATGAATCCCCGCCAGGGACAAGAGGTTTATGACCCGTGTTGCGGTTCCGGAGGCCTTCTCATCAAGTGCCAGCTCGTTTTGCGCCAGAACGAAAAGCGAGTCGATAAACCGCTCAAGCTCTACGGTCAGGAGCTCACCGGCTCCACCTTCGCGATTGCTCGTATGAACATGGTCTTGCATGACATGGAAGGCGAGATTGTTCGTGGCAACACCATGACCAATCCGAAGTTCCTCGAAGACTCGAAGCTGAAGAAATTCGATCTCATCGTCACAAATCCAATGTGGAATCAGAAAGCATTCGAGCAATCAACCTACGAGAACGACCCGTATGAGCGGTTCTCCGAACGTGGCGGGTTCGCACCGAACTCTTCTGCCGATTGGGCTTGGATGCAACATGTTGTCGCCTCACTCCGAGACACGGGCAAAGCGGCGGTCGTCATCGACACCGGAGCGGCCAGCCGAGGTAGCGGAAACGAAGGGGAGAACAAGGAGAAGGCGATCCGCAAGTGGTTTGTCGATCAGGATTTGATCGAAGCGGTCATCCTCCTCCCTGATAACCTTTTCTACAACACCACTGCCGCCGGTTTGATCGTGATCCTGAACCGCGACAAACCCGCCCCCCGTCGTGGCAAGGTCATCTTCATCAACGCCAGTGCCCAATTCTCGAAAGGCAAGCCCAAGAATATCCTCCCCGAGAGCGGGATCAAGTTGATCGTAGAGGCATTTCGCAACGGCCAGGATGCGATCAATCTAGTGAAGGTCTCATCTTTGCAAGAGATCGTCGATAACGATTATAACCTTTCTCCGGCGCGCTATATCACCAATGCGGCGACGATTGAACAGCGGGAGATTCAACCGATCCTCGATGACTTGACCAAACTCCGCGAACAGGAGCGACAACTCGACGTAACCCTCTCGGAGATCTTTACCCGCCTGGGGTTCCGCTATGGGAGCCAGGAATGACGTCTTCTCGAAAGTCACTCCAGACGTCCATGGCGGGCTATGACACTCTCCTTCGAGAGATATCTCGCTTCATTGAGCAAGCCCGCTATTCGGCTTCTCGCGCAGTCAACACCACGATGACGGTGACCTATTGGCTCGTGGGTCGTCGAATCGTCGAGTTTGAGCAACAGGGAAAAGCCCGTGCGAAATACGGCACCGATCTGATCCAACGCCTTGCAACCGATCTCACTGCCAGATTCGGCCGAGGTTTTGGCCCCGTAAACATCAGCCAGATGCGGAAGTTCTACCTCACCTGGCCGATGACCGAAATTTTTCAGACAGCGTCTGAAGAATGTTCATCATCGGTTCGGCAGACACCGACCGGAGAATTGGCTGGCTCCTTGTTTGATGCGCTTGCTACGCGGTTCCCATTGCCCTGGTCCGCCTATGTTCGCTTGATGTCGCTGAAGAACCCGAAGGCCCGTAAATTCTACGAGGAAGAAGCCCTGCGTGGTGGGTGGCCGGTTCGTCACCTTGATCGCCAGATAGATAGCATGTTCTACGAGAGGACCGCCCTATCTCGCGAGAAATCGGCCCTTCTCGCCAAGGCCGGGAAGGTTTCCCCAAAAGATCGAGAAACCCCTGAAGAGGCGGTCAAAGATCCCTTCGTCCTGGAATTTCTTGGACTGAAGGATGAATACAGCGAATCCCAGCTCGAAGAAGCGTTGATTCTCCACTTGGAAACCTTCCTCCTCGAATTGGGTGGCGATTTCACGTTTGTCGGTCGCCAGCGACGGCTCCGAGTCGGCGATCAGTGGTATCGCATCGATCTCCTCTTCTTTCATCGCCGGTTGCGGTGTCTGGTCATCATCGACATCAAGACATCCAAGTTCACCCACGCGGATGCCGGTCAGATGCACCTCTACCTCAATTACGCCCGCGAGCATTGGACGCTCCCCAATGAAAACCCGCCGGTGGGCTTGATTCTCTGCGCCCAAAAGGACGAAGCCGTGGCGAAGTATGCTCTCGAGAACCTCCCCAATAAGGTTATGGCTTCTGAATACCGCATGACCCTCCCCGATGAACGCATTCTTGAAGAAGAAATAGAGCGCTCTCGTAGATTGCTTGAAAAGCGGCAACAACCTGGGTGCTTCCAAAATGGATCAACTGAAAAATAAAGATGAAAACGGCAAAAATCAAAGAGAAATACCGCTTCGCAACTAAGCCAACAGGACTCAAGCTCTCTGATTATGACCGGATCGCGTTCATTCCGATGGAGCTAGTTCCAACAAACCGGCTTTTTCTATCTGATTACATTTTGAAATCCCCAGATGCGATAACAAGCGGCATATATTTTGAAGACGGGGACTTGCTGATTTCAAAGATTACTCCATGTTTTGAGAACGGAAAGCAAGGGATTGCGAAGAATATCCCAAATGGATTTGGGATTGCTTCTACAGAGATTATTCCCATAAAGGCCATTCCCAATGAAAGCGACCTTGCATATCTATATTACTGCCTTCTCGATTCAGAAATTCGTCATGCCCTAGCGGAAAGAATGGAGGGGGCCACCGGCCGACAGAGACTATCCAAGAGCGTCTTACAAGACTGGGTAATTCCATTTCCGTCACTTAGTGAACAAAAAGCAATCGCTTCAGTTTTGGCAAAGATCCAAGCCGCCATCGAGTTGCAAGACAGAACCATCTCAACCCTCAAAGAGCTCAAAGCCGCCACCATGGAAAAACTGTTTCGTGAAGGATTGAAAAACGATCCTCTCAAAGCAACTTCCATAGGAAAAATTCCAGAAAGTTGGGAGATAGTCCGTTTTTCAGATACTTGCGAACCACCACAATATGGCTACACAGAGACGGCATCTTTGGCGCCGATTGGCCCAAAATTCTTGCGAATTACCGACATCCAGGAATCTATAGTTAATTGGGAGACTGTTCCTTACTGCAATTGCGAAACACAAAAATTCCCAAAATATCTACTGCGCTCTGGCGATTTAGTTTTTGCTCGAATAGGGGCAACCGCAGGGAAAAGTTATCTGGTTTCTGATCCTCCCGAAGCAGTTTTTGCATCTTATCTCATACGGTTACGACCAATAAAAGTTCATCCAGTGTTTTTGTATTTCTTTTGCCAATCAGATTTGTATTGGCAACAAGTTAACGCAATTAAAGGGGAAAATCTCAAGGGTGGTTTTAGTGGTTCTATTTTAAAAAATTTTTTTCATTGTCTTCCAAAGGACATTCAAGAACAAGAAAAAATAGGAGAGATGTTATCAACAATTCAAAACAAAATTCTTTTCCACAATAAAAAGATTGCCAGTTTAAAGAGGTTATTTTCTTCAATACTTCCCAAGCTTCTTACCGGTGAGTTGCGAGTCAATGAGATTCTTGAGTTTCTTGAAAAGGCTATTTCCAATGTCTGATGTTATTTGGGGACAAGTGGCAAGGGTCATTGATGGTGACACGTTCGATGTGAACGTAACCCATTACCACAAAGCAAATGCTTATCAGTACAACAACGTCGAGCGAATTCGGATCGCTGGTGGAAACGCACCTGAAATGGGTTCGCTGGCGGGTATCCGTGCCAAGGCCCAGCTTGAAAGCAAGATAGGTGGTCAAAACGTCAAGTTGATCGTCAAAGGCCGGGACAGCTACCAACGCCTAGTCTGTGATGTAGCCCTCGCGTAACCATGACCGCCAACCTCGGAACGGAAAAAAGCACGGTTCAAGCGCCTCTCTTGAAACATGCAACGGCGATTGGTTGGGCCTTTCTTTCCGACCAGGAAGCCCTCACCAGGCGGCGCGGCCCCAGCGGGCTCTTCCTGTATCCGGTTCTCCGTGAAAAGCTCATCGAGCTGAATCCCGGCATCGTGACCGACGCCAACGTTGATGGCATCATTCAACGTATGGAAAGCGCCAGGTCGAACATCGAGGGCAACGCCGAAATCCTGGCTTGGGTCCGTGGCGAGCGAACGGTCTACGTCGAAAGCGAAAATCGGCATCGCAACGTTACCGTCATCGTCTTCGACCCCGACAAAATCGAACAGAATCGGTTCCACGTCACCGAAGAATGGGAATACACCAACGGCCGCAAAGGGAATCGCGCCGATGTGGTGTTCTTGGTCAACGGCATCCCTCTGGTCGTGGTCGAGGCCAAGAGCTCGAAGAAGAGCTTGGACGACGGCATCGAGCAAATCCGGCGCTACCATCGCGAAACCCCTGAAATGATGACCGCGCCGCAGATATTCGATGCGACAAACCTCCTCGACTTCTATTACGGCGCGACCTGGAGCCTCGAACGCAAGAACCTGTTCAACTGGAAAGACGACGAACCGGGCAACTTCGAACGCAAGGTAAAACGCTTTTTCTCGCGCGAACGCTTTCTACGCATGCTTCGGGACTGGATCATCTTCTTCAAGAAGGACGACGAGCTACGAAAGGCCATTCTTCGCCAGCATCAGACTAGGGCCGTTGAACTGGTGGTCAATCGGGTTCTCGACCCCGAGAAGAAGCGCGGCCTGGTCTGGCATACACAGGGATCAGGCAAAACCTTCACGATGATCAAGGCGGCCGAACTGATTCTCAGACATCCGCTTTTAGAACGCCCGACCGTCATCATGTTGGTTGACCGCAATGAGCTCGAAAGCCAGCTCTTCGCCAACCTCGCCGCCTATGGTCTCTCCGCAACGGTCGCTGAAACCAAGCGCCACCTTCGGGAGCTACTTGCTTCAGATCATCGCGGTCTCATCGTTTCGATGATCCACAAATTCGAGAAGGCCGACGCCGACTTGTGCACCCGTGAGAATGTCGTTATCCTCGTCGATGAAGCCCACCGTACGACCGGCGGTGACCTCGGAAACTACTTGGTCGGTGCGATCCCTCGGGCAACGATCATCGGGTTCACCGGGACTCCCATCGACAAAACCGCATACGGTCAGGGCACATTCAAGGTTTTCGGCAAAGACGATCACCCCAAGGGCTACCTCGACAAGTATTCCATTGCCGACTCCATCGAGGACGGCACGACCCTGCCGTTGCATTACACCATTGCCCCAAACGAGATTCGTGTCCCCAGGGAGGTTCTCGAACAGGAGTTTCTTTCCCTGAAAGAGGCCGAAGGGGTTGCCGACATCGAGGAACTCAACAAGATCCTCGAGAAGGCGGTCACCTTAAGGGCCTTCCTGAAGGCTCGAGACCGTGTTGACCAGGTCGTCCAATTCGTCGCCAGGCACTTCAGAGAATACGTTGATCCGCTTGGTTACAAGGCCTTTCTGGTGGCCGTGGATCGAGAAGCATGCGCGCTTTACAAACAGGCTCTTGATAAATATCTTCCCACCGAATGGTCCAGGGTCGTTTACTCCTCTTTTCACAACGATACGGAACTCTTGGCCAAGTATCGCCTCAATTCCGATGAAGAGAAGAAGCTCCGGAAGGCTTTCATCAAGCGCGACACACAGCCCAAGATCCTGATCGTAACGGAAAAGCTCCTGACTGGGTTCGATGCTCCGATTCTTTACGCCATGTATCTCGACAAGCCCATGCGAGATCATGCGCTTCTACAGGCCATAGCCCGAGTAAATCGGCCCTACGAAGATGAACAGGGCATCAAGAAGCCTTGTGGGTTTGTTCTCGACTTCATTGGTATCTTCGAGAAGCTTCAAGATGCCCTGTCCTTCGACTCCGATGAAGTGAGCAGCGTCATCAAAAACCTTGACGTTCTCAAATTTCGCTTCGAGACCATCATGAACGAGCAGGCCCCTAGCTACCTGCGGCTGTGCTCAGGGGTTATGGACGACAAGGCCGTTGAACGAGCGATCGAAGCTTTCGCCGACAAAACCGCGCGGGATGGTTTCTACAAGTTCTACAAGGAACTTGAAACCCTCTACGAGATCCTTTCCCCCGATGTTTTCCTTCGAACCTGGATTGACCGTTATTTCCAACTGACAACCCTCTTCCGCATTGTTCGCCACGCATACAGTAAACGAACCATGCTGATCAAAGACCTGATGAAGAAAACAGAGGCTCTGATCCAGAGTCACGCTGTCTCGTCTGGCCCTTCCGATCCGCTTCCCATCGTGAAAATCAACGAAGAGACCCTGCGGGTCTTGAAGGAGGATGCCTCGAATCAATCGGCCAAGGTCATCAATCTAGGCCGGGGGCTGATTCAGTCTGTCTCCGAGGAAAGCAAGAACGCCCCCCACCTGATCCCGATCGGTGATCGGGCGGAAGCCATTCTTGATCGCTTCGAAGACCGCCAAGAATCAACCCAGGAAGCCCTTCAGGAGCTTCAAAAACTGGCACAGGAGTATCTCGACGCCAAGCGTGAAGCCGACCAGGTTGGTTTTAATCCAAATACGTTCGCGATCTTCCGCATTATGAAGCAGAACGACGTTGACACCGCAAAGGAGATGGCCCCGATCATTGACACCGCGATTCAGAAGCGACCCCACTTCAAAGACAATCCCGCGGAGCTTCGACTGCTGAAGGCCGACCTCTACAAGATTCTCCTCCCGGTTGTTGGCAAAACCAAGATGGTTGCGATCGTCGAAGAAATCCTGAAGATGCCGAGATCATGATGATGCATGCCCCTGGCTATGACTACCGCACCACCCCCGAGGCCTTCAAAAGGGCCGTCCAGGCATGGGCGGTTCGTATTGGAGTCACCCCCAACGGCGTCTATCTTCAACGCATGACAAAAAAATGGGGGTCATGCAGTCCCAAGGGCCGAATCTGTTTTTCCCTTGATCTGCTTCTTGAGACCAAGGACTTCCAGAATTTAGTCATTGTTCACGAGCTACTTCATCTCCAAGTTCCAAATCACGGAAAGCTCTTCAAAAGCCTTCTTTCTGCCTATATTCCAAATTGGGAAAATATAAGAATTTTGAAACCAAGAAAGTTTTGCGGCCTTTCGTAGGCTAAGGGAGGCTTTATGAAGTTGTCGTTTTATTTATTTCGCCAAGACGTCAAGACCTTTGGCGACTGTGTCAGAGAAGATTATCCCGGTCTCGACCCTGCCGAACCGGACAAAAAACTTCCATTTGACGCCGTTGGTTATTGGGTTTCTTTGGAATCGAAAGCGCCGAAATGGTCTCCATTCATTGAGAAATGCTTTTCCATTACTGGAGTTGAAAATCAAGGTCACGGCTTCCTTCTTTTATTAAAAGTTTCTGGTAGATTTTTCGCAGTTTCGTTTGGATACGGCTTCTTGGCCTTGAATAGGGCAAATTTGGAGCGCAATTTTGGAATCAAAGTAGCCGCTAACGCTATCGGAAAAGATAAGGTAAGAATGATAGACTCCCGAACCATAGACTTGGTTACACGACAACAACGAGTGAACCTCAGCGAGGAAGCTTCTATCCAGACTTTTCCATCGACGTTGACCACGAATGGGTGCGATTTTTAAGTGGTACCCCGATTGACAAATCCATTGCGTCATCGTTGGCTGGGTCCGATTCATTACAGATAAACTCTTCGATTTGCTTCGATGAATTGCCTGACAAGTGCGACCAGATGCTCGGATTATTCAATTCAAATGCTTACAAAAACAGGTTTCCTTTTCTTGATTATTTCGTCCCTGTCAAATCTGACGAGCCAATAAAACAGGTTCTCGACACCTTGCTCCGCGACGCAATAGATAAGCGACTTATCAAAAAAATTTCCATCGCCCTTCCCGAGGCATTCTTGGACCTCCAACGCCTCGACCGGTATAAGATTTATTCCAATAAAGCTTTTGTTGAAACCGAAGGCCTTTCCCTATCTACCGTTTATAATTTTCTCAATAACCACCCGGAAATCGACGACCCACTCAACAAAGTCAAGATTATAGGCCTTGATGACCAAGATCAACCCACCACGAAGGCCAATTCCCTTTACGATTTCTTCGTTTTCGAAACCGAACTGAATCAGAAAATTTATACGATTTCTGCGGGTTCATGGTTCCTGATCGACAGTAATTACGCCGCTTCTACCCGCGCAAAGGTTCGCGCAATCACTGATTTAACCTCTATTTTTTCGTTTCCTTCTATGCGTTTTGGGGAAGTAGAAGGTGCTTACAACAAGCGACTTCAGCAAGAAAATCCAACTTGGGCAGTTTTGGATGCTCAGAACATCACGATTGACGAGCCCAACCAACGCGTTGAAGTGTGCGATTTGTTGACTCCAGAAAACCAGTTCCTATGTGTAAAGAAAATGCATCGTTCTTCTACTCTGAGTCATCTGTTTTGCCAGGGCTCTGTTTCCGCCATCCTTTTGCACGACAATAAAAATTATCAAAAGGCGATTATAGCTAAGACCCAACGTAAAAATGACAACCTGTTTTCTCCAGTTCCGGTTTTTGTATTTTGCATCGCGACCGAGCGCTCAGGGTCTATTGCTGACGAACTTTTCCTTTTCAGTGCCATCAATTTGTTGAACCACACAAGAACGATAGAACGGCTTGGTTACCATGTGGCTGTTGCAAAAATCCCAATAGCCTAATATCGCACTTTCGTGGACTTTCGTACATTTAGGCTGCCCTCGATAGGGCTTCGATCATGGTTTCGGTGATTTTATATAATGGAGCAGACACTCTAGCATGGGTACAGATGGCCTTTACCAAGAAACATGAGTCGCTGCCGACTCAGGCTCCGAAGTATCTCGAATCTCGTGGCCAGATGGGCTTCCCTCAGGAGGTCGAGGGCAACACGTTTACGAATGCTGGTC
>DYEX01000039.1 GCA_020725525.1 Desulfovirgula sp.
AAATTGAAGCGAAGTGGCAGGCCCGCTGGGCCGCAGAAAATTTATATAAGACCCCGGATTTCTCAGACCGTCCAAAATACTATTGCCTGGAGATGTTTCCCTACCCTTCGGGCAAGCTGCACATGGGCCACGTAAGGAACTACTCAATTGGCGATGTGGTGGCCCGCTTTAAAACCATGCAGGGTTACCACGTCCTGCACCCCATGGGGTGGGACGCCTTCGGCCTGCCGGCGGAAAACGCGGCCATCAAGCACGGCAACATTCATCCCGCCGACTGGACCATGGATAACATCAGGACCATGCGTGCCCAGCTCAAGCAGCTGGGTATCAGCTACGACTGGGACCGGGAAGTGGCCACCTGCCATCCCGGCTACTACAAGTGGACCCAGTGGCTGTTCCTGCAGCTTTATCATAAAGGGCTGGCCTATAAGAAAAAGGCGGCGGTCAACTGGTGCCCCTCCTGCGCCACGGTGCTGGCCAACGAGCAGGTCAAGGAGGGTGCCTGCGAGCGCTGCAAGACTCCCGTGGAAAAGCGGGAACTGGAACAGTGGTTCTTTAAAATTACCGCCTACGCCGAGCGCCTGCTCAAAGATCTGGAGCTGCTGGAGGGCTGGCCGGAAAAGGTTAAAATCATGCAGGAAAACTGGATCGGCCGCAGCGAGGGGGCGGAGATCCGCTTTAAAGTGGCCGGTATGGATGAGGAGATTGTGGTCTTTACCACCCGCCCCGACACGGTGTTCGGGGTGACCTACATGGTGCTGGCTCCGGAACATCCCCTGGTGGAGAAGCTCGTTGAAGGCAAACCCCAGGCCGAGTCCGTGCGGGCCTTCGTGCGGCGGGTGCGCAATTTAAGTGAAATTGCCCGCACGGCCACCGACGTGGAAAAGGAAGGGCTGTTCACCGGGGCCTACTGCATCAACCCCTTGAACGGGGAACGGGTACCCATACTGGTGGCCAATTACGTCCTTCTGGAGTATGGTACCGGAGCGGTGATGGGCGTGCCGGCCCACGACCAGCGGGACTTTGAATTTGCCCGCAAGTACAACCTGCCCATCCGGGTGGTCATCCAGCCGCCCGGGGAGGAACTGGATCCACAGACCATGACGGAAGCTTATGCCGGCGACGGGGTGATGGTAAACTCCGGCCAGTTCAACGGCCTGCCCAAAGACGAAGGGATCCGGGCGGTGATCGCCTACCTGGAGGAAAAGGGCCTGGGCCGGGGCCAGGTGAACTACCGCCTGCGGGACTGGCTGATTTCCCGGCAGCGTTACTGGGGTGCGCCCATTCCGGTTATATATTGCGATGAGTGCGGCATCGTCCCAGTGCCGGAGGAGGACCTGCCGGTGCTCTTGCCCCGGGACGTGGAATTTAAGCCCACCGGACAATCGCCCCTGGCCGACTGCCCGGAGTTCGTCAACACCACCTGCCCCCGGTGCGGCGGGCCGGCCCGGCGGGAAACGGATACCATGGACACCTTCATGTGTTCCTCCTGGTATTACTACCGCTACACCAGTCCCCGGGACGACGGGCAGCCCTGGGACCGGGCTAAGGTGGACTACTGGCTGCCCGTGGACCAGTACATCGGCGGCGTGGAACACGCCATTTTGCACCTGCTTTATTCCCGCTTCTTCACCAAGGTGCTCTACGACCTGGGGCTGGTGGGCATCCAGGAACCCTTCACCAACCTGTTAACCCAGGGCATGGTGTTGAAAGACGGCGCCAAGATGTCCAAGTCCAGGGGGAACGTGGTCAGCCCGGAGGAGATTGTGGCCAGATACGGGGCCGATACCGCCCGGCTTTTCATCCTCTTTGCCGCACCCCCCGAGCGGGATCTGGAATGGAGCGACCAGGGGGTGGAGGGCTGCTACCGGTTCCTCAACCGGGTCTGGCGCCTGGTTGCCTCCGTGGCCGGCGGGCTGCTGGAAGCACCGCCAAAACCGGCAGGTAAGCTGGTGGGGGTCAACCGGCAGATGCACCGCCTGACCCACCTGACCATTAAAAAGGTGACCGAGGATATCGGCAACCGGTTTAACTTCAACACCGCCGTCAGCGCCATCATGGAGCTGGTGAACGCCCTGTACCAGTACAAAGAGGTGCCGGAAACCGACCGGGACCCGGCGGTTTTGCGGGAAGGGATCGAGCACCTGCTCATTCTGCTCGCTCCCTTTGCTCCCCATATAACCGAGGAGCTGTGGGAGGCCACCGGCCACCGGGAGAGCATCCACAGGCAGCCCTGGCCCGCCTATGACCCCGGGGCCATTGTGGAAGACGAGATTACCATTGTGGTGCAGATCAACGGCCGGGTGCGGGAGCGGGTACTGGTGCCGGCGGACATCACCCCGGAACAAATGAAAGAGGTGGTCCTGGCCCAGCCCCGGGTGCAGAAACTGGTGGAGGGCAAGCAAATAGTGAAGGTCATCCCCGTACCGGGGAAACTGGTGAACATCGTGGTGAAGTAACTAAGAGGGCCGCTGGCATTTCGCCGGCGGTCTTTCTTACTTTTATGGTGGAAAGCACCAGGTTGTACAATTTTATGGGGCAATTATCATATTTCTGGCAGGACTGTACGGGCATATGTCGAATAACAGGTGATAAATCCTGGCAACGTACACCAGAGATGAAGGTATAGTAGAAAATTACCATTTAAATTAGTAGGCCGCAGCTCTGGCTGTACCGGCCGATTCGGAGTAGGGTGAAGGTAGAACCCGGCATTCAACACCCAGTTTAAGTTAATACCCGGAAAGCTGAGCGTTACGATGGGTGTTGGGTGCTGGGGGCGGGTCTCCCCGGAATTCTGTGAATACCCGTAACGGCCGGGAACCGGATTTTTAGAGCGGGAAGGTGATTATATGAGCCCTCCCTCCGGCCCTCCGGGAAAGTGCAACCGCCGTGCCGGTATATTGATCGCCACCCTGGGTGTGGAACCCCAGGTGGTGACCATCACGCTGGACCACCTGTTATCCGGTGGTGAAGCAATCAGTGAGGTAGTGGTAATCTACACGGAAACTCCAAGGGTGCAGGAAGCCTTGAGAATCATTGAGGGGGAGTTTCAGAGGGCGGTCTACCCGGGTATTCAACTGCGGGCCGTTCCCGTTACTTCTACGGACGGACCAGTGGGGGATTTCTGTACCGATAAGGACCTGCGGGCTCTCCTGCGCACCCTGTATGTGGAAATTCGCCGTGCCCGCCAGGCGGGAGGCATGGTGCATCTTTGTATATCGGGCGGCCGCAAGGTCATGGGGATACTGGGCATGGTGGTTGCCCAGCTCCTTTTCGGGCCGGAGGATCGTGTCTGGCACCTGATTACGGAAGGCTGGCAGCCCGGTGCCGGCCGCCAGCTGCACCTTCCCCCCGGGGAAAAGGTCTGGCTGGTACCTGTGCCCGTCCTGCGCTGGAGTGAAGCCGGGATCCTGATGCAGACCGTAGCCGAGATGAATGACCCCGCCGAAGTGGTGGCCTGGCATGAAAAGCTCAGCCGTGCTACCCGGATAAAACGACAGCGGGAGTTCATTGAACGCTGGTTGACCCGCGCCGAAAGGGAGGTGGTCCGCCTGGCCTGCCAGGGGCTGGATAATGCTGCCATTGCTGCTGCCCTTTTCAAGCAGGAGCAGACGGTGGCCAACCAGCTCCGGGGAGTTTACGAGAAACTGCGGGACTGGCTGGGTTACCCTGCCGGCAATGTGGACCGCAGTAAACTGATCGCCGAGTTTGCTCCATACTTTGCCCTGGTGGAGGAAGTGAAACAAGGTGAGGATTATTAATTTTTCTCATCCTTTGACGGAACAGAATTTGCGGGAAATTGAAACCCTGGCCGGATGTGCAGTTTCAGAAGTAATCGAAGTGCCCAGCCAGATCGATCTGCAAAGCCCCCTGGAACCCCAGATCGCCTCCCGGCTGGATGATTTGGGCCTTAGTTCCCGGGAATGGCAAACCGAACCATTATTAATCAACCTGCCATCTTTGAACTACAGTGCCGCTGTGGTCCTGGCTCTGGTACACGGTCGCATGGGCCACTTTCCGCCCGTTTTGCGCCTGGTGCCGGAGACCGGGAGTGTGGTAACCCGTTTTAAAGTGATGGAAATTTTAAACCTCCAGGCCATCCGCGAGCGGGCCCGGGGGAAGCGGTGAAACGCGATGTTGTGGTTGAAAAGCTTTAAAAGATGGAGGTGATACGAGTTTGCCGTTTATCAACTGGCTAAAAGATATTTGTGAACCTTTAGGCAGCCCGCTACAAAAAGAAGGCATACCCCCGAAGGCGATTCTCTGGAAGCACCCGGTGACGGGTACGCAGTATTATCTCGAAGCCAGTCGGGCCGGCGAGATCACCCGCCAGGGGTTGGCCCTGGTAATGGTTCTGCTGAAAGAGAAAGGGTCTGACTATGCCGCCGAAAAACTGTCGGACTTTTTCTCCCAGCGCGATATTTTTGAAAGGAAACGGTGGCTTAAGGAAAATGGCTTTCTTAACACTGAGCTGAAGGATACGGATGGCGCGGTTATAAACCACGTCCCACTGGCGGCCCTCTGGCCCGACTTACCCTTCCCCGGCCGAATCTCTGCAAGGTTGGCCAGGAACAGCCCGCCGGCCGGCTGGCTGCGTGGGGAAGGAAAACCGTGCGTGCGCCTGGCTGATTTTTTGTTATTAAGAACGGGCTTGTTTCATGCCCTGGCGGCTGACCGGATTTCCCCGGAAGAATGGCGGGCTCTTCGCCTGACCAGCCTCCTGGAGGGAAGCGATGTTTTTGCACCGGAAAACGAGCTGAGCAATTTAAAGTCGATTCCGGACACCCTCCGGTCAATCTATGAAACAGCATCATGGCTGGCCGGGTATTCAGATGAGGTTGAGATAGGGCGAGAACTGGGGCAATTGAAAGTAGACATAGTTGAGGGCGGGGCCTTCAAAATTAAGGAATATTACCTGGAAACAAACCGCATCAGCGAAATCCGCGGCGCCAGTGTGCTCCTCGATGACATCAACCGCCGCCGTTATATCCAGATGTTTCGCGAACTGCCCGGGCTAACCACGGAGTCAATCATCTACGCCGGCGGCGGGCACTTGATGGCGGTAGTGCGGGCGGGAAAAGGTGAAACCGTAGCGGAGGAGATTGAGCGCCTGCACCGGGAGGTTTGTCTTACAGCCCGCGCCGTCGGGGTATCGCACGCGGCAACGGTTTCAGATCTAGCTCAAAAATTTAGCGACTTGCGGGGCCGTTTGGTTGAAGAAATGGCCGATCGTCGCAGCGTGCTGGTGCCGGCATGGGAAACAACCGAAGGGGCGATCGACCTCTACGAGAAAGAATTCCACCTGGCAGCGGAGCCATACCTGCTGCCGGAGAAAACAAAAGATTTGTGCGACTCGTGCGGCATTCGTCCAGCCTTCAAGCAGTGGCAGATCGGAA